>NC_014371.1:600000-957500 GCF_000144405.1 Prevotella melaninogenica ATCC 25845
ATTCTTGTCAGGGATTGATGACTCGTAGTACTGACCATAGTAATAATCATAGTATCCACCATCATTGACTCTACTATTAATATTACTATAATTCTCATACTCGTAAGTTGCACCCAAGGCAAGGTAGTTGCCAACAGTGTGACCAAGAGAGAAGCCAAACTTCCAAGGGGTCCACATCTTGAAATCGTATGAGTTAGCAACACCTTTTTCCTGACTTGATGTGCCTGACGCATAAACAAGACGAGTAACATTTGAAGTCGTCAAGTCATACCATGTTGGAGACTTCACGTATGCACCAATTCTAAATGGAGACTCAGCTACTGGACGAACAATTACACCAGCTGTGATATCAAAACCTGAACCCGTTACCTTTCTCTCATCACGAACAAGTACACCACCAGCATTGTTTAAGTTCTCACGATACTCACTATATCCCTTATAATTAACATCCTTCATACCGAATGTCAAACCGAGATAAACCCTGTCATTGAGGTTTCCACTCACAGCAAAGTCGTAGTTACCAATATAGCCAGTATGCGCACGGTCTAAAGTATAACCAGTAGCTTTCTCATAATTATAAGTTCCTGTGCTACCTGGAATCAATGAATTCCAATAAAGGTAATCAATCTGACTCCAAGTAGATGCTACATTTGGTGATGGATTGTTTGGTGTTGGAGCCTCTACATAACCAACATTCTGACCTTTCTTATCTTTACCAACAAAGAATCCACCATTATTTTCATTACCAAGTATACCTTTAATATATGACTGCTTATTCTGTGAACTTCCATTCAAAGAGCCTGCAGCATTAAGGATATAATCAAAGTTCTTGCTCTTATGATAATTGAAACCAAAGTTAAGGAAAGACTTCTGACCAGTACGAGTAGTATAGACACCACCAATCTGGTCGAAACTCAGATTAGTCTTCTTACCATTAGAGAACTCCTTACCATCTGATTGCATAAGAAGACCAGCACTGAGACTAACATTGCTGTGACGGAACAAACCGATACCAGCTGGGTTAGAACCGATAGTAGAAATATCAGCACCCAAGGCTTCCATGGCTCCGCCCATACCAACATAGCGTGCAGTACCATTCAAGTCCTCTCCTGCTAACTTAGCATTCTCGTATGTCTCCTGTGCATTTGCAGACAAAGCAGCAAACAACGAAACAGCAAAGAAAATATATTTACTCTTCATTTCTGATATTCTTTATTAATTAAAAATTCATTATCCAAAATACTATCTATGACTACCGAAGGCACTGCGTGAGCCACCAGAGTTGCTGCCTCCACCGCCAGAATATGAGCCACCGAAGCTACCACCACCTCTTGCACCACCAAATGAGCTTGGTGAAGGCTGTGAGAATGTAGAGCGCTCTGGTTGAGAATAAGAGCGTGTCTGATTCTCAAAACCATTCTGACGTGCGCCAGCGAAGCGATCATAGTAGCTTCTCATATCATTACTCTGAGATGCATTGTTACCATACTGGTTTACATTGCCACGACGACTTGAGAAAGAAGATCGTCCGTTGTCATAGGAACCACTTCTTGCTTGAGAACCAAAGTCTCTTGGAGAGTTACCCCAGTGATTAGCTGTACCCGTATGACCATTGTAAGCATAGTAGCCACCTCTTCTATAACCATAGTAAGGATAGCCACCATAATAGCCATAATATCTGCTCCATGGGTTGTACCAACCATAGTCAGCATAACCATAATAGTATGGATAACCGCCGTAGTAGCCATAATATGGATAACCACCATAATAGCTATAATAAGGATAGCCACCATAATAACCATATGACCATGGATCATCCCATCTGTCATACCAGCCACCATAATAAGGTGAACGCCATCCCCATCCTACATAGAACGAAGAGCGACCAGCAAACCATGGGTCATAATAGCCACCCCAAAATCCATCAAAACGACTCATTCTTCGGCTATAAGCAAAGTCATCGTTATCACTTTCGTACTGACGAGTGAAACCTCCATAGATAGTATCTAACACTACAGAGTCGCCATGCAACGTAGAGATACGAGACATAAAGATATCGTTTCCAAGAGAATCAACTCCTATTTTCTTATAATTATACTTGCCACGACGATTGTATTCGTCATTAGACTTACCAATACCGCTATAATATACAGGGCGATCCTCCTCCACTTTACTCTGTTGATAAACAGACTGATCCGCCTTTGACGGGGTAAAATAAAGGTCATCTTGCGCCATTGATAGCAATGGCATAGCTCCAAATAAAACCGAAAGTAATACTGAACGTTTCATATACCTTTTTTTTAATTTACACTTGTTTTAACACCAAGATAATGTTTGTACACAATCTTTATAGTGCAAAAATAAGATAACTTTCTTTGCAAATATACGGATTTTCCCTAATCCATGGTAGGTTTTTCCCTATTTTTTATAATTTTGCAGTAGAAATTTAACACCAAGATGAAATATATACAAGTAAAGTTTACGGCAGAACCTGATTCTCAGGATGTAAGAGACATTATTGCAGCTCTTGCAGCTGAAGTTGGATTTGATTCTTTCACAGACGAACCAGACGGACTCGTTGGCTACTGCCAAGAAGACCTTTTCAATGAAGAAACACTCACTGAGATCATGCAGAACTTGCCAATTCCAGACGTAAAAGTTTCTTTCGAAGCTGCTCAAGCTGAAGATAAGAACTGGAATGAGGAATGGGAAAAAGCAGGTTTCGACCCTATCATCATTGACGACCGCTGTGCTATCATCTGTAAGAATATGGAAGAAGATGCCACAGCTACCTATCCTCAACTTGAGACAATCCCAATGAAGATTGCCATTGATGCACAACAAGCATTTGGAACAGGTACACATGAGACAACACAGATGATTGTTTCATTACTACTAAACCAAGACCTCAAAGAAAAGAGAGTTCTTGATTGTGGTTGTGGAACAGGTATTTTAGGCATTGTTGCTGCAAAGTGCGGTGCAAAAGAAGTTGTAAGCTATGACATTGATGAGTGGAGTGTACGCAATGCTGAGCATAATGCCGAACTAAATGGTGTAGAATTAGATGTGCTTGAAGGCGACAGACGAGTCTTATCACATGTGAGTGGTGTCTTTGATGTTATCTTAGCAAATATCAACCGTAACATTATCCTTGAAGATATAGACGACTTTGTCAGCGTTATGACAACAGAATCAAAGATTATTCTGAGTGGATTTTATGAGCAAGACGCAGAGGCTATCCTTCAAAAAGCTAATGAACTCGGTCTTAAAGAGAATCAACGTTTGTTGAATCACGATTGGTGTTGCCTACTACTTGAACGTCAGTAACATCATCTTGGATAAGTAGTTGCTGTAAGTCATAGAAGCTACCATTGTAGATGTCTAAGTCTACATATCCCTTAATACCTGGCAGCCTTCCGGCATCGGTATGCTGCCAGAATTTCCAAGCACCTTGGTACTCCATCTGATTAACATAATAGTGGGCTATCCAATAAGGATAATCATCAAAGCGAGAATCAGAAAGGTATTGGTCTTTAAACTTATAATAGGTATAGATGATAGGTTTCACATGATACCTATCTTCTACTATATGTAGCCACGTCAGAATATTCTGCTGGAACTCTTCTGTACTGATATTCTTTGGTTTATGTTCCACATCAAGCACAGGTGGTAAATCTCCCGGCTGCAGATGAACCATGGCAAGGAAGAAATAAGCCTGCCGACGTGCTGACGACTTATTACTCCAGAAATGATATACACCACGTATAAAACCATGTTCTTTCGCATTGGAGAAGTTATCACGGAACTTAGTATCAATATGACTATCGCCCTCCGTTGACTTGATAATCACAAAACGAATAGGCAAACGATCTATCAGTGCATTTCTAAGTCGATTCCAGTTAATCGTACCTTGATAACGACTTACATCAATACCATAAATCGTATAACCTTCAGGATAATCTGGATCACCATAAATAGCACGCCATCTAAAACCTGTAGGTGATACAAAAAAGAAGTAAAACAGAAAACTATACCCTACTGCAAGACACAATCCTCCAGCCCAACGCATCCAACTTGGCATCTGAATCCAAGTCTTTAGTATTGATTGAAGCACTTTAGAGATAAACATTTTCTTACTTTTGGATAATTTTATATTCTACTTTACATCTATGTATATTGAACTTTCAAGTTTTTTTTTCATGAAGAAAAGAATTTCTTTTCATGAAGAAAAAGATTTATTTACGTGAAAATAAATAATTATTTTCATGAAAATAAATTAGCACACTACTTAAATATGAGTTCAAACATGTTGTTTCTTTAGATCTATAGACAACAAAAATGAAAGCAATTAAGCACTACTTACAGCTGTATTCATGTGCTTTTATTCTCGTATGAATACCATAATAATAGATTGAATATCAAAGGGATAATTTAAAATATTTACCAACTACTCAAAGCATAAAGGTCAGAAGAAAATAAGAAATTATATAAAACAAAAGAAGAAACAGAGGATAGATTTATCCTCCATCTCTTCTTTATGAATATACTATTACTTAGCCTGCTCTAATTCGAGAGTCTTAGTAGTCTGATCACATACTGAAGAAGGACCCCAGTACTGGATAGGACCTGGATAAACATAGCATGTTTCCTTAGCCCACTTCTCACGCTGAGCAGCAAAAGTCTTGAATGGAGCACCATCAAGTTCAACAAGTGCCTTACGAATAACAGGCTTCATCTCACCATTACGTCTCTCCATGTTCATCATCATAGTGATTGGTACACCTCCTGCCTTCCACTGATCAGCAGGAGCTGTAGTGTTCTTAACGATAGCCATATAACCTGTCTTACCGTTAGCAATCAACTGAGCTGCAGATGAACCAAGTGCATAGCAGTAGTCTGCATCAAAGTTAGAAGGAGCTGCACAACGACCCTCGTAACCAAAGAAGTGGTGCAAAGGAGAGAACTTACCAGCATACTTACCTTCCTTCTTCCACTGATCAAGCTTAGCTGCAACCATCTCAGAGATGAGTTTCTCTGTCTCAATGAGAGATACCTGTACGTTTCCGTGTGGGTCACGGTCGAGAGAAAGCTGACGAGCAACGCCCTCTGGAAGTGTTTCAAATGTAGCCTTGTTCTCTGCAGAGAGGTGTTCAAGGATATACTTACGCTGTGCATCCTTGTCAAGGTTCAAATAATCAGCACCATGAGCAGCGAGCAAATCATTCAACTCCTGAATCAAACGACCGATAGCAGGAATAAACTCGATAAGACCTTCTGGAATCAAAACAACACCGAAGTTGTTACCCTGCTCTGCACGGTAAGCAACAACACCTGCGATATACTCAACGATATCATTCAAAGTCTGATCCTTAGATTCAATTTCCTCAGATACTAAGCAGATGTTTGGCTGAGTCTGCAAAGCACACTCAAGAGCGATGTGAGATGCAGAACGACCCATCAACTTGATGAAGTGCCAATACTTACGAGCAGAGTTACAGTCACGCTCGATGTTACCGATAAGCTCAGAGTAAGTCTTTGTTGCTGTATCGAAACCGAAAGAAGTCTCAATCTGATCGTTCTTCAAGTCGCCATCGATAGTCTTAGGGCAACCAATAACCTGTACACCATACTGCTTAGCAGCATAGTATTCAGCCAATACACAAGCATTAGTATTAGAGTCGTCACCACCAATGATTACAACAGCCTTGATATCCAACTTACGAAGAATCTCAAGTCCCTTCTCAAACTGCTCTTCCTTCTCAAGCTTTGTTCTACCTGAACCAATCATATCGAAGCCACCAGTGTTGCGGTAAGCCTGAAGATTCTCAGCAGTAATCTCAATATAGTTGTGATCAACAAGACCACCAGGACCCATAAGGAAACCATAAAGACGGTTCTCTGGGTTCAACTTCTTAACCTCATCGAAGAGACCAGAGATAACGTTGTGACCACCAGGAGCCTGACCACCTGAAAGAATGATACCAACGTTAATCTTAGCATTGTTAGCCGAATCAGCTGGAACAAACTCTACGAGAGGCATTCCGTACGTGTTAGGGAATAACTTCTTGATATCCTCTTGATTGTCAACACTCTGTGTAGGAGCACCTTCCTGCACCTTTACTGCACCCTGAAGAGCCTTAGGCAACTTTGGCTGATAGCCTGCTCTTTCCTTCTGCAATGCGCTAATTTCCATGTGTTTAATTTAAATGATTTGAATATAATGATTTATTTAATGTCTTTACTACTCTGCAAATTTACTTTTTTTATCCGATAATAGAAAGGAAAAGACGCTAAATTAAAATTTTAACTCTATTTTTATGTAAGAAAGTCTTGCTTTTCTTTTTTTTTATTTATCTTTGAACGAAAATATAAAATATAGCTATTTAGGATTAATATGAGCAACAAAAGAGATTTGAAACGCACCATCAATTACATTTGTGGTGATTTGTTTACAGAGGGCATCGCAGCATCTCTCTATGGTGAGAATCGTGATAATGACAATACTGAGGCTATCCTCACTTCTATTTTAGTAATGCACAGCAATTACATCAGACGCGTATCTCACGTTCAGCCGGGTATGCCTGCCAAAGTATATTTCAAAGACTTGAAGGACAAGTTTAGTAAAGAAGTCAATGAGATTGTTGATCAACTCAATAACCTTGCATAATGTTACAGGGTATATCAAAGTGGCTTCTTTATAGTTTTATGGGGTGGAAGAAGGATGTTAGGTTTACATTACCTGACAAAGCTATTATTTGTCTTGCACCTCACACAAGTAATTATGATTTCCTTATTGGTCAGCTTTACGCAAGAGCTGAGCGACTAGAGAGCAGCTTCCTTATGAAGAAGGAATGGTTCTTCTGGCCGCTTGGTCCTATCTTTCGCAAACTCGGAGGAATCCCTGTATGGCGTGATAAGAAGGCAAGTATGACCGACCGGTTAGCCGACTATGCTATAAAGCGTGATAAGTTCCAACTTTGTATTACTCCCGAAGGAACCAGAAGTCTAAACCCTGAATGGAAGAAAGGCTTTTATTATATTGCTCTAAAAGCACAACTGCCTATCTACCTCTACGGATTAGATTATGAAAGGAAGCTAATAGAGTGTTCAAAGGTTATAACACCATCGGGCGATTTGGAACAGGACATGAAGGAAATCAAATTGTATTTCAAAGACTTTAAGGGTAAACATCCAGAATTGTTTACGATAGGAGAATTAAACGGATAATGAAGATAAAATTGCTGTGTACAGTCCTTCTTGCAATGTCGTTTGCAAATACTTTTGCACAATCGAGTAAGTCAACATGGGGGAAAACAGATTATGAAGATGCACCATGGGTAAAGAATGTTTCTCGCCCTAATGAAATCACAGAGGGATTACAGAATAGACATCTTTCTGTATGGTCATCGCATGGAAGATATTACGATGCTAAGAAGGGTGGATGGAGATGGCAAAGACCAATTCTATTCGGTACTACTGAGGACCTATACACACAAACAATAGTTCTTCCTTATCTCATTCCTATGCTTGAGAACGCAGGAGCAATTGTCTTTACACCTCGTGAAAGAGACTGGCAGAAGAATGAAATTATAGTAGATAACGATAGTCGCACCAACTACAAGGAAGAGAGTATGAAGAAGAAGTGGGCAACCACTTCGGATAAAGGCTTCGCACAACATTATGGAAGTTATAATGATGGTGAGAATCCATTTACAGCTGGTACGGCTCGACAAGTAAAGGCAAGAAAGCGCAACAGTAAGATTAGCTCTGTTGTCTACCAACCTACTTTCCCTGAAACAGGACGCTATGCCGTATATGTAAGCTATCAGACACAGAAGAAGAGTGTGGAAGCGGCAGAGTATATTGTTTTTCATAAAGGACAAGAAACACATTTCCGAGTAAACCAACGTATGGGTGGTGGTACTTGGGTTTATCTTGGCACTTTTGAGTTTGACAAGGGAAACAGTATCAATAACTCTGTTGTACTGACTAATCATAGCTCGCATAGAGGTATTGTAACTACTGACGCAGTACGCTTTGGTGGTGGTATGGGTAACATTTTTCGTGGTGGAACAGTGAGTGGTTTACCTCGTTTCCTTGAAGGTGCAAGATACTCAGCACAATGGGCTGGTGCACCTTGGAATGTAGTCAGCAAGAGTAATGGCTCTAATGACTATAACGATGACATAAACTGCCGTTCCTTGATGACGAATTGGCTCGCTGGAGGTTCTTGTTATCTGCCTGAAAAGAAAGATGGTAAGAAAGTACCTATCGAACTTACGTTGGCTATACATAGCGATGCCGGAGTTAAAACTGATGATAGTTACGTAGGAACCTTAGGAATCTGTACTACGCAAGATGGTAATAAAACATTGGGAGATGGACTTTCACGTAAGGTTTCAAAGACCTTTGCAGAACAGTTGGTAGCCAATGTAAAGAAGGATTTGGACAATGCTTTCCACATCAATTGGACAACTCGTTCAGTGTGGGATCGCAACTATAGCGAAACGCGATTACCTGAAGTTCCTTCTGCTATCCTTGAGACGCTCTCTCATCAAAACTTCCCCGACATTAAATTAGGTCAAGATCCTAACTTCAAATTCACCTTTGCACGTTCTGTTTATAAGACTATCTTAAGGTATGAAGCTAACATGCACGGTAAGACTTATACTGTTCAACCACTTGCACCAAATAACTTCAAGATAGAATATGTATCAGCAAACAAGGTGAGATTACAATGGAGACCAACTACGGATGCCAGTGAACCTACCGCAACCCCTACTTCCTATAACGTGTATGTTGCGATGGGAACAAGAGGTTTTGACAATGGAATGAACGTTCGCAATCCTTATTTTGACATAGAGCTATTACCAGGTGTAGTCTATAATTTTAAGGTAACTGCTTGTAACCGTGGTGGTGAGAGTTTCCCAACAGAAGTTCTTTCAGCCTTACGCAATGAAGGTGCAACTCAGACAATTCTCATTGTCAATGCTTTCAGTCGCCTTTCTTCTCCTGCTGTTGTTAATACAAGCACCGAGCAGGGCTTCGACCTTGAAGCAGATCCAGGTCTTAGCTATGGTCCTGTGGCTGGATGGGCAGGAAGACAAGCCAACTTCAATAAGGCAATGATGGGCAAAGAAGGTCCAAGTGCCTTAGGTTATGGTGGCGAAGAACTCGTAGGTAAGGTTATTGCAGGAAATGATTTCAACTATGTCAAAGACCACGCAGAGGCATTACGCCATGCAGGAAAATACAATATCGTCAGCTGTAACGGTAAGGCTGTAGAGTATGGTGAGGTGAATCTTTCCAAGTATGCAATGGTTGACTTACTCCTTGGCAATGAGAAGGATGACGGGCATAGCTTGTATTATTACAAGACTTTTAAGCCTGCACTTCGTCAACAGTTGACGAAGTATCTGAATAATCGTGGCAAACTCTTTGTCAGTGGTTCTTATCTTGCATCCGATATGCAGGGTGTTGATGAGCAAGATTGGTTGAAAACCAACCTCAAGATTACTTTTGATGGGGCAAACTATGACAATTATAACTCTGTAGTAAGTGGTATGGGAATGTCATTCGATGTTTATCGAACTATCAACGAGCAGCATTATGGTGCTTATACACCAGACTATATTCTTCCTGTTGACAATGCTTTCAGTACCTTAACTTATGCAGATGGCAAAACTGCAGCTGTGGCATATAAAGGAACTGACAACAGTGTTTTCACACTATCCTTCCCATTCGAGTGCATCAAGGATGCACCTACGCGTAACAGTATCATGAAGGGTATTGTCAACTTCTTAATGAAGAAATAAAAAACAAAGAAATTGGAATAATCTAAAAGAGTAAAGACTATGTATAAAATTCAAGCAAACGCTTCGGGAACACGAAGCATTGAGATTACAGACAGCCATCTTGAGACAATAAAGAAATATTCACTTCTCTCTGGACTGGTTGATTCCAATGGTATTATTGACGAGGATATCCTCGACAAACTGAGATTCAATGTTCGTGGACTTCTCGAGTCTGAACCTGGTAAAGATAAAGACTTGTTAGACTTATGTCTTGATGTTATTTATAATCAAAACATGAAAGCTATCGGACTTAAAAATCTTGTTACACTCTTCAAGGAGTGGGTCTTAACACACCAAGACGCTGAAGAAGAGAACAGTGAAGTCCTTTAATCATAAAGAAGGAATAATAGTAAAGTTCAATTTCTTGAAAACAAGTAACATACTTAAAAAGAAATTCATTTAAAAACAAAAACATTTGAGTTCACAAAAAGAAAATAGAAGACCTGCAAAGCAGCATAAAAAGACAACACCTACACAGCGACAAGATAGAGAGGCTGCTGTTAAGAATGAAGCAAAAACCACAAGACCTTCAAGATTTCAGTTGACAGACTTCCTCCCTACCACAAAGAAGGAGGTAGAACTCCGTGGGTGGGATCAGTTAGACATTATCCTTTTTTCGGGTGATGCCTATATAGACCATCCTGCTTTTGGTGCTGCTGTCATTGGTAGAACACTTGAGTCAGCTGGCTATAAGGTGGCTATCGTTCCACAACCTGACTGGCATGGCGACTTCCGAGACTTCAAAAAATTAGGCCGTCCACGTCTCTACTTTGGTATCTCACCCGGCGCAATGGACTCGATGGTGAACAAATACACCGCCAATCGTCGTCTACGCTCAGACGATGCTTATTCACCTGATGGTAGACCCAACCTGCGTCCAGAATATCCAAGCATTGTTTACTCTAATATCCTCAGACAGCTCTATCCCGATGTTCCTATCGTCTTAGGCGGCATCGAGGCTTCATTGCGCCGTCTTACTCATTACGACTATTGGAAAGATTGTGTTCGTAAGTCCATTCTCTGCGATGCACGTGCCGACATGATTATCTATGGTATGGGTGAAAAACAGGTGGTAAGCATAGCACAAGAGTTGGAAAATGGTGCTAACATTAAAGACTTGAAGCATATTCCACAGACCGTATATCTTTGTAAAGAATCAGAGATTCCTGACGGAATAAAAGAGAGTGATATTGTACTTCATTCCCACGAGTCTTGCTTACACAACAAAAAATATCAAGCAGAAAACTTCAAACATATAGAAGAAGAGTCAAACAAGAAGCACGCACAACGCATACTGCAGGCTGTTGACAACGTTTATGCCGTTGTTAATCCACCCTATCCTACCATGACAACAGAGGAGGTAGATGCAGCCTACGACCTACCATATACACGCGAGCCACATCCGAAGTATCGCGGTAAGACTATCCCTGCCTATGAGATGATTAAGCACAGTGTGAACATTCATCGCGGATGCTTTGGTGGCTGTTCATTCTGTACCATTTCTGCACATCAGGGTAAGTTTATTAGCTGTCGCTCGAAAGAGAGTATCTTAAAGGAAGTAAAGCAGGTTATACAGATGCCCGACTTCAAAGGTTATCTCTCCGACCTCGGTGGTCCATCAGCTAACATGTATGGTATGGCAGGTAAGAACCAGAAGGCTTGCGAGCATTGCAAACGACCAAGTTGTGTGAATCCAGAGATATGTCCTAACCTTGAAACCGACCACACCAAACTGCTTGAAATCTATCATGCAGTCGATGAACTACCAGGAATCAAGAAGAGTTTTATCGGTTCTGGTGTACGTTATGACCTACTTCTGCACAAGAGTAAGGACGAGAAGAGTAATGAGGCTGCCAGACAATATACTCGTGAGTTGATAACACGACATGTCAGCGGCCGTCTGAAGGTTGCACCAGAGCATACTTCAGACCGCGTTCTAAATCTGATGCGTAAACCTTCGTTCCAACAATTCTATGCATTCAAGAAGATTTTTGACCGCATCAACCGTGAGGAGAATATGCGACAGCAGATTATTCCTTACTTCATATCTTCTCATCCTGGCTGCCAGGAAGAGGATATGGCAGAGTTGGCAGTACTAACGAAAGACCTTGACTTCCACTTGGAACAAGTGCAGGACTTCACCCCTACTCCAATGACCGTTTCTACAGAGGCATGGTACACGGGGTATGATCCTTACACACTTGAACCAATCTTCTCAGCAAAGACACCAAAGGAGAAACTTGCACAGCGTCAATTCTTCTTCTGGTATAAGCCTGAAGCACGACGAGATATTGAGCGAGAGCTTCACCGCATTGGACGTAGTGACTTGATTGCTAAGCTCTATGACAATGTTCCGAAGCGACACCCTCGTGCGGTTTATGATCCTAAGGCAATTGGAAGTACTCCCGACATTCCAAACAAAAAACGGAAGGGAAGAGAGGAAAAGCCAACAGAGAATCGTAGGAAATCTGCTAAGCAAAATGGTAAACAGCCAAAGAGTTTCAACCCAAACTTTTCTGGCAACCATCGTCGCAGACAAAAATAAAGTTATAAAAAAGGAGTTATGAAGTAAAAATCATAACTCCTTTTTTTAATCATTAAGGAGATGATAGGGTTAAAAACAAAGAATAATCTTATTTCAGAGGATACTCAACAAAATAAAGATAACATCCAAATAAATTAATAAAACGAGCTTTATAACATTGAAATATTATGACAAAAATAAGAAGAAAGAGTCCATAATTTTACCAAAACATATACTTTCAACGTGCTTTAATAACTTACTAATGCACAACGAGTTACAAAAATGGTTTTTAAAAGATGCTTAATTGGACTTCATAAGGGCGTTAGTAAGACTCCAAAAGGGCACCTTTTGCAATTCAATTGGGCGTCTTTTAGAAGCCAAAAGAGCATCTTTCATTTTTCAATGTTTGATATTTTTTTACAAAGTAGCAAAAAAGTAATGTATTACTTGCGTTTGAACATCCTACTAAATAATTTATTCTTTATCACGATTTATCATTATCATAAGAGTATGTAACACATAATTCTTGCCTATTAAACCTAATCTTTTACCAACAAACCAAAGTTATCAGTTAGAAATAGAAGTCATTAAACCTAAAACCTTAACAATATTTAAAGAGGTGAAGATAACTATCTCCACCTTTTTTAGTAATTTTGCATTTGATTCTGTAATAAGAGCCTTTTTGCTCCTACAAAGTAGATGGGCAGGAAGAAACAGATGATTAAAAGATAATTTATTAAGAAGCTATAAATAAGAAAATAAATTCAAATTATGAGTAAGCAAACAGAAAAGATCAAGGCACTCGTGGAGAAGCGCGAGTTAGCACGCTTAGGTGGTGGCCAGAAGGCCATCGACAAGCAGCATGAGCGCGGAAAGTATACTGCACGTGAGCGTATTGAAATGCTGGTTGACAAAGGCAGCTTCGAGGAATACGATATGTTCAAACTCCATCGTTGTCATAACTTCGGTATGGAGAAGAAGCAGTACCTCGGTGATGGTGTTGTTGCTGGTTCAGCAACTATCGACGGTCGTCTCGTCTACCTCTATGCACAGGACTTCACCGTAAATGGTGGTTCGCTTTCTGAAACAATGGCTCAGAAGATCTGCAAGGTAATGGATATGGCTATGACCAACGGTGCACCAGTCATCTGTATGAACGACTCTGGCGGCGCACGTATCCAGGAGGGTATCTCTGCTTTGGCAGGTTACGGCGAAATCTTCGAGCGTAATATCCTCGCTTCTGGTGTTATCCCACAGATCTCAAGCATCCTTGGTCCATGTGCCGGTGGTGCAGTTTACTCTCCAGCATTGACAGACTTCATCATCATGAAGGAGCAGACAAGTTACATGTTCCTGACTGGTCCTAAGGTTGTAAAGACCGTAACTGGTGAAGATATCGACGCAGAGCACCTTGGTGGTGCAAGCGTTCACGCTTCAAAGAGTGGTGTAACAAGCTTCACAGCTAAGACTGAGGAAGAGGCAATGGACCTTATCAAGAAGCTCCTTTCTTACATTCCTTCAAACAACCGCGAGGAAGCACCACGTGTAGAGTGCACTGACCCTATCGACCGTAAGGAAGACCTCTTGAACGAGATTATCCCAGACGATCCAAACCAGGCATACGATATGTACAAGGTAATTCAGGCTGTAACTGACAACGGAGAGTTCTTCGAGGTTCAGCCAAAGTTTGCTAAGAACATCATCACTGGTTTCGCTCGTTTCAATGGTCAGAGTGTTGGTATCGTAGCTAACCAGCCATCAGCCTACGCAGGAGTATTAGACACTAACGCAAGCCGTAAGGGTGCGCGCTTCGTTCGTTTCTGCGATGCTTTCAATATTCCAATCGTTTCACTTGTTGACGTACCAGGTTTCCTCCCAGGTACTGGTCAGGAGTATAACGCTGTAATTCTTCACGGTGCACAGTTGCTCTATGCTTACGGTGAGGCTACAGTTCCAAAGATTACTATCACATTGCGTAAGAGCTATGGTGGTTCACACATCGTTATGGGTTGTAAGCAGCTCCGTTCTGATCTCAACTTTGCATGGCCAAGCGCAGAGATTGCTGTTATGGGTGCATCTGGTGCTGTTGCCGTTCTCTGTGGTAGAGAAGCTAAGGAAGTTAAAGAGCAGGGTGGCGATGTTAAGCAGTTCCTCGCTGAAAAGGAAGAGGAGTACTCAGAGAAATTTGCTAATCCATATCAGGCAGCTCAGTTCGGCTACATTGATGATGTTATCGAACCACGCAACACTCGTTTCCGCATCTGCCGTGGCTTGGCTCAGTTGGCTCATAAGAAGCAAGACTTACCAGCTAAGAAGCATGGCTGTATGCCAATGTAATAAGGAGGCACGCGACTATGGATAAGAACGTATATGCAGCTATTGCAATGGCACTCTATGAGTTTGCCGGAAACAATGTTCACGATAACGAACCAGGTATTATCACTATTCTGCCAAAGCAGACAATGTGGGATGCTAAGTTCGAGATAATGACAAAGAAACCATAATAGACAACAATGAAAGAATTCAAATATACTATCGACGGCAAGGAATATAAAGTCGAGATTGGTGAGATTAATGCCGAGAATGTTGCAGAAGTATCTGTCAACGGAGAGCAGTATGCAGTACAGATGGAACAGCCTGCTGAGCCAGAGAAGAAGAAGGTTGAGCTTGGTAAGCCTGCTGCTGCTGAGGCAAGTGAGGAGGCTACTCCTGCTGTTGCTATCAACAGTTCTGCAGCTGTTAAGGCTCCACTTCCTGGAACCATCACATCTGTTGAGGTGACTGTTGGTCAGGAGGTAAAGGCTGGCGATACTGTTGTTGTCCTCGAGGCTATGAAGATGCAGAACAACATCGAAGCTGAGAAGGATGGCAAGGTAACTGCTATTGCTGTAAAGGTCGGTCAGGCTGTGCTTGAGGACGACCCATTGGTTGTTATTGAATAATTCTGCTATCAGTTGACATTCGTCACTGATGCTATTATCATTTTCTTAAGAGGGTGTGTCATTACGGCATACCCTCGCTTTTTTGATAATAGTACATCAATATATAGGAAATAAAAAACACACAATCACATTTCTTTCTCCAAGCAGGAAAGAGGAATATCTATTATTAAGTTACACCTTATTAATAAATAACTTCCTTACCTTACTTTGAAAGAAGAAATGTGATTGTGTGCTTATAACAGTAAGGACGCTACGTCCTACACTTACAAAGTCAAAGGATTTATCCTCTAACTGATACCCTTTTCTATCTGTTTATAACTTGTTGCCTTCCTTAGGAAAAACAATTGAAGGTTTGAAGGTTTTTGCTTCTTCAAAATCCATCAATGCATAAGAGATAATAATTACCTCATCCCCTACTACAACCTTGCGAGCTGCTGCACCATTAAGGCAGATACAGCCAGAGCCTCTTTCTCCCTTAATAATATAGGTTTCAAAGCGTTCACCATTGTTGTTATTCACAATTTGAACCTTCTCACCTGCTATCATATTAGCAGCATCCAACAAGTCTTCATCAATAGTAATACTACCCATATAATGAAGATTTGCCTCTGTGACAGTAGCACAGTGCAACTTACTTTTTAATACTTCTATCTGCATCTTTTCTTATTATCCTCTGTATTTTATGTGGTCAATAAGTCGGATAGGCGTATGGCCACAATAAACAGTAATACAACCTACAACATACACTTCCCATGTATTTACTTCAAGAAGCGTGTTGCCATCTACAATCTCAAAATATTCTACCTCAAGTCCATCTACTGCATTGATATCGGCAATGACTTTCTCACGTGTTTCTGCAACTGTATGGGTCTTAGAGAACGCTACACTTTGACTTAACACCTCATATATTTTCGGTGCTACAGCACGCTCATCGGCTGTCAATAACATGTTGCGTGAACTCATAGCCAGACCGTCTGCATCACGTATAATTGGACACTCTACTATCGTTATTTCATCCTTCATGCCAATGAAGTCAACAAGACGTTTGATAACAGCTATCTGCTGCCAATCTTTCTCACCGAAATAGGCTCTATTCGGATGAACAATATAAAATAATCTGCTGACAACTTGGCAAACACCATTGAAATGACCAGGGCGCTTTGCACCCTCCATCACTGTTGATTGTGGTGAAAACTCGTATTGACGATTATCTGGTTTAGGGTAGACTTCTTCAACAGATGGGGCAAAAACATAATCTGCTCCACAAGCTTCAATAAGCTTACAATCAGCCTCTAATGTACGAGGATAACGTTCTAAATCTCCCTTATCATTAAACTGGGTAGGATTAAGAAAAACAGAAACAACTGTTATATCATTCTCCTTGACGCTTTGTTTCACAAGTGACGCATGACCATCATGCAACGCACCCATCGTAGGAACTAATCCAATAGTTTTGTTTTCCTTGCGACAAGAGAAAAGTTCGTTCTGAAGTTCAACAATCTTTTGGATAACTTTCATCAGTCTCTAAAATTAAAATCGTTGCAAAGTAACAACAAAATAATTAAATAGACGAGATTTTAATTAAATAATCTCAACATGCCCTACTTTTTATTTGTTTTCAGCCGAAAGCGGGAGTTGTATCATTTTTTTTTCGTACCTTTGCAAAAGATAAGCTGCGCCCAGAAAAGACTAACATTCTATGCGTTTGCTTGCAGTAATTGCAGAAACAAAAATTCTAACATAAAGAATGGGAAAAAAAGTATTATTTGTTAATCAAGAAATCATGCCATATGTGCCTGAGACAGAGATGTCTTTCTATGGCTCAGAAATGCCACACATCATGCAAGAAGCTGGATTTGAGATCCGTACATTCATGCCAAGATGGGGAAATATAAACGAACGTAGAGGGCAGTTACACGAGGTTATTCGCCTTTCAGGTATGAACTTGATTATAGACGATACAGACCATCCATTGATTATCAAGGTGGCAAGTATTCCGCAGACACGCATACAGGTTTATTTCATTGATAATGAAGATTATTTCCAAAAGCGTCCTGCAATGACAAAGGACGAATTGGGTAACGACTATCCTGACAACGGCGAGCGTGCTATCTTCTTTGCAAGAGGCGTATTGGAGACAGTAAAGAAACTAAGATGGGCTCCTGATGTGATTCATTGCCAGGGTTGGATGTCTTCTGTTATCCCATTCTATGTAAAGACTGCTTACAAAGATGAGCCACAGTTTGCCAATTCAAAAGTTGTGACTTCACTCTTTGCAGAACAGCCACAAGACAGCTTGGGTACTAACTTTAAGCATTGTCTTGAGTTCCGTGAGGCAAAGGCTAAGTATTTGAAGAACTATGGTGATGACTTCGATTTCATGGAGTTAGGTAAACTGGCTATCGACTATTCTGATGGTGTCATTGGTACCAGTGACAAAGCTCACGCTGATCTTATCAACTATGCTAAGACTCACGATAAGCAGCTTTTGGAACATGCAATCGATGATGCTGAACTAAAGGAGAAGTATTCAGAATTTTATAATAAATTATTCTGATACACTTAGATTCATACAATTAAGACATTCTAAATGAGAAAGAAATTCATTGCAGCCTGTATGCTTGCAGCTTGTATCGGAATGGTATCATGTGATGATACTACAGATACCCTTGGAGGCTCACTTATCGACAATGGCGACAAACTTTCTATAAAGGCAGACACCTTCAGCGTAGCTTCTGAAACAATGGTTGCTGGCAGTGTTATAGCACGTTCATCAACTGGATATTTGGGCAGAATGGTTGACCCTGAAACAAATACAACTGTTACAGGTAACCTGATGTCTCAGTTCCATGTGCTTAGTAATTTTGAGTTGCCAGCAAAGGACTCTATCATGAGTCGCGATGCAAACAATGAGATTATAGCTGATTCATGTGATATAAGACTGTATTACAGCACCTACTACGGTGATTCTCTGAGCCAAATGAAGCTGACTGCATACGAACTTTCAAAGCCTGTTGAGGAAGGAGTAACCTACTACTCTAACTTCGATCCAGAAGCAAAAGGCTATATTCGTCCAGCTGCACAGGGTGGCATTGCGGAGAAACGTTCATTCACACTGGCAGACTATACAGAATCTGATAGCATCCGAAATGGAAGAAATTATAACCGTAACATCATCGTTCGCCTAAACAAACAGTATAAGGATAAGAGCGGTGTTACATATAACAACTACGGGACTTACCTGCTTCGCAAGTATCAGCAGAACCCTGCTGCATTCCGTAATCCTTATCGTTTCTTGCATGAAATATGTCCAGGATTCTACTTCAAGGTTGATGGTGGCTCTGGTTCTATGGCACATATACAGATTGCACAGTTGAATATTTACTTCAAGAATAAACAAAAGGGTAAAGTATCAGAGATATCAACCAACTTTGTAAGTACTGAAGAGGTCCTTCAGTTGACAAACTTCTCTAACGACAACACAAAGTTACAGCAGTTAGCAAGTGAGTCTGGTCATACTTATCTTAAGACTCCAGCAGGCTTGTTTACAAAGTTGACGCTCCCTGTATCTGACATTATGGCAGGACATACAAACGATTCTATCAACTCGGCTAAGGTTGTACTCTACCGAGAAAACAATAGTACAACATCTGATTATCAGTTTGGAATACCACAGAATGTCGTTATGGTAGCTGCCGATAGTCTACAGTCGTTCTTTGCGAACAACCGTCTACCTGATAACAAGACTTCGTTCTTGGCAAGTTACAACAAGACAACGAACAGCTATGTGTTCAACAATATCTCGGGAATTATCAACCTCTTCTCACGCAACACATCAATGCCTGCATGGGGTAAGGTTGTTATCGTACCAGTTGAATTACAGACTGTAACACAAGGTTCTGGTAGTACTCAGAAAACGATCATTACTAAGGTTTCTCACGACATGGGCCTCTCAAGCACAAAGTTATTGGGAAACACATCGACTGGAAAGAACATTCAGATTTCGATAATATACGGTAAGTTCAATGGCAGATAACTTCTTGGAACGTCATCGTGAAGAATATGAGCAGCGCAAAGCGGCTTGGCTTCGCAAGAAAAAACACTTGGGACGACAGCCCAAAGCGAAACTTCAGAAGCCTGACGACGAAGCACTGTAATAGAATATAAAATGTAGAATCGGACTTACAACACCCATGTATGTCCGATTCTTTGTTTTTGGCACACCTTTTGTTTATAAAACCCTACTAATACAGGACATATTGTCCACAGATACAAGTAAAGAAAAGAAAGGTTAGGATATGATGAATCAATTCTCCCCAAAGGTCTCTGAAATACTTTCATTCAGCCGAGAGGAAGCAGAACGACTGACAAGTGCATCGGTTGCTCCTGAGCATATCATGCTCGCCATTCTGAGAGAGAAGTCAGGACCAGTATGGGAACTATTCAACCAATGGAAGGTTGATATAGATAATATAAAGAAAGAAATAGAAAGAAGACTTCAGGAGGAAACAATTGACCCAACTTCTTATGTGCCTGATATGCTTTTGAACGAGCAGGCAAATAACATATTGAAATTAGCTGTACTTGAGGCACGTATACAACATGCACAGACAGTAGATATTCTTCATCTCTTCCTTGCAATATTACATGATTCTTCTAATAATGGTGCAAAGAAGGTAATGGAAGAAAATGGGTTTAATTATAACAACGCAATATCGATGTTACAACAACGCGCAAACCAACCAAAGAATGGTATAGGAATGGCTGACGAGGAAGAAATGGATGATGATATGATGTCATCTTCATCGTCTGAAGGCAGCAATAATGCCAAGACAACACAGGCTCCACGTACAAAATCAAAGACACCTGTACTCGATAGTTTCGGTACCGATCTTACTCAAGCAGCTGCCGAGGGTAAACTCGACCCTGTTGTAGGTAGAGAGAAAGAGATTATGCGTGTCAGTGAGATTCTTGGCAGAAGAAAGAAGAATAATCCTATTCTCATTGGTGAACCAGGTGTAGGTAAGAGTGCTATTGTCGAGGGTTTAGCACAACTTATTGTGAAGCATCTCACCTCTCCAATTCTCTTTAACAAACGCGTCATCACGCTTGACCTGACAGCTGTCGTGGCTGGAACAAAGTATCGTGGTCAATTTGAGGAGCGTATCCGTGCATTGATTAAGGAAATCGAACAGAATCCAGACATTATCGTCTTTATTGATGAGATTCACACACTCATCGGAGCAGGTTCTTCACCAGGTTCAATGGATGCTGCTAATATCCTCAAACCAGCCTTGGCAAGAGGCACTATACAGTGTATCGGTGCAACAACACTTGACGAGTATCGTAAGTCTATCGAGAAAGATGGTGCCTTAGAACGTCGTTTCCAAAAGGTACAGGTTGAGCCAACAACAGTTGAAGAGACATTACAGATTCTTGAGAATATCAAAGAGCGTTATGAAGCACATCATCATGTAAGTTATACAGAAGATGCGCTGAAGGCTTGTGTGAAGTATGCTGACAGATATATCACTGATCGTTTCTTCCCAGATAAGGCAATAGACATTATTGACGAAGCAGGTTCACGTATCCACCTGCAACATGTAAAGGTGCCACAGGCTATTCTCGATATTCAGAAAGACATTGAAATAACGCGAGAGAAGAAGCAAGCTGCTGTAAAGAATCAGAACTTTGAGTTGGCTGCAAGTTTCCGTGATAAGCAGACTGAATTAGAAAAGACACTCAAAGAGGAGCAGGAGAAATGGCAGAAAGGTGATACCGAAGATAAGGTTGAAATCAATGAAGAAGCCATTGCTGATGTTGTCTCTATGATGACAGGCGTACCGGTACAGCGCATGCAGGAGGCAGAAGGCATCCGATTGAAGAATATGGATGCTGAACTCAAGCAGGTTGTTATCGCACAAGATGCAGCCATCGACAAGATGGTAAAGGCTATTCAGCGTAACCGTGTAGGTTTGAAGGATCCTAATCACCCTATTGGTGCATTTATGTTCTTAGGTCCTACGGGTGTGGGTAAGACTTATCTTGCCAAGAGACTTGCTGAGATGATGTTTGGTTCTGCCAATGCTTTGATACGCATTGATATGAGCGAATATACAGAAAGCTTCAACACCTCACGCCTTGTTGGTGCGCCTCCAGGATACGTTGGCTATGATGAAGGCGGACAGTTGACAGAGAAAGTACGCCGTCATCCCTACTCTATTGTCTTACTTGATGAGATAGAGAAGGCACATGGCAACGTATTCAATATGCTTTTGCAGGTACTTGACGAAGGTCGATTGACAGATGGTAACGGCCGATTGATAGACTTCCGCAATACGGTGATTATTATGACATCAAATGCGGGTACACGTCAGCTGAAGGAATTCGGGCAAGGTGTCGGCTTTAAGGCAGCAAACTTGAATGGTCTTTCACAGAGTGAGGGTGACAAGGAGCGTGCTCGTGCTATCATTCAGAAGAGTCTTAGCAAGCAGTTCGCACCAGAGTTTCTCAACCGTTTGGACGAGATTATCACCTTCGACCAACTCGACCTCGAGGCTATCAAGAAGATTATCAACATTGAACTCAAGGGTTTGTTCAAACGTGTGCATGAATTAGGCTACGAAATGGAGATAACAGATGAAGCTAAGGAGTTTGTTGCAAGCAAGGGATATGACGTACAATTTGGTGCGCGTCCATTGAAGCGTGCTATCCAAAATCATATCGAGGATGGACTGAGTGAACTGATTCTCTCTGGCGAAATCAAGGCTGGTGACACTATCAAAGTATCTAAAGAGAAAGATAGTGAGAAACTAAAGTTTGATATTGTATCAGCTGAATAAAATACAAGGGAAGGAATTATCACCTCCTACCCTTACCAAATTTGTAATATAAAAGTCATCTTCAAAGAATGAATTGATGCTTAGTTGCATTCCAATTAAGCCTTAATTGACGTTCAAAAGATGCTTAATTGAAGCCTTAAAGGTGCTTAGTTAGCGTCTAACTAAGCACCTTTTCTTATGCTATTTTACAACACATTGATTGACTGAAAGTTACAGACACGGTAAAAAAGGCTCTTCATTAAGAAAAAAACATGTAGAATGCTTATTTTTTTGTAATGATATTTTTAACCCTTAACGATAACATAACAACGTAAAATATCAAATAGAGTTGCCCGCTAAAAGAGACAGAAAGCTATCCAAAGATTTATATATAAGAAGGTATAGAACAATAAAAACAGGAGTTTCCACAAATAAAACTTTATAGAGACTCCTGCTTTAATTATAATACAAAGCCCTCGCAAATATTATCAAAGGCTAAAAATAGACCATTACAAACCCAAACTCTTCTTGATAGCTTCAATCTTTACAGCTGCACGCTGCTCGCAAACAGGGAAGTCAGAAGCAGAATTCATTGTATCCTTTATCTCAAGATAGAACTTAATCTTTGGCTCAGTACCTGATGGTCGTACACTAACCTTAGTACCATCTGTGCAGAACCACTGGAGAACATTGCTTGTATCAGGCATATCCATCTTCTCCTTAGAACCGTCGGCCTTTGTAATCTCAAGACTCTGGAAGTCCTTATAAACATCGATTACGCTACCGCCAAGCTCCTTAGGAGGATTAGAACGGAAGTTCTTCATCATCTGCTGAATCTCGTCAGCACCGCTCTTACCAGGACGCTCAACATTGATTGTGTACTCATGGCTGTAACCATACTCCATATAGATATCCATAAGAATGTCATACAAAGTTTTACCATGATCCTTTGCATATGCACAAATCTCAGCCAACAAAGCACAAGCACTTACAGCATCCTTATCGCGTACGAAGTCTTCTGCAAGGAAACCATAGCTTTCCTCACCACCGCCGATATACTGCTGCTTACCCTCAGAGAGTGCAATCTCGCGTGCAATCCACTTGAAACCAGTGTAGCAATCACGCATCTCTACGTGCTGTTTTTCTGCAATCTTGCGGATAACCTCTGTTGTAACAATAGTCTTTACGATAAAGTCTGTTGGCTTCATCTTGCCCACAGCCTGACGATTTGTAATAATATACCACAAGAAAATAAGACAGGTTTGGTTACCATTAATCAGTACCCACTCGCCATCGCTATTCTTACAAGCCATACCTACACGGTCAGCATCTGGGTCAGAAGCCATCAAGATATCAGCATCGAGAGCCTTTGCATCACGCAAGCCAAGTGTCAAAGCCTCTGCAATCTCTGGGTTTGGACGGTCAACAGTTGGGAAGTTACCATCTTTAACCATCTGCTCCTTCACACAATGAACATTGTCAAAGCCCCAAGAAGCCAATGCACGTGGAATCATTACGCGACCAGCACCATGCAGAGGAGTATAGACAATCTTAAGATCATGCTGATTCTTAATTACCTGTGGGTCAATGCTGATAGTCTTTACCTGCTCCAAATAAACCTTATCAACATCCTCGCCGATAATCTGAATCAAAGCCTTATTGCCCTCGAACTTGACATCCTCAACCTTAACCTTGTTTACTTCGTCGATAATACCCTTGTCATGTGGCGCAAGTACCTGTGCACCATCATCCCAATAAGCCTTATAACCATTGTACTCACGTGGGTTATGACTTGCAGTAATATTCACACCTGCCTGTGCCTTCAAATGACGAATAGCAAAAGAACACTCTGGAGTAGGACGAAGATCATCAAAAAGATAAACCTTTATGCCATTAGCTGAGAAGATATTAGCAACGGTCTCAGCAAAGAGACGAGAATTGTTACGGCAGTCGTGGCAAACAACTACACTAATCTGCTCCTTATCCTTGAAGTTAATCTTCAGATAATTAGCAAAGCCTTGGGTTGCCATACCGACGGTATAAATATTCATACGATTAGAGCCTGCGCCCATAATACCACGAAGTCCACCTGTACCAAACTCTAAATCCTTATAAAAAGACTCAATAAGGTCAGCCTTATCGTCATTGTTAATCATAGCCTCAACGGCAGAACGAGTTTCTTCATCAAAAGCAGGAGACAGCCACTGTCTTGCTTTCTCTTCGCATTGTGCGATGAGTGTTTGGTTATTGCTCATAATTTAAGTATTTTCTTATTTACAACTTGTATTTGCAAATGTAATCAATAATTCTGAGAAAGACACTTGCAAATAGAGTTTTTTTTGTATTTTTGCAGCTATATAAACCGAGGTTTTGCGAAGAATAATATGTTCGATAGCATATTTCTCAATGAAAGAATTATATTTAATATTGAAACTTTACATAAATGGATTTAAATTTTGAAGGTATACTCCTCGCAGTATGTACGTTTTTAATCATTGGACTTTGCCATCCACTCGTTATAAAAACAGAGTATTATTTCGGTACAAAACCTTGGTGGCTATGGCTCATTGCGGGCATTGCTTGCTGTGTAGCAGCCTTGTTTGTACAAAGTATCTTCTGGTCTGCTCTACTCGGTGTCCTTGGAGCTTCATTCCTTTGGGGAATTGGTGAGCTCATCTCACAGGAGAAGCGTGTCTTAAAAGGATGGTTCCCTATGAATCCTAAACGTAAGGAACACTACGAAAAACTTAGCAAAGACGAGTCTATATGCCCTTGTAAGCATAAGAAATAAAGACTATCAACTTTTCTTTTATCATCGTGCTAACGCCCCGCACATATGGTGCGGAGGCTTAACACCAATGGTGCCAACGGCTTATTACCTTACAATAGCTTGTCAAGATGATAGCATCTTATGATTCAAATATTGTTTAGGCATTATAAGTCAGTCTCAAAAATACAATCCCGTGATTTCCAAAAGAGAAATCACGGGATTGTTATAATGTATCATTTGAATCAGGAAGTGTGCTTCCCCAGATTATAATATCAGTTAAACAAACCTACACTAAAACCAATGTTATACAGGTTTGGATGTCCTGCAGTATTGGCAGAAGTAAAGTCTCCAAAGGCTTTCACAAACCACATAGAACGCGATTTCTTTATAGTCAGTGGGAACTGATACATCACCTGTAGACTTCCATGAAGGAGATTAGCATCATAATAAGGTAAGTCTTTCAGTAAGACACGCTCTGCGAGGATGGAAGTATTATCTGCCAATTCAAGGTCAGCACGTGTAGAAAGACTATAACCGAGAGTTACATCTGCCATAAGACGTTGCTTAAACAGCGAGATACCATTCTCTAATTGAAAGTTCACACGGCTGTAATCAGACGATGATAGCGGCAAAAGATGACGATTGCTTGCCTTATGTGTATCAATTAAAAAGCCTGTATAACCTTTAATAGAAGATGTCAAGTATCGACTCCTTGCTATTGAAGTAGTGTTAATGAAGTTAGCACGATAGCGGAAAGCGAAGTCGAACGTACGAACCTGATAGCGTTTGCGGAATTCTAACTGCTTCTCATAGGTGTAAGAAGTCGTTCCTATCTGTGGATCATTCTTGATGATCAACTGCTGACGATACTCATCAGCATAGCCTTGCAGCCAATCCAGACGGAAATCGGCTTGATGTAAGATTGTACCCGTGTACAAACGATTTTGTGATTGAGCGTTGTATCGATAAGTAAAGTATCTGCCCGGCTCATATTTATAAGTACCATAAGCATACTCTTCACCACGACTTATACCAAAACTATTCAATGTCTGAAAGCGTGCTGAACGATATCCATAATCAAATTCTGTCCCTAATTGGTGATTCACCCATTCACGATTAAAACTTGAATATCCACCGATTGTACCAGTTGCATTCTCCATACCAGAGAGAAGGTAATAGGTCAACGTAGCATCACTCTGCACTGTTACCAACGGACCCATCTTCTCTTTACGACGATCATAGTAACCCGACAAGCCGAGTGTATGGTTTCCCATCGTGTAAGAAACAGCTGGTGTCAGTCGATAATCAAGCAGTTGCGAACGAGAACGAGGGTCACGAAGTCGGGAAAGGTCACCTAACTGATAGTTTAGTTGTAGACCAAAACGCCAACCAGAGAAGTCTGTCGTACCCACTGCTGCCGTCATATCGAGGTTCTGATGATCATAACTTCCAGCGATAGCACTACCTGATTGATAGGGATTAGCATTGTAAGGGCGATACTGGTCAGCAAAAGCGCGATCCTTTGTACGACCAAGATTAAAATCTACCTTACCATAGCTGTACAGGTATTTACCTATTTTCTGATAACGTTCCGTAAAGAACTGAAGATTATTCATTGCTCCTCCTTCCTGCACACGATGATAGTCACCACCACGATGACTGAATCCTACGGATGCAAATCCTCTGTTTGAGGAATCATCAAGAGATAGTCCTGAAGCGTTGTTTGTGTTATGCCAGAGTTGTGTAAGACTTGCAAAGCGATATTCAGCCTCAACCATAAGAGAGTCAGAAGGCGTCTGTGCCATTGTAGGGAGTGTGAATAGCAATAAGTAAAGCCTTCCCCAGCCTCTTTGCAGTGAGGATTGTGCAAACTTGGATAAGCCTAAAACTATATGTGAAGTATTCATAAACTAATCGTTAATATAAATAATGATTGACGATGACATACGGAATTTATATTATGGAGTTACCGATGTTGACACCTGAAAATCATTAGTACTATTGTTTGTATCCATGAGAATGTTATGTCCGCCTGCTGCTGTAGAAGCTGTCTTACGATAGACAACCTCACCCGACAGACCTGCTGTGGCATTAATACTTATATAACCAGCATCAATGTCATTGTAAAGACGCTTCTCACCAACATCTGTACCCGTTGCCTTATGACGAAGGAAATCAACACCATCAATAATATAACGCTTTGGTAGAAGTCCATACTGTGTACCGCTTGTCTTGCCAAACTTATAAGTAAGTTTCAGTTGACTGATGTCTGCAGAAGAGCGGAATATAACCACACCTTGCCCTGTTGTGAGGATATTCATGTATGAAATACCCGAATAGATATTAAAGACATTCTGCAAAGCAGGTACCTCTGGATTGTTTAAAATCTTACCTTTCACATCCTTTGCTTCAAAGTTTGCGTTCAAGAGACTATGCTCTAACGGACTGTTAAGACTATGATCAATAGCACTATTCACCAAGAGAACAGTTCCACCTGGAGCTACCTTATAACTCTTATCAGTTGGTATACGGAACACTTGCTTAACCAATACGACTGAATCAGCATAGTTTGTCTTGAGGTTTTCGAGGGTATAAGCCTGTGGGACATCCGTCTCAAGCAGTCCAATATAAAGTCCAGCAACATCTACAGAATCGTTAGATTGATTGTAAAGTTCAATATACTGACCTGCTACATAGCGCTTATTATTATTGTCTTTAGAGCCAGCAGCATATATCTTACTGATGACTATATCTCGTTTTACAGAGAGAGTGGTCGTGAGGAGTAAAGGTTCTGAACCATTGATAAGTTGTGAATTCAAACTACCTGATACTGTTGCACCATTAATTACCTGACTACTTCCTGTAATTCTATTATACTCTGACGACGTTATATCCCATGAAGCAGAGATATTATAGACATCAGGAACAATATTAGAGAAGGTTGCTACGCCCGCAGCATCAGTCTGTGTAGAATAGGTAACACCATTCAATTGGAGGGAAACGGTATGCCCTTCTAATGTCATATGACCATTCAACTCATCGGGAAGTTGAAGTTGTACCTTAGCTGTTACAGCCTCTGAAGCATCTGAATAATCTACACAAGAACTAAAAACAAGCGCTACTGTGAGGATTGAAAATAAATACTTTATTGCTTTCATATCGTTACAAATTAACATAAAGCTCTACACCAAAACTAAACTTACCCGTGTTGCGCTGGCTTAACGTTAGTGAGTTGTTGCCTGTTAGGTATGGCTCATAATAAATCATATTGTTCACATAAAGAGAAAGACCACCAAAGTTACTAAGCTGTTTAGTAAGTCTTCCTTGCAAATTCCATTCTATTGGCGACTTTGAAGGCTTATTATCGCTAACACGAAGAGTAAGGTCATTAATAGCAACAACATCAACTCCTGTTGGACGTGACGCATAATACTGGCCATCCATACCCAAGAAACCTGACATCATGTCCGCTGTTATAGGATGCTCAATAAGGTCTGCACCAAAGTAACCTATAGGATTCTTATTTGCTTTAAAGGATGTATGCCAGTCATACCAAATTGCCTGAGCTGTGAACGAAGCCACCATCTTGAGTGCTGGAATATTCGTTACGACACGCAATGTATTGAGGAAACGACGATACTTTTCGTAATCTTGTCCTGAAGGATAGACTACTCTAAATGGTGTAACACTATAACTTGAATAAGACGATGACAATAATGCTGCCTTTACTGCTTCTGTATTGCGACCTGTTGAATAGGTCTTTGTCTCAGAATAAGCACCACTAAAGAAGAAAGATGTGTGCAAAGGACGAATCTCTCCAAGTTCAAAATCAAACTCTAAACCTTTATTAATAGAGGTGTTTGTATTACCAACTGCACCCGTTGTCATATAGCCATTAAAGGTACGATAAGGGTTTGTATAATCAATTGTTGTAGCCTGTCCCGGTGTTATATTCAGTCCTTGCGCCTGCGTAAAGATACTATAAGGATAGACAAAGAACTCACCTAAGGATTCAAAACCATTCGGTGTACGGTCACGATAGGCAAGAATACTCAGACGACGACCACCTTTCAGTTTAAAGTCTACGCCCAACTCAACCTTAGTAGTTGTTGCATTCTTCAAGTTCTTAGAGTAATCTACCTTGTAAGCCTGCGTATGATAGACAAGCAACTGTGCTGATGGATCAGACTGTGGGAAATAGTTAGCAGCCACACGGTCATCATACTTCGTATCAGGATAGAGATAAGCCAAGCCTGGAGTCTTAGAATTCATACCAATTCCACCACGAATATCAAGCCAAGGGGTAACGCTTAATGAAAGATTAAGACGTGGAGAAAGCGATGTTGTAGCAACATTACTGAAAGGTTGCATGGCTGTAAAGCGAAGTCCAAGGTTCGCACGCAGTCTGTTAATCTTATTAATATTCCACAAGAAGTTATCCTCTGCGTATGCAGCTATCTGATGTAAGCCTGGCACATCATTGAAAGCACGTGGACGACCATTGCTATTTGGTTGTAGTGGTAACAAATCATTATCGTTATAATAGCCCTTTCCACTATTCCAATCATAGCGGTATTCCACACCAACTTTAAAGTTCTGACGCGTCTTACCGGCTTTGAAATAGAAGGTATCATTAATCTTTGCAAACAGATTACCAGGTCTGCTCTCTGTTCTTCCAGTAGCCTTATAAGACTGTGTCTTCCAAGGTACGCTGAAATAGCCAGTCTCTTTAGATGTCAAGATAGGAAGCAAACCAGTGCTAACAGGTACAAATGCAGTTTGTACATTGTCTGTCTCTCCGTAGCTAAGACCTAACGTATAATTGAGCGAACGCATAAAAAGCTTATCAACAGAGATACGACCATTATGCGTCAGACCAACCGTTACGGTCTTATTCTTGGTTTCCGTACCATCTTGAATAGCATCAGGATCATTACCCGACCAGTCTTGTGCAGATAACAAGCGTAGCTT
Source organism: Prevotella melaninogenica ATCC 25845 (assembly GCF_000144405.1). Lineage (NCBI taxonomy): Bacteria > Pseudomonadati > Bacteroidota > Bacteroidia > Bacteroidales > Prevotellaceae > Prevotella > Prevotella melaninogenica. The sequence goes on from NC_014371.1 coordinate 629,883, forward strand.
TGTCTCTGTGTGCCAACGCTTACTGAGGTCATAACTATAACCAAGATTAAAAGTATAACGATTATAACTGCGTGTCTTTTGACGTGGGTCGCCCCAAGCCTTAGCGTAATCTAAGTTTACATTCATTATACCTGCTTTGTTCAAAGAGAATCCCTTTGTCAACGAAGCATTTGTCATAGCAGGATTTACCTTCGCCTTTATTTGCCATGGAGTTACACCCACCTTGGAATGAACAACCACAAGACCACTTGTCAAATCGCCATACTCAGCAGAAGGAATACCACGTATTACTTCTACATTATCAATGTTATCGGCAGCTATCTGACGCAAATCTGTACCAGTAAAAGCCGTAGATGAGAATTGTCCTTGTGTCAACAATCCATTATTAGAGATAGGAACACCATCAACAACAATGCTTGAACCAAAAGCACTTGTATTATTATTACGGAGCGTACGGAGCTGTAGATTAGACTTCTGAGTCATGTCTACATTGCCCATCTCTTTACCTGGAATGAGCTGCATGATATCAGCTAATGACGAAGCCTGTAAGTGATCGATTGCCTGACGTCCAATAATAGAAGACGTGGAAGCGCCCGATGCATTCTGCTTTGCCGTCACAACAACCTCCTTTAATGCCAAAGAGGTTGGAACAAGCTGAACATTAACGGTTAAATCTTTCTCTACTTTGAACGTTGTTGTATAGGTTTCATAACCCACATAACTAACTTTCAGCGTAAACGTGCCTGTTGGAACCTTTTGGAATACTGCTTTTCCGTCTATATCCGTTACATTAAAAGAACCTAATGGATCAAGCGAACAGTTAGCCATAATCACACTTTCTTTCGTATTCTTATCGGTAACAACAATGTTAACAATATGACTTTCTGCTGCTTTTGATGTTCCTTGAGCTCTTAAAATTTGCCCTATCGACAACAAAAACAATAGAGCTATGAGCTTTATTACTTTCATTTAAAAATCCTGAAATTAATACCTTTAATTGTAAAACATATTGCAAAGGTATAGAAAATACAAGTATTAAGCAATACTCTAAATTAGGTGTTCTTTACCTAATAATTATGAATAATCATGTAATTTAGCCTTACAAAATGTGCATCTGTACCTTTTTATATCTTATTTCATAATTAATAGTATCCCAAACTTTCATTATTTACACTGGTGCTAACGCCCCGCACATATGGTGCGGAGGCTTAACACCATTCGTGTTGACTGCTAAATACATCGCAAAATACCGTAGTGGCAAGTCCAAAACGACAGTTAAAGAAAACGTCCATAGCAGGAACTTCAAACTCTACTATGGACGAATATTACAACCATAAAACACAAATAGTCTTCTTGTATATGGTTAGGAATTTACTTAAACAATTACTTTACTGTCACACGACGCTCACGAATCAGCTTAATCTGACGTAACAAATCGTTGTAATGAAGGAGGTTAATGCCTTCACTTTGTGCTGCTTGTGCCTTACAGAACTGCTCAACAGTATCTAAATGCTGCATGAGATAGAGCATAATATCTGAATTACTTGCACGGTCAGCAACGGTTGGTTTGTCTTTCTGAACAGGATTTAAAAGGCTATTCAGTTGGTCTACATAGTTACGCTCGAGTAAGCGACGTGTGCGTACCTGCATATCATTAAGACCAGTGAGCGGCTTCCAAACACTGTGGAACAAATCATTAAGATAGTCTTTGAACTGATAAGCACCTGCCTCACGCTGGTCCTTATAAATCTTATCCATAATAGTTCCGTTCATCATCACCTTCAGAATACGATCCTGATAAGTACTGATTTCGTCGACAAGATCGGTACCTGCTATATCAGTCATAGATGAAGGATAAAGCCAAAGTGGTGCTTCAAACACCTGACGACCGATATAGTCGACAGCATCTCTACCCTTCTTAGCTGGTGCAACTTCATAAGGTTTCTGCCCAGGCATATTGTTAATGTAACGACCACCAATGTTCTTCAGTACATGATTCGTATAACGTCCATACTGACCAACAACACTTCGCCACATTTCCATGCGGTCCTCGTACTGGTCGTTAGGCTGACGTGTCCACTCTGGAAGTTTTGCAACGATACGTTTCAAGTTCTTAATACCATAATCACTCGCCTTCACATTGTCATCTCCAAGGTCTTCTGTCTGTGCACGTGGGTCTTCATTCTTACCCTCACCACCAAACCAAAGACGCGGATTCTTAGCAAGAATGGCTGTTGTCTCAGTCATCAACTTCTCCTTCTCATCCATCTCATCTTTGAACTCTGGACGATACTGATAGCCCCAACGGATTGCCCACTTGTCGTAATCGTTCACACGTGGGAAGAGTCCGCGCTCAGAAATGCCATCTTCAGGCTGTGCAACGTAATTGAAACGAGCGTAGTCCATAATGCTGGCAGTGTGACCATGTTCCTCTACCCACTTCTTATCGCGTAGTTTCTCTACTGGAGTAGCATGGCTTGCACCCATATTATGACGCAATCCGAGTGTATGTCCCACCTCATGACTTGATACAAAGCGAATCAATTCACCCATAAGTTTGTCGTCCATGTGTGCTGTCTGTGCACGCTTATCTAATGGAGCACACTGAGTGAAGTACCACTTTGTCAAGAGGTTCATCACATTATGATACCAACAAATATGACTTTCGATAATCTCTCCACTACGTGGATCAACGATACGAGGACCATATGCGTTTTCAATCTCAGCTGGTAGATAACGAAGAACATTGAAACGAGCATCATCAACACTCATCGTTGGGTCATTAGGCCACTCTTTTGCCTGTATAGCATTCTTAAAGCCAGCAGCCTCAAAAGCAACATTCCAATCCTCGATACCCTTTATCAAGTATGGAACCCACTTCTTTGGTGTGGCAGGATCAATATAGAATACAATAGGTTTGATAGGCTCTGAAAGCCTACCCTTTGCATATGCCTTCTTATCTTTAGGCTCTAAACGGAATCGAGAGATAAACTGCTCACGGTCTGTCTTTGTCTGATCGTCGCTGAAGATAGTATATCTATTCGTAAAATAACCTATACGATTGTCCCATACTCGCTTACGCATAGGTACCTTTGGAAGAAGAACAACACTGGTGTTCAGTCCGATTGTCATCGCACCTGTATAAGAAGCTGGTACCGCAGAAGGTGCACTTGAATAAGTACGTGTCGTAGCAATCTCCACATTAATTGGATAAACCTTCATCGTATCTATGAAAGTACGGTCAGACATCAGTCCACCTAACTTCAATTGCTTAGAGTTATCTGACGATACACTCAGCACTGCATTGTCTTTAACAAACAATGGTGTGACATCAATCAGCTGTGCCTTAGTATCCTTGTTACGTCCAATCACCTTGAACGAAGCTACGATAGGATCAGCTGTTGAAGCTTTCAACGTACGCGAAATACTACTCTTTGGATCAGCTTCCTGCGAAAGAACGTAGGCACGAAGCAACATTGTCTTGTCATCACGTTGCTCAAAATAAACAGTTTGTTGGTTTACTGCCTCTCCAGCAAACTTACCAAAGTTCTGTGGAACGGCTGTAAAACGAGTCACAGCAAGCAAATAACGACCGATAACTGAGTCTGGGACTTCAAAGTACCATTGGTCGTCAATATGTCTTACAGTGAAGAGTCCCTGCTGTACACTTCCTTTTTTCTTTACAAGTTGTTCATAAGCAGAAGGCTTTTCTTTCTCTTTCTCAGGTGCTTTACCTTTCTGAACATTCTGTTTTGTAGTGTCTATGCGCTGTGTAATCGTATCTTTTACAGCACGATAGACAAACCTGTTACCTGCTACACCTACTCCACTTCCGAGCATAAGCGCAAGCAGACAGGCTGTTGCTTTTCTGTTGATTGACATAAATTTATAGTAACTTTACTTTGTATTTACTGTTTGAGATAATAAAGATAACCCTATTTCAATATGGTTGCTTTACGGATACGGACATCAACTAATGGACGGTCATTGGCGTCAACAGGCTGGCGTTGAATACGTTCAACAACATCTAATCCATCTAACACCTGCCCAAAGACAGTATACTGTCCGTCCAAATGAGGCGAACCACCCACTTCTTTGTACATTTGACGTACCTCAGGTGTCATCTGCACCGTGCTGTCTGTATGTTCGTTAAGGCGTTTCTGTGCCCAATCAAGCTGTCCATCAGAGAACTTTATACCCCATACAATATAGAATTGTGAGGCAGATGACTCTCGTTTAGGGTTGACATCATCGCCCTCACGAGCAGCAGCAACAGCTCCACGACGGTGCAAAAGCTTCGGATAATCTATCTCTGCAGGGAGCGAGTAGGTCTCTGGTGTGTCACCTAAAGCCTGTCCTGGCTTTGCTTTCTTTGAGCCCATATCACCTGTTTGAATCATAAAATCTTTAACAACACGGTGGAACAACACCCCATTATAGGCACCACTTCGCACCAACTTTAAGAAGTTATCACGATGACGTGGTGTCTCATTGTAAAGTTGAATACGAATGTTTCCACTGTCTGTTTCTAATAACACTTCATGGCGTAATGTGTCAGTTAAAGACTGTGCATGAACATTAGCTACGAATAAAGCCAGTAAAAAGGAATATATTAACTTCTTCATCTGTTTTAATAAAGCATAAATTATTCGCAAAGATAAACAATTAAGAACAAATAACCTAATTAAGCGGAGATAAAAAAGCGGCTAAAAGACGACATATGTCGAGGAAAGAACGTACCTTTGCACAATGAATGCAGGTCGTTGGTAATATCTTCTCGTGAATTATTTACGTGAAAAGAGGGGGTTATTTTCATGAATATAAATGTTTTTTATCACGTAAATAAAAACTTATTTCTATGAAAATAATTTGTGAAAGCAAGTCTATATAAATTAAAGTAGAGAAAGAGAGTATTCATAATAACGACTGAATTTCAATGATTTAATATTAATTTAAATTACAACAAACAACTAATGACACAAACAAAAAGTATATTTCAACGACCACTGTGGGTGACTATCTTTGCCCTCACAGCTGCCATTGCATGGGGCTGGGCCTATCCTTTGATTAAATTAGGCTTCTCAGAGTTTGCCATCACGGCAGATATGACCGGCTCGAAAATGCTTTTTGCTGGTATTCGTTTCTGTCTTTCGGGACTAATAGTATTGGCGATTGCAGGTTCCAAGAAGCGTGATTTCAAAGTGAGAAAACCTATAGATTGGTGGTATATCCTTCTATTCTGTATGATGAATACCACCTTACATTATGCCTTCTTCTACTTTGGATTATCACATAGTGAAGGTTCACGAGCAGCCATTCTCAACTCGCTTAGCGTCTTTTCTGTCGTCATCTTTGCTTGTATCTTCTTCAAGAGCGACCGCATGACAGTCAAGAAGATTATAGGTTGTATTGTTGGTTTTGCTGGTATTCTATCACTAAACTTGGGTGGAGCTGAGAGTGGAAAGTTCACTTGGTTAGGTGACGGAATGATTATTCTCAATGCTCTTTGTGGTGCATCAGCATCACTGCTTACGCGTGGATTAGGCAAACGTGTAGATGTATTTGTTGGTACAGGCTACAGCTTAGCAATAGGTGGTGCATTATTGATTATCCCTGGACTAATGATGGGTGGTGAACTTCCACAGATTACCCTTTTAGGTATTACCTACCTACTCTTACTCATCGCTATTAGTACATTAGGTTTCACGCTCTATAACAAACTACTCACTTGCAATCCTGTTGGTAAGGTAGCTATCTACAATTCATTGATTCCTGTTGTCGGTGCAGTTACCTCTTGCCTATGCCTTGACGAAACATTCTATATCAAATATATGATAGCTGGTGCATTAGCAGCAGGGGGTATATACATTATTAATAAGAGTTAGACACCTAAACAGCTACTTTGTGCAAAGAAACCATAGCTATAGAATGTCCCCAAAAGATAAATTCTATAGTACGATTGTCACATAATAGCAGCTTAACATCAATCCGATTGTAAAATAAAATCATAGTATTAGAAAACAACTAAGGCTTAATTGCATTCGAATTAAGGCTTAATTGACGTGCAAAAGGGCGTTAGTTACATCCCAACTAACGCCCTTTTGCAATGCTATTAAGCACCTATTACCTTACAGCTTTTTAACTACCTGTTTATCTGGAGCTTACAAATGCATCCAAAACAGTAGTATTTTGAAGAAAAACATGATATAAAAGCCATTAAGATTGTAATAATATTTCAAATCTATCGACGGCCGTGATAACCCATACTATGCTTCTCGTCATGTTTGAAACGAGTAGCAAAATCGGGCTTTTCCATCTCTATAGGATTTGCATTCAGCTCTGGTTCGCCCATCCACTCTACAATCTTATCCACCCAAAGGGCAGCACCTTGACGTGTTGGATGAATACCATCCGCTCGAGAAGCAATGACAGAACTACTGTCAAAGAATCGACCTTCACCCGTACATTCACGTATCACATCAACTATTGTTCTATCTTTTATCTTCTTCCAAGGGAGAGGACCAACCCATACATATGGAATATTACCAACACGACTCAGAATCGTTTGAATTGCTGTTTCACGTCTACTATAATCCTTATAACCTAAGTCATTGGTACCTAAGCTAATAATTATATAAGTAGGGCGCACTCTTTCAATCTGATATTGAAGGTCGGCAGCAATCGCCCAGTCGCGTGTTGTGCTACCATACCATACGATTGAATGAAACTTAAAACCGTTCTTTACAGCATAATCATTAAATCGAGAGCCAAGACCATCAGCCATAGAATCACCAATGAGAAGTACTACTTGGTCACGACTTTCTGCTACCTGCGACACTCGGGTTGTCGATGTGGGCAATGGTTCCATTGCCATCTCGTCTACCGAGGCTGAAGCTGTTTGAGATTTAGCAGCTACTGGCATTACATCTGGCTCTACTGATTTAGCCGGTTCGACATCATGTTCGTTTATTCCGTTAGCATCCTGCGCTGAAACAGCAGGTGACAAGAGGAAAAGAAATAGTAATACTATAAAACACTTTATTGTTCTCACAATTATTTATTTTTGCGTTTAATGGCGTGGTCATACCGCCATATCTCTACGCTGTTAATAATGTTCTGCCACAAGATGTAGCAGCCTGGACCCACAGTTGACAATGGATTCAGATAAGTGTAGGCTATCCAGATAGCAAAAGCAGTGTTCTTCTGCCCTAAAGCCTGTCCCGCATTAATCGTACTGCGGAAGAAATGACCAATATATCTGCCCATGGCAAATTGTATCAAGCAAAGTATTAATGCCAACACTGCAATCAACAAAAGGAAGCTGACAGCTACCTCAGCATGGACAATATTCTTTACTGTTGTGCCTGAAACGATGAGTAATGAACATCCCCAAAGATAATAACTAAGGTTGTTCACACTGATTACCCATTGATAGAACCTACATAAAGTGTGCCAATGTTTCGTTATATAAGCCAAAATCATCGGTACAACTAATACCAGACACACCTTATAAAGAATTGCCACAAAAGCACTCCAGAAAGTTATATCTGCTTCAGCATCAAGCAAAGGAAAGCAGACTGGTATCAACAAGGCACAGAGAAAGTTAGAGAGGAAGGTATAAGTTGTCATTTCCTCAAGGTTTCCACCTAACTTCTGTGTAACCACTGCGGCTGCTGAGGCACAAGGACAAATGATACAAGTGAGTAGAGCTTCAAGTAATATGAGCGACTTACCTGTGACATGGAAGAACAAGATTGCCCCAATAACGACCGCAACCATCAACACTTGAGAGAGTGCTATCCAAAGATGCCACCCTACTGGAATTAGCTTACGGAAGTCTACCTTGCAAAAGGTAACGTATAAGACGAGGAACATAAACAATGGAAGAGCTGCGTCAAGGATAGGAGCAAAAAAGTTTGCTGCGCCATCCAAGGCTGGTATAAAGGCAAAAACAAGGTATAATAAGCTACCTGTAGCTATTGACACTGGTAGTGTCCACTCCTTTATAAATTGTATGATTCTCCTCATCTTTTATCATCAAATCATGCAGTTTCTCCCCCTTTTAAGAAAGAGAACGGACTGCAAAGGTACGAAAAAAGACTGAAAATCAGCAATATAATTCAAAAATCGTAAATATGATTAAGACAAATTCAGAGTTTACAAGTATAGAATACATTAATTAAACGACAAAGAATAAAGACAAAAAATCCGCTTCTTCCGTTAAATGTGTGGACGCTTTTCATATTGCTTTAATGTAAGAAACGAAGTAACTCATTAAACAAAAATATGGCTGAGATAGTCAATTATCTATCTTTTTATCATCCACTTTCATTGAAAACAATTTCATTTAAGACTTCAAAAATTTATAGACAAGAATTTGAAAAATCATTACATGATTTCAAGTAAAACATCTATAATTAATGGCAAAAGCACATATAAAAAGCTGCTCTATAATCAACAGGAAATCAATTAGTTATAAAGTAATAAAGTGAAAGGTGCTTAATTAGACTTCAAAAGGGCGTTAGTAAGGATCTTAAAGGGCACCTTTTGCAAGCCAATTAGGCATCTTTTAGAAGCCAAAAGAGCATGTATTGGTTTTGAACTACACGAAAATAGTTTACAATTTTCAACTAATGAGGGAATAAGTTGTTTGTATAAGACAGATAGACATCGCACCTAATTACGTTTATCGTGTAGTTTATCCCCCGTTCTAAAACCCTCTAATTGGGAGTAAACATACTGGTGTTGGGTGATAGTTATTGGGTGTTGAGCCTTTATAAAACTATCTTATTGGAGGAAATCATACCATGTAAGTGAATTAATCTCATTCTATTAACAATCTACGCATTTAACGGAGGAGCCAAAAATCCCACCAACTTCGCAGTTGGTGGGACCCATTCAAGTATATATGAAGCTATAGAAAAGCGATTAGCTTTTGTTATCTTTCGCGCAGACCATTTACTGCTCCAGCACTATTCTTTGCATAGTCGTTCGCCTTAGCAGAACCAAAGGAAGCCTTGCTTGAAGCTCTTGTCAACGCATTTTGAGCCTTTGCACTTGCTGGTCTCTGACGAGCAAGGTCGAAACGCATAACATCTGTTGTGTTTGTACTGCGTGCTACACCATAGAAGGTGTCATAACCCTTTGTCTTATCATATCCTAAGTGGAACCCATCATTAGTAGCATTGATGTCAAGATTGAAGATAGTACCAGTCTTTGTGTACTTTATTTCAATGTTTCCATTATCCAAAACTTTCCAAGAGAATGCCAATGTCTGTGTGTTACCTTGTGCATCAGTATCTACCTCAACACCATTACCTTGAAGTGAATTAGCAGAAGAATTATACTGGAAGAACTTCATATTAGCTCTAAAACTATTGCGCTTACGCTGATGTGTTGTATCATCCGTGTACTCAAGAGTCATATTACCATCCCACTCGCCAGTAAGTGTCTGTGCCTCAACCAGTGTATTTACTTGTCCATTCTCCTCCTGACGATAGTTATTATTCCAATTATAACTACTGTTATAACCTACCGCATCCATAAAGGCGTAGAACTCTTGAGTCGTTGCTTCTGGATAATTGTAATAGAACCAGTTGTAAGCTGTATAATAACTTGAGCCACTTGGGTATTCACGCAGGTAGTTTCGTACCGCATCACTTACCAAATCATTATAGTAATAGTTATTATCTCCCCAAGGATCATCGTCACAGCTTGTCAATGCCAATGGACTCGCAACTATTGCAAGTGCCATGAAAAATTTTGAAATTCGTCTCATACTCATATCCTATTTAATTCTTATTCTTTGTTTATTTACTGATGCAAAAATAGTGAAATTATAAGATGTTTATCGAGTAAATACACTATTTGAAGATAGGGAAATCCCTATTAAAGAAGATTCCACTCCATATCATCAACCCGAATAAAGAATCTTCAATAATCTATTACGAATTAAATCGGTTACTAAAAAACTCCTAAACAATGAAGGAGGAAACAAATAAAATTCGTACATTTGCAACACACAAATAAGTAAACTATATAAAGAGAAGATAAGAAACAGAAATGAGAACAGTTTATGAATTCTCTGTCAAAGACAGAAAAGGTAAGGCATTTTCACTGAAAGAGTTTTCTAATGAGGTGCTACTGATTGTAAACACAGCTACAAAATGTGGTTTCACACCAACTTACGAGGAGTTGGAGGCACTCTATGAGAAGTACCATGCACAAGGATTTGAAGTACTTGATTTCCCTTGCAACCAGTTTGGACAGCAGGCACCAGGTACAGACGAAAGCATCCATGAGTTCTGCAAACTTACATACGGCACAAAATTCCCACGCTTCAAGAAGGTAAAGGTGAACGGTGAAGACGCTGACCCACTCTTCAAGTTCCTCAAGGAGCAGAAGGGCTTTGCTGGTTGGGATGAGTCACATAAGCTCTACCCTATCCTCGACAAGATGCTTTCTGAGGCTGATCCTAACTATAAGGAGAATCCAGATATTAAGTGGAACTTCACCAAGTTCCTTATTAATAAGAAGGGACAGGTCGTTGCTCGCTTTGAACCAACAGAGAGCATTGAGAATATCGCAAAGCAGATTGAAGAATTACTGTAGGAAAAATGACTTGCAAATAACTCTCTCTTAAGGAGATAAAAGCTATTGGCAAGATAACATACAAACAAAAGATAAAAGGCAAAGGGTTTAGTGCTCTTTGCCTTTTATTATTTATCATACTTATTGCTATCCAGTAAACATAAGCCTACTTACTTCATATTTTGGATTTACTTGTAGCAGATATGGGGTTTCCTAATGTTTGTTTGCCTTTACTATCGTAAGATATTGCAAAGTAATTAGCACTCAGCACCAATGGTGCTAAGCAACAACACAATGCGTGCTGAGCAACAACACATAAGTTAAATATGCAATATAAGTTTTAAGCTTACTTCATTTCGCAATCCAACCCCTGCTTTCTTGCAGGAAGAAAGAAGCATGCTAAGAATGTTATCAATCCATTCAGCATTAACAATTCATAGCCAAACTTGTAACCAGTAGTTCTCGAAACGATTGTGTCTAAAGCAAAACAAAGAAGCGGACTGGCTACTGCTATATATGGAGTCAACCGATCATTCACCACACGTTTAGTGCATAAACCAAACGCAAAAAGACCTAAGAGTGGACCATATGTATAAGAAGCTATCGTGTAAATTGCATCTATCAAACTTGTTGAGTTGACATAACGGAAGATAAGGATAAACAAAATAAACACAATAGACACGCCTATATGTGCCTGTTTGCGTAACTTTTCATCCTTTGGACGACCACAGATGTCTACACAATAAGTTGTTGTTAAGGCGGTTAAGGCAGAGTCTGCACTGGAGAAGCACGCTGCTACAATACCGATTGTAAAGAGAATAACAACCAATGTACCTAATTGTCCACCTGCAACAGCCTGCAACATAAGATTATCTGGCTCGTCAGGCAAGGCTTGCCCGATACTATTGAAATACATCATTAACAGTACACCCAAGGACAAAAAGAGTAAATTGGCAGGTACAAAGGCAAAACCATAGGTACACATTTCCTTCTGTGCTTCACGCAGAGTCTTACAAGTAAGATTCTTTTGCATCATATCTTGGTCCAGTCCTGTCATAACAATAACAATAAAGATACCGCTAAGAAACTGTTTCCAAAAGTTCTGTTTTGATACCCAGTCATCGAATACAAATATACGAGAATGACTGTCCTTGGCTATCGCTTGAGCTGCTTCCGGAAGCGACATGCCTAATGTTTCGACCACCTTATATATAATAAGAATGAGGGCAAGCAGCATACAAAGAGTCTGAAAGGTGTCTGTCAAGACCAGTGTACGTATTCCTCCCCTACGCGTGTAGAGCCAAATGAGTGCCACAAGAGCCACAACGGTAATAGGGAAAGGTATGCCGTAGGCATCTAAGACGAAACGTTGAAGTATCATACAAACAACATAGAAGCGCACTGCCGCACCTGTCATCTTAGACAATAGGAAAAATGAAGCACCAGTCTTATAGCTATAATTGCCTAAACGTGTTTGTAGATAAGAGTAGATAGTTGTCAACTTTAGGCGGTAATAAACAGGAAGTAACAGATATGCAACAGCAAAATAACCCAGCACAAAACCTAAACATGTCTGCATATAGGTCATATCGCTCAATAGTACCATTCCCGGAACACTAACGAAGGTAACGCCAGAAATACTGGCACCAATCATTCCGAAGGCAACAAGATACCAAGGTGACTGACGGTTTGCACAAAAGAAAGCATCGTTGTCAGCTTTATGTCCCGTTATTCTACTTATTAACAATAAGATGCAAAAATATGCAAGAATAGTAGCGATTATTATCATAATGGCAGCAAAATTACTAAAAATATTATCATTTCATGCAATTAAGAAATCTTATTTTGTAACTTTGTGAGACATCATCTTTCAATAAACATTCATCCATTGTATAATTGAGTAAGAGTATGGCACAACAGAAAAGATTTATACTTGACGAGAAAGATATCCCTACACAGTGGTATAATATTCAGGCAGACATGCCCACTAAGCCCCTTCCTCCACTTCATCCAGCTACACGTAAGCCAATGACAGCAGAGGATCTTTCGGAGATTTTCAGTCAAGAATGTGCAAAACAAGAGCTTGATTGTGAGCATGCTTGGATTGATATTCCCGAAGAAGTGTTGGAGATGTATAAGTATTATCGCTCCACACCTCTTGTCCGTGCGTATGCTTTGGAGAAAGCATTAGACACACCAGCACATATCTATTTCAAGAATGAAAGTGTAAATCCACTTGGCTCACATAAGGTTAATTCTGCCATCCCTCAGTGTTACTATTGCAAGAAGGAAGGTGTAACGAATGTCACGACAGAGACTGGTGCGGGTCAATGGGGCGCTGCACTATCCTACGCTGCAAAGGTATATGGTCTTGAAGCAGCGGTTTATCAGGTAAAGATTTCTATGCAACAGAAACCTTATCGCTCGCTGATTATGAAGACTTTCGGAGCTATGGTTGAAGGTTCACCTTCAATGTCTACACGTGCAGGAAAGGACATCGTTACACGAGACCCAACACATCCTGGTTCGTTGGGAGCAGCAATCTCAGAGGCTATAGAACTGGCAAAAACTACACCTAACTGTAAGTACACTTTAGGTTCAGTACTCAATCACGTTGCATTGCACCAAACCATTATTGGTTTGGAGGCTGAGAAGCAAATGGAAATGGCTGGGGAATATCCTGATAAGGTCATTGCTTGCTTTGGTGGTGGTAGTAATTTTGGTGGTATTGCATTCCCATTTATGCGCCACAATATCCTTGAAGGAAAGAATACAGAGTTTATCGCAGCAGAGCCAAATAGCTGTCCAAAACTGACACGTGGCAGGTTTGAATACGACTTCGGTGACGAAGCGGGTTACACTCCTTTGCTACCAATGTTCACACTTGGCCATGATTTCAAACCAGCCAATATCCATGCAGGTGGTTTACGCTATCATGGTGCTGGTGTCATCGTCAGTCAATTGCTCAAAGACGGATACATGTGTGGAATGGACATACCACAGTTAGAAAGCTTTGAGGCAGGTATCCTCTTCTCTCGCACAGAAGGAATTATCCCCGCACCAGAGAGCTGTCATGCCATTGCAGCTGCCATTCGAGAAGCAAAGAAGGCAAAGGAAACAGGAAAAGAAGATGTTATTCTCTTCTGTCTTTCTGGTCATGGACTCATTGATATGACGGCTTATGACACCTATATCAATGGTGATTTAAGAAACTATACACTCTCTGATGACGAGATAGAGAAGAACCTTGGGATTGTTCCGAAGGTATAGTAAAGGTCCTTCTGTTAAATACATAGATTGTTAATAGAATAAGGTTAATCCACATACATGGTATGATTTCCTCCAATAAGATGGTTTTATAAAGGCTCAACACCCAACAATCATCACCCAACACCGGTATAATTACCTCCAATAAGATGCTTTTATAAAGGGGAATAAACTACATGTTAAATGTAATTAGGTACGATATCTATCTGTTTTATACAAACAACTTATTCCCTCATTAGTTGAAACTTGTAAACTATTTTCACACAATTCAAAACCAATACATGCTCTTTTGGCTTCTAAAAGATACCTAATTGGCTTGCAAAAGGTGCCCTTTTGAGGTCTAACTAACGCCCTTTTGAAGTCCAATTAAGCACCTTTTATTTTACCACTTGATAACTATTTGATTCTCTGCTGATTGCAAACCTACTTCTTATATGTATTTTCGCCGTTAGTTATAGATGTTTTCCTTGAAATTATGTAATGACTTTTCAAACCCTTATCTGCATATTATAGAGGTTTAAAAAGAAATGATTTTTAATATCAGAGGATGATAATAGGATAGATAGTTGACAGTCTTAGCCAAGTTAGGAGAAATCCTCTCTTTAAGTAAAATATCATCTTAAAGAAAGGATAAAGCTATTTATCTTTGACTATCTATACAACAGATAGGTTACTATAACATTACGGGCACTATGTAGATAAGCCTACAGAGTGCCCGTACCTTTTATATATAGCGATTAAACAGTCTCGATGTTATCTGCTTGTAAGGCAGCTCCGATTGCCGTACAATACTCAGAATTCTTCGGAATAATAAAGCGAACATCATATATCTTCTCCATAACAGGAAAAAGAAGTTCGCATTGTGGCAACAAACTAAGATTACCTATGAGTACAAAGTCACGGATATCGCTATTCAAAGAGCTTAAGATTGTTGCTGAACCAATAGACTGTAACACCAAACCTATCAACCCTAAGGCTATATCTTCACGACTGGCATTAGCCTGCGCATTAGCAAAGAGAGATGCAGTAGCATCCATTGGCAAGCCTGGAAGTGGACTGGTTGAGATGTCTTTAATCTGAAGATTGATACGAGAAATATCTCCCTTATTGGCTAAAGCTATGATTTCGTTAATATTATCAGTCTGTAACAACAAACGTGAAAGACCACTCAATGTACCTCCACCAATACCGATACCACCAATATGACGTACCTCATTGCCATCACAAAGTACAAGTGAGGTACCCGTACCCATAGAAACAACAATCATACGTTGCAACTTCGACTCAAACTGAGCACCTAAGCCATCAGCCAAAAACTCATCTGCCTTAGCCGTTGGAAGTCCATAAACAGGCTTATCAATATAGTGAGCGCCTACGCCCGTAAGCATAACACGCTCAACCTCAGATAGCTCTATCCTATTGTCATATAGATATTTTCCAAAAGCTCCATACAAGGACGTCACTGGATCAGTAGCCTTGATACGCAAAGGTTTAATAACCTTCCCCTCTCTGATTCCAACAATCTTGGTTGTTGAAATACCCACATCTATACCGATGGAAATCTTCATACACCTTATATAATTATACAGAAGTCTTGCAAAAACTGCTTTCTGAGAGAAAATGAATAAACCAAAATATATAAGAATTTACACCAAGTAACCACTCATAAAGAATCATCTCTATGCAAGTGTTGGTAACAGTTCAAGTCCTTATAACATCATTAAATCCAATACTCCACATAAGCATGAAATACAACTTATAATGTCGCAAAGGTACGAAAAACCTTAAAGTTTAGAGCATTTACCGAGATATTTTACAAAAAAGACACAAAAATATTTCTCTATTAAGCTGAAAATGAGTATCTTTGCATTCCGTTATAATGAGAGATTAGAAATAAACATCAATAAAGAACAAAAACAAAATGACGAAAGCAGATATCATCAATGAGATTGCAACGTCTACTGGCATCGCCAAGAAGGACGTTTCAGCTGTGGTTGAGTCTTTTATGGAAACCATCAAAGACAGTTTGTTGGAGAAGAAAGAAAATGTATACCTTCGTGGTTTCGGTAGCTTCATCGTTAAGCACCGTGCGGAAAAGACAGCTCGTAACATCTCAAAGAACACGACTATCACTATCCCAGCACACGATTTCCCAAGCTTCAAGCCAGCAAAGACCTTCATCGAGGATATGAAGAAATAAATTAAACATAAATACAATAACAATTTAAAACAATTTAAAGCTATGCCAAACGGAAAGAAGAAAAAGGGACACAAGATGGCTACGCACAAGCGTAAAAAGAGATTAAGAAAGAACAGACATAAGAGCAAGTAAGCCCCAAGGCTGAAAGGCTTTACAACTGACTTTCAATAATATGGCGGGGCGTGTCATCGCAATATACTTCTCTTCCCTGGAAGTGCGACGACAGGTTCCGCATTTTTATTTTATCTATAAGTATCCTTTAGCATCATTGTAGAGACTATAAAAGACGCTAAATGATAGCTTATAACAAACGAAGAAGATGACAAGCGAAGTAATTATTGATGCCCAACCGAAAGAGATTTCGATAGCGCTACTCGAAGACAAGCGTCTGGTTGAATACCAGCGTGAGCCAAGAGAGGCGAGCTTCTCGGTTGGAAACATCTACGTGGCAAAGGTCAAGAAACTGATGCCAGGGCTGAATGCCTGCTTTGTAGATGTAGGTTATGAGCGTGACGCCTTTCTTCATTATCTTGACTTAGGGAGTCAATTCAACTCCTATGCAAAGTATCTGAAACAGGTTCAGAGCGACCGCAAGAAACTTTATCCCATTCAAAAAGCCACTCGCCTACCCGACTTGCAAAAGGACGGAACAGTTCAAAACACACTGCAGGTAGGACAAGAGGTGATGGTACAGATTGTTAAAGAACCCATTTCCACCAAAGGACCTCGCCTTACAGGCGAAATATCATTCGCTGGCAGATTCCTGGTGCTTATACCATTCGGGCATAAAGTTAGCGTATCTTCTAAAATCAAAAGCGGTGAAGAACGTGCACGCCTCAAGCAGCTCATACAGAGTATTACCCCAAAGAACTTCGGTGTAATTGTCCGTACAGTAGCTGAAGGAAAGCGCGTAGCCGAGCTTGACGCTGAGATGAAAGTCTTACTGAGCCGTTGGAATGAAGCAATCACAAGACTGCAGAAAACGCAGGAACGCCCTCAACTTGTTTTTGAGGAGACTGGACGTGCTGTTGCAATGCTGCGTGATCTCTTCAATCCAACCTACGAAAACATCTACGTCAACGATGACGAGATTTGCACTGCCGTTCGACACTACGTCTCTCTAATAGCCCCTGAAAAGGCGGGCATAGTGAAGAAGTACACTGGTAAGGTGCCAATCTTTGACAACTTTGACGTTACGAAGCAAATTAAATCAAGCTTCGGTAAGACCATTAATTATGGTCATGGCTGCTACCTCATCATCGAACACACAGAGGCAATGCACGTTGTGGATGTGAATAGTGGAAACAGAACGAAAGAAAAAGCACAGGAACAGAATGCGCTTGACACCAACCTTGGTGCTGCCGATGAGTTAGCTCGCCAGCTTCGACTGCGTGATATGGGTGGAATCATTGTCGTTGACTTCATCGACATGAATCTTGCAGAAGACCGCCAGATGCTGTATGAGCGTATGTGTAAGAACATGCAGAAGGACCGTGCACGTCACAATATCCTTCCTTTGAGCAAGTTCGGACTGATGCAGATTACTCGTCAGCGTGTACGCCCAGTAATGGATGTAGATGTAGATGAGAACTGCCCTACTTGTTTCGGTAGTGGTAAGATTCGTTCAAGCATTCTCTTTACCGATCAGTTGGAGCGTAAGATAGACCGATTGGTTAATAAGGTTGGAGTAAAGAAATTCTATTTGCACGTTCATCCTTACGTTGCAGCTTACATTAACAAGGGTCTTATTTCCTTGAAACGTAAGTGGCAAATGAAGTATGGTTGGGGTGTAAATATCATTCCTTCACAGAAACTTGCCTATTTGCAGTATGAGTTTTATGATGCAAATCAGCAGTTCATTGATATGAAGGAACAGAATGATAAATCCTAAACTAATAACTAAGTCGTTAGATAAAACGAAAGGTTTACAACATTAGAAATCCGCAACCTATAATATATAAGGTGGCGGATTTCTTTTTTCCTCTACTTTTTATATTTCATAAACACTTAGACTTCAAACCTAAGAAAAAGTCAATTTGTCAATAATTTTCCTCTCTTCGATTTTTATTAAGGCTTAATTGCATTCGAATTAACGCCCAATTGACTTCTAAAAGATGCCCTTTTGAGGTCTTACTAACGCCCTTTTGAAGTCCAATTCAGCACCTCTTGCAAACTATTTTTGTAACTTATTAATTACAAGACAGTTACAAGGGTGTAGGAAAGAGTGGTTTTATGCTTATTTTAAGTGGGAAACATCAGCAACAATGTAAAATAAATTCACATCAACAAAAACGCCCTCACCTGTCTAAAAAAAGACAAGTGAGGGCGTTTGCTATATGGCCTAATAAACGTTTCAAGCCGGAATGACTTTAAAGCGTACTCTGAATGCACGTTTCTGTTCATCCCAGTTTGTACCCAACATTTCAAAGCGACCAATCTGAGCAGTTGAACGGACGTGCTTACCTATGCAAAGGCAGATATCAAAATCGCCGATACGAACGAGTCGCAACATCTCTGAAGCGTCTTCAGGTAGTCTATCAACAGTGACACCTTCGGGGATATTATTGCGGTCGACCATTTCAAAAGTTACGGGCAAGTCTTCAGCAATCAAACGATTCATCTCATCCTCTATCGCCTTTTCCTCCTTACGATCAGGCTTATGATCAAGGATAAAAGTCATCTTACTCTTCTTCCGTTCGATATGAGCATTATTGCTACGCTCTGTACCAAACATACGAATCATCACCTGATTCAGCAAATGTTCAGCCGTATGGGCAGGAGGGAACTCCTCTTTGTTATGCGAATTCAATACGTAATCCACAGCCTACTTTTTTATATTAAACTTATAAATTCTACCATAGTTTGCCTCTACATCCAATGCTACCTGACCGTCACGCTTCAAGTCTACTACCTTTGTAAAGCCTGAAAGTAAGTCGGTCATCTCAACCTCCTGCTCTGGAATCCCAAGGAAATCGAAGGCATGAGCAGGAATAGTCACATTGATTTGTACTCGTTCTTGGTCGAAATTAGCAACAACTAACAACACTTCATCGTCTGCCTTACGCAAGAAAACAAACTGTTTATGAGGATTAAACTGGTGGCTCTGATGATTGACATACATTAAATCGAAGGTCAATCCCTCACGTACAGCTTTCTCCCGATTACAGAAACGGAGAAGTCCTTGATAGATTAGTGAGAGTTTCTTCTCATCTGTTGTCAAAGTATCACGATTAAAGAAGCCTTTATAGATAGCATCACTCGTCCAATAGTCAAAGATGGTTGAACGACCATCCTGCCCTGAGAAACCTTCTTTATCCATACCTCTTTCGCCAAATTCCTGACCAGCATATACCATAACAGGGTTCTGTTGAAGCAGAGCAGACACGATCATACCGGGAACTCCCTTCCAAGGATTACCCGCGAAGAAATCAGAAGCAATACGTTGCTCATCATGGTTCTCAAGGAAGTAAAGCATATGGTCGCGGATATCGTCAACCTTCTGCCACTCATGTGTTATAGACGAAGCGGAACGTTCACCACATATCACACCACGAATACAGTCGTACATACCCACCTTATCGTAGAGATAGTCGAATCCTGACTCTACATACATACGATATTGATTAGGATCATAGACCTCACCAATGAAGATCATCTCAGGATAACGCTCCTTCACCTGCTGTGTTGCGTATGTCCAAAACTCATGTGGAACCATCTCAGCCATGTCACAGCGGAAACCATCAACACCCTTTGCTGCCCAGAAAAGAAGGATATCAGTCATCTTCTTCCATGTAGAAGGGACAGGATGATAGTGATAACTTCTTCCACCGGCATCACAATAGTCTACACCATAGTTTAGCTTAATGGTCTCATACCAGTCGTTCTGCTGCGGGTGAGAATCGAAACGATCGTTACCAGTACACTTGGCTGGGAACTCATGATAAGCCTCAGCACGATGAGCATAAGTATTCTCAACAACTCCAGAGAGGTCAAGCTGTTCGCCCGGACAGTAATAGAAATTGTTCTGAGGGTCAAAGTGCTTACCTGTATCATCACCTTCTCCGAGGTCTTCAACACCCTTTGGCTTAGCAATACTCTTGTATTGACGAGCTACATGATTAGGTACAAAGTCAATGATTATCTTCATACCTTCAGCATGTGTACGAGCAACTAAGGACTCAAACTCTGCCATACGTGCATCCACATCCACCGCAATATCTGGGTCGATATCATAATAATCGGTAATAGCATAAGGCGAACCAGCACGTCCCTTTACAACACGAGGGTTCTGTGTAGGTATGCCGAAGGCTGAATAGTCAGTGCATGTAGCGTGACGGATAACTCCTGTATACCAAAGATGAGTGACACCGAGGTCATGGATGTGACGTAACACACCCTCATCGAAGTCATTCATCTTTCCTGCTCCGTTCTCTGCTAAGCTACCATACTCCTTCTTAGTTAGATTCTTATTACCAAAAGTACGGGTGAAGACTTGGTAGATAACTAATTTAGTTTTCATAAACAAAATAAAAAGAAAGTCCCTCCTTCGTCCCCTCACTTTTGAGAAAGAGGACGGAAGAGGGAATCAGTCACTTAATAATAAGGTAAGCCTTATACACCGTGTGCATTAACAGTCTTGTCGATACGACCGAGCATACCCTGCAAAGCAGCACCAGGTCCGCACTCAACGAACTCTGTAGCACCATCGGCAATCATATTCTGTGCGCTCTTTGTCCAACGTACGCTTGATGTAAGCTGAGCAATGAGATTCTTCTGAATCTCAGCTGGATCAGTGTGTGGCAATGCGTCCACATTCTGATAAACAGGGCACTTTGGTGCATTGAAGGTAGTTGCCTCAATAGCAGCCTGCAACTCGTCCTTAGCTGGCTGCATCAATGGAGAGTGGAAAGCACCACCCACCTTCAAAGGCAATGCACGCTTAGCACCAGCCGCCTTCATCAACTCGCAAGCCTCATTGATACCCTCTATTGAACCAGAGATTACCAACTGACCAGGGCAGTTGAAGTTAGCTGCAACACATACCTTACCTTCTTTTGAAACAGATGCACAGATTTCCTCAACCTTCTCATCAGCCAAACCGATGATTGCTGCCATAGTACCCGGATTCTGCTCACAAGCCTTCTGCATAGCATTAGCACGAGCTGCAACGAGTTTCAAACCATCTTCAAAGCTCAATGCACCAGCAGCAACGAGTGCTGAGAACTCACCCAAAGAGTGACCTGCTACCATATCTGGCTTGAACTCATCGCCTAAGCAAAGAGCTGAAATAACGCTATGGAGGAATACTGCAGGCTGAGTAACCTTAGTTTCCTTCAACTGCTCGTCTGTACCAGCAAACATAATCTCGGTTATCTTGAAGCCAAGAATCTCGTCAGCCTTATCGAAAAGTTCCTTTGCTAATGGGTTGTTGTCATAGAGGTCCTTACCCATACCAACAAACTGAGATCCCTGTCCAGGGAATACAAATGCTTTCATATACTATTGAATTGTTTAATTATTAATATTCTACAGAGTGCAAAGATACAGAAAAGAAAGGAGATAGAAAAGAAACTAAGTAAAAAACACGATGTGCTTTGCATCACTCTAACCTTGTAGAAATAATTTCTTGTTATTTCAACTATGTATTTTGCACCTATAAGATTGTATACATTAGGTTTGTATAAGAATACTTTGGGGTTATAAATTGCCAAAGAACATTCACTTTGTCAGCATTTCCAATGCCATCGACATCCCCTAAGACAAACATTACTTACCCCTTTAAAACCATATAAGTCTTGTCTTTACCTGTTCTTATAAGGGATGTTACAAGTTCAGAAAGTCATCCGCACCATCCGTGCGAAGGCTTAGCACGTGTGGTGCGAACGTCAAACACCATTCGTGTTGTTGGTAGATAGCTTACCATACATACCCAAAACGAAAGAAAAGAGTTGTATTATCGAAAGGGTATAACACCTACTTATTCATATAGTAACCATTACCTTTACACCCAAATGGGCTAAATGAGCAATATAATTACATTATTGAAAAGACATAACAAGTTGGCGACCAGCTAATAAAGCAATAAAGCCTAATGCAAGGGAGGCAATGATATAAAGGGAAGAAATAATAAAACCATCCCCTCCCTTTAATAACGTTGCATGCTCATTCATGAAAGTAGAGAAGGTTGTAAAACCTCCACAGAAACCAGTAGTGAGCATAAGGCGAACAGCAGGACTGACTCCGCCATGATCATTAGATAATGAAGAGAAGATACCTATAAGGAAACAGCCAAGCACGTTGACGACCATTGTTCCCAAAGGGAATGAACCTGCTACTGCAAGTTGTATATACTTCGAGATAACCATTCGAAGACTGCCGCCAACAAAACTTCCAATACCTACTAAAAGAACATCCTTTATCATACTGAACGAACAGTTATTTTTGTCTATAAGGCTTAGAAAACCAGATTAAAACCAAATCGAATACCATTCTTTGAGATACCCGGAGCATGTGTATAAGTTAGTCGACGAACATAATCTACCTCCAAAAACTTGAAGATATTATGTACTCCAACAACAAACTCCATGTAAGGGTCGCGTGTCATAACACGTGTATCGACAGGGAACTTATACAATTCCGTATCATTAGCATTCTGTGGTAAATATGGGTTGTTCTTATCTGTCAAATGTCCCCACATTCCTTTAAAGGCAATATACTCACGCCACTTCAACTTCTTAATGAGTGGAATACGGTTGAAAATCTTACCTTCTAAGTCCCATGCAAGATTAAACTGTGCATATCGGTCGTTAAGAAATTCAAGTCCTTTCATAAGGTTGAATGTTCCTTGATGCTCAAAATAAGAAGTATTCACAGGAGGGGTGATAAGGAATTGGAATGGTACCTTATTCCATTGTGCACCACCTTGTACACGCGTATCAATGTGGCCCCAGCTTCCTAACCAGAAACGTTTATAGATAGAAACCTCCGTAAGATTAGTATTAAAGTCACTACCCAAGAAATGCTTAATACCCATTGTATGCGTAACGTTGAACTCTGGCGCATCGAGATTTACAGTCATACGCTTTTGCTTAGAGTTGACATAAGTCTGTCCAGGACGGTAATTAAGTCCAAGAAGAACCTCACTCACACGTATTTTGTCAACCAGCGTACCATCCATCTTCTCATATACAAGCTTTCCTGTAGGTCTGTTACTCTCTGTACGAATCTCAAAGTTTGTAGCCAAACCATAGTCCGTCTCCCATTTAAAGTTAATCTTCTGACGATTTACAAAATACATCTGCTCAACCTTTACTGGTCGGAATGTCATGAAGATATTATCCTTATTATGCTTCAAGTACTTGTCTGATGGAGACTCAACATCACTTGTTGATTCGAAAGATATGGTACGGATAGGGAACTCAATAGGCTGATACTCGGGCTTATTAAACGAGTATGTTACCTTTGCATCATAATAATTACGATGCGACCGTGTACCATAAGCATAGTAACCCTCAAAGAACCAATGAGGATTAAACTTAGCTGTAGTACGGGCAGAGGCACGTAAACGAATGCCATCAACAAAGTTCTTTGAGATAAAAGTATTGACAGGACCAATATCAAACTTACTTGGCTTGTCTTCTGAACCTGTTTCAATGAAGTTCTCTATCAAAGCCTTAGACGCAAACATCACCCATTTGAAATGCTTTGTGCTTGCCATACGCTTGATAAATGAGTCCATTCCAGCCTCACTCTTCGTCAGTTGCGTTGTTCTATGTGCTGCCCAGAAATCATTATCGCGCATCTTAGCATAGGTATCGTATATTGTCTTTGCCTTACCCTTAAATTGTTTATCATCAATAGGGGCAAAAGCATAGTTTGTCATACCAGTCGTGCGAATGACAATAGCACGTTGCAAGAGGTCTGTCAGCTTCAACTCGGCAATCATATTATCAGTCGTTAAAGCCCACTCTCCATTACTTAACTTCGTGAATTCCTGCTGAAACTTCATTGCATCAACAAAGTTAACACCTGTATTAGCAGGCAACTGCATATCACACTTCTTCACATGAAGCGAACTATCATTCAACACATACAACTCTCCACGGAATCCAAAGTCCTGCTGGTTGGCTGGCATAAACTGCAAACGAATACACTGTTCCTGATTGACATAGACCGTATCGTCGATATAAAAATGATAGAACGAAATCGCTGTAGAGCCTATTGGAGAAGGGAAACGCTTCTGAAGAAGGTCTATTTGGTCATCATAAAGATTGATATCCTTAAAGAGATCCTTCACAATCGTATTCAAAGCCTCACCTGTTTGTATAAGTTTTGAAATACCTTTAGTAGACTGTCCTAACACGATATCCTTTTCATCGCGTGGGTTCTTACGGTAAAGATGCTGCGTAAGCGTTTCATCTACAGAGATTGGAAGAATGAGTTTGTTATTATAAGGACAAGTTTCTACTTGGTCAAGAAGCCAAGGAGCTTTCTTAAACATAGAGCCTTCAAGTTCATCAGGTGTAAGGTTATTAATAGCAATAGTCACCTTCTGATACTTATCATACTGATAATAATCATGGTTTTCCAAGTGAGTTTGCTTCTTCGCAGCAATAACTCGCCTCATCAACTCTACTGCTGGGTTAT
Organism: Prevotella melaninogenica ATCC 25845; assembly: GCF_000144405.1. NCBI lineage: Bacteria > Pseudomonadati > Bacteroidota > Bacteroidia > Bacteroidales > Prevotellaceae > Prevotella > Prevotella melaninogenica. The sequence continues at coordinate 654,586 of NC_014371.1, forward strand.
CCTTACGCGAATATTTATGACGACGTTTAGCCTTCACAACAATACCCTGCAACTGCTTAGAGTCTGCGATAAGCGTCACTTTCAATTCTCTTGAAGTATGTGCAGTAATCTTAATATTACGTGATTTATAGCCAACAGCAGTGATTGTAAGTTGTTCTCCTACTTTTCTTGCAATAGAGAAATGACCATTCGCATCACTCGAAGCACCTAACTTTAAATTCCGATAGACTGCATTCGCATAAGGAATACTATCTCCTGTTTGCCAATCAACCACATAACATTGAAGTAGCGTACTATCTATCACAGCTGGTTTAGCGGCTATCTTAGCTAATGAATCCATCATTTGCAGCAACGAATCAGTTGCTATTCCCATCGAATCAGCTGCTGTCAACAAGGAATCTTTACCTACAAACGAAGAGTCTTTACCCACCAACAATGAATCAATGTGCATAACATAAGGCTTTGAATTAAAGTACAAAGACTTAAATGTATATGCATGTGCTGAAAATGATACAAACACAAAGAGGAGAGCAACTATCACTCTCAACCTTATCATTCGCCGTCCTCCTCTTGTCTTATCAAAGACAGAGGATGTATGATTACGCATATTTAGACTCATTAATCTATTCATATATTACTTTAGTTTTAGAATCATGCAAGACAACTTACTATCGTCATTTTGCATTCAAGCGTCCTCCTATCCCATAAAAGGGCTTGGAGGACTTCTCTGTTAATTGAGGAGATGACTAATCAATCTCCTCATCAGCTTCATATCCACCCATTTCTCGAATGGCATTCTTCAGCATTGTATACTGTTCAAAGAGATTATTGACAGCTTCCTCACCACGAGTGAAATCGTGCATTGGACTCTTGAGGAAGATACTCAAGAAACGCTGAATACCATAACGACCAGCCCTTGCAGCAAGATCAGAGAGCAACGTAAGGTCAAGAAGCAATGGTGCAGCAAGGATGGAATCACGACAAAGGAAATTAATCTTTATCTGCATTGGGTAACCCATCCAACCAAAGATATCTATATTATCCCATCCTTCCTTATCATCATTACGAGGTGGATAATAGTTGATACGCACTTTGTGATAGATATTACCATAAAGATCGGGCTGCTCATCTGCTCTACAAATGGTCTCAAGTGTCGACAACTTACTTACTTCCTTTGTATGGAAGTTAGCTGGTTCATCAAGAACTAAGCCATCACGATTACCCAAGATGTTCGTTGAGAACCAACCAGCAAGACCAAGGTTACGTGTCTTAATGATAGGAGCAAAGCCCGACTTAACCAATGTCTGACCAGTCTTAAAGTCCTTACCAGCAATAGGCATACGTGTCTTCTCAGCCAATTCCCACATAGCAGGTATGTCAACCGTTGTATTAGGGGCACCCATGATAAACGGACAACCTTCCGTCAAAGCCGCATAAGCATAACACATAGACGGAGCAATATGCTCTCTGTCATCCGACTTCATAGCTGATTCCAATTGCTCAAGCGTCTTATGATATGCCTCGTCGTATGGTACATAAATCTCGGTAGAAGCTGCCCAGATGACAACTACACGCTCGCAGCCATGCTCTTTCTTAAAGTTCTGAATATCTTTCTGCAATTCCAGCACCATATCCCAGCGTGTCTTGCAGTCTTTAACATTGTATCCATCAAGTCGCTTAGCATAGTTTCGGTCGAAAGCTGCCTTCAAAGGCTTGATAGCCATCAGTTCTTCGCGTACTGGTTCGATATCCTTTGCCTTCAACACTTCAGCATATACTGCAGCCTGATAAGCATTCTGAGGGTACACATCCCATGTACCAAAGACGATATCATTTAAGTTTGCCAATGGTACAATATCTTTGTAATGAAGATATTTCTTATCTGCTCCGCGCCCAACACGAATCTTATCATATTGAGTCATTGAGCCAATGGGCTTCGTAAGACCCTTGCGTGTCATTAACACTCCAGTCATAAAGGTCGTAGCAACAGCGCCGCAACCAACGACCATTATTCCTAATCTGCCTTCTGCAGGCTTTACATTTGTTTGCTTCATGATTATTACTGCAATATTTTATTAACGCATTATAGTGGCGTATATTGTCTTAATATAGGTTGTAGTTCAACTAAATTATTAATATTATAATCTGCTACACACGTTGTTGGCTCTTCAGACGTCCACCCTTCGCCTTTTAACCATACGGTATGACAACCAAGTTCATGTGCAGGAAGTATGTCTTTGGTATAGCTATCGCCAATCACAACAACGTTTTCAGGTCTCACTTCCATAGATTTCACAGCTATATTAAATATCTGTGAATCAGGTTTTCGAACACCAACAACAGCACTTTCCGTTATGGTTTCAAAATAAGAAGATAAGCCAAACTCCTCAAGCACAACCGACATGTTGCCATAGAAGTTTGTTACCAAGCCTATTCTATAATGCTTCTTTAAGTCCGACAGCACTTTTCTACTCTCTGCTATATTGGCTTTTACCTTGTCATAAATATCATTCAACAGAATTCTTTGCATCCGTTCAGCCTCAACTTTATCTGCCACTAACCAGCCACAGTCTACCAAGTACTCAAACTCTAATTTCAATTTAGACGTTAACATCGAAAGAAATGTGTCGTGTGACTGTATAATAGGCTGCTTTCCTAAGGTACGTTCTGCATGTACATAGGCTTCACGAAACTGCTCTTCTGTCACTGGAATTCCGTTTCTTTTGTATGCATACCAAAGGAACTTTCCCCAGTGACAACCTGCTGTATCAAGCGTACCACCAAAGTCAAAGAGGAGAGTTAACCCTCCCTCCTCATCACATTGAGTAGCGTGTGTTCTCTTTGTTCTTAATGATATATCGTTTAACTCTTTGTTCATTCTAAAATGGTTTAAGCTATAATAGATTATAATAGACTGTTATTCAACACTAAAAGATAAGCATTAAAAGTATTTCTTCAACATATATTCAACCCTAATTATAGTCTAAGAAACATATTATTTACTCCTTTGGCATGAGACTTTTACATAAATCTTCGTGCCGTTTGTGCATATAGATGTACAGAAAATTATATAAACTAACCTCAAACACAAAGTATATCCACGGACAATTCATCAAGCAAGTGACGTAGATAAGGATAGCACGACTATTAAACGATAGGAAGTTTGTAAACGGCATCAGCGGTCTACTACCTACCAAAAAGCGGTCTTTGAGTTCCTGTGGTACCTTATCTATACTTCCGTACTTCTCTATCAATGCCGCATGAAACTTCTGAAAAGCAGGAGTTCTACGCTCCTGACTCTTACAATAACGTTGATAATTACTATGAAAAGCACGGTCCCAAAAGACTCCCTTCTTTCCTTTCAAGCTTTCAACAATAGCATGTTCACGTTCGTACGAGTCAAGTTCTGACCCTTCTTTACCTTTCAAGAAATAAAGATGAATCTGTCGATAATAGTCGCTCAATGAACTTTGTGGGGAGTGACATAACAAACTTGCAATGGCTGCCAAGGCTAATCCCCATAAGCCCCACACCTCTGATGTGCCGGGTATTGGCTGATACCAGATTCGTAAGACAATAGCAAGATAGATTGAGAAAAACCACACATCACCTGCAAATCCATCTAAACAGCGACCCTTCATAGACTGTTGACGAGTAAGCCTTGCCAGCTGTCCGTCTGTTGAATCACAAAAGTTTGCCAACATCAAGAGGACAATTCCGATGATATTATGCAAGGTATCGGTAAAGAAAAACATTACACCCGCACCAATTCCAAGGAAGATAGAAAGGATGGTGATAGTATTAGGTGTAACACCCAAGCGATGCCAGAACAGGGCAAATGCCAAACCTATGGGACGAGTAAAATAAATATCAAGCCATTCTTCCGTGTCCATAGACTTGAAAGAGGCACGAAGTAGACTGAGAAATCCCATCTTACTTTCTTGCCCTTCGCCCAAATAGGGAGAAGAACTCTGTATGGTTGAATGAGAATTGTCTCCTTTTTGCTGAGCAGATACTCTGTTATTTTGTTGTTCTTTTATCATTATTTTCTGATTATTTACAGGTGATTTAAGTTGAATAATAATTGATTATCAATTAACTACAACTATCTACATCATCCATACACCTCTCATTAAAGGAAGATTTAAGAGAAGACTCAACCGCCGATTTCATTCGTTCAAAGATTGCCTTAGCAGCGTCTTTCCTACATCTTGAGAAACTGGGGAAGTCATTAAAATCAATGATAACATAACTGCCGTCTTCCCTTACTATCGCATCACCACCATAAATAGGCGTCTGTAATAAACAAGCTAACTTCTCCGCATCAGCTTGCAAGTTAGAAGATGAAAATAAATAATACTGTGGTTTACCATTCCTTTCTTCATCACCAAACTTTGTTTCAATATCATCACCTGAATAATAATAACGGAAAAAGCCAGTACCTTCAACACCATAAAACTTCACAACGTCACCTTTTACGTGTGCTTGCGTCACAACATCTGTGATACCACGCTGCATAAAGGTTGATTTTATCTTTTCGACTTCTGACCAATCATGACAGAAACAGACGTCTTCTTTGCTTTGAGCGGTAGTATCAGCGCGCTTTACCCAATACCCATCATCACCCTTATCAGGTGGCAATGGGAGATAGTTTTCACGCATCACCTTATCTACATTACTCCTTTGACAGGCCCGAACTCCAACCGATGGGTTAAGAACTCGTATGCCACTCTGCTCCAACTGCTCAAGACAATCTAATGCTTTTGGACTGCGAGCCATAGAAATAATTTGGTAATACACATTTACAGCGCCTACCGATTCAGCTGAAATTAACTGATTATCAGTACTAAAGTTTTCAACGAATTCACCTTCACTAATTATCTTAGCATCGTCAAAGAAGCAACCAACCTCTTGCAAGATTGCTAAGTCTTTCTCCTCAGAATTAGGTGAATAGCAGGCTGCACGTTGTATCAACAAGGTTTTTCCCTTACAACAAGAAGATAAGTTATTTACTCCTTCATCAGCCTTTCTTATATCATCTATATGATCAATATCAAACACCTTTGTCAGCGGATAAGCTTCTATTCGCAAGCCAGCTGCAACCAATGCACGCTGAAAATTACGCATCCGACTCTCACCTTTCTCTATACAAGCTTCAAGAATATTAAGCGAGGGAACTGTCAAACCATATATACCTGCAGAAATAAAGTGAGAATCGGCTTGAGGTGTATCATAATAACCACTTATACGCATGACATTGTCAACACCTACATAAAGTGGTTTTTCATCATCAATATAGTCTGTAACACCCATCAAAGCGTCTGTCCCCTGTGCTATCTTATCTTGAAAGGATAAAACATAATCATGAAACTCACTCTCGTCAAAGATTGTATCGACTGTTGTTAGGATAAAAGGGTCATCACGAAGGAAATTGCGCAACTCATAAAAACTATGCATTGAGCTCGGAGTTGATTTTACAACAAATCGCAGAGGGACTGGCAATCCATTCAATCCTTTGTCTTGTATCATCTTCAGATGGCTTGCCACATCAGACATCTGCTCATTACAGATAACAACAATCTCCGTGGCATTATTCCCCATGAAAATCCTTATTAATCTGTCTATGAGCCGTTCTCCCCTTACCTTCACCAATGGTTTGGGTTCGGTGACACCTTCTTGAGCCAGTCGTGAACCGTCGCCAGCTGCAATAATTGCGAATTTCATCCCTGCAAAGATACATAATTCTAAGGAGATAAGCCCCTTTCTCTGTAACGTTTTTCTACTAAAAGATAAACCAAAAGAAGTTTTCAGGCTCTTTACCTACCCTACCTCAATAGTTATAATACAAAACTGATAAGTAAAGCTGATAAAGAAACCCATATTAAACAACAATTAGTTACAAGAAATTTTATTACAAAAACAAAGGGCTGAAAGGCTTTAAAACCTGTCAAAATATACTGTTTGTAAGACTGTTGTAAACCAAAGACTATCAGACTGTTACAAAACCGCAAACTAAAAGGCGCTTAATTGGACTTCAAAAGGGCGTTACTTAGACTCCAAAAGGGCACCTTTTGCAAGCCTATTAGGCGTCTTCTTGAAGCCAAAAGAGCATATCTTACTTATAAAGGGAATGAAAAATCATGACAAAATAATAACAAATTGGATTCTAAACAACAATATCTAAGTTAACACTCGACTAAAAAATAGAATAGCAATAAATTCTTAAAGTAAAAATAACATGCTGGAATAAAAATAGAGGAAATAGCGTTTTAGACATAAAGAATATAAAAAATGGTAGAAACCTAAACAAAAACAATGCGTTTAGAGGTCATTTTTGTTAATTTAATGTTAAAGCGCGAACAATCTAAACAAAAAATTTGCTTGATTGAATATTATATTCTATCTTTGCATATATAGAATTAGAGGATGATAACAACAACATAACACAGATTGTTTAAGACTAAAAGAAACAAATCCTCTATAGATATTCACAAGCCAAGTTGAGATTTAATTTGACTTGTATGTGATGAAAAGAGGTTATAAAAACTATTTTACTAAGGACATCAAAAGAAACATATAGCTACTTAGTTGCGTTAACCACGCAAGGATAATTCACGCAAATAAGAGCACGAAATACATAGGTTAGTTTTTTAAGGTGAAGGATAACAAAATTGTCATAGGTCCCACTCTATCTCATGTTGGGATTTCGAAGACATTCAGCCAGTCCTGATTTCACGTCGGTGAAATCAGGATTTTTTATTTGCAATATTTTGTTTTATCCGTTAAAGTGCCTATATTTGCAACCACTTATGGTTAAAGATAAATACAAGCGAATAAGTTGTATGTTGCTCTTTTTCCTCATTGTAGGAAGAACTATGGCACAACAGCCCTTGACCTTTGAGTTGGAGCGTGTCAGCGATTCGCTTTCATGGCTTTGCTTATGCTCTAAAACAGAAAGCAAAATAGCAAAGACAAGACCAGAGAAGAATAAAACAAGCAGAACAGCTATTGCGAAATGGCGGCTTCCCTACCCTGTTTATCAACTCGTAACAGGCGATATTAATGGAGACGGAAAGGACGAAGCAATCGTTGGGGTTATCAAACCGACTCGCTTCTACCCACAACCTGCACGCCGCCTCTTCATCTTTAAGCAAATAAATGGTAAAATACGCCCCATGTGGATGGGGTCGCGAATGGGTGGAATACTATGCGATTTTCGTTTTATTGAACCATACGTACGTACATTGCAAGCAACCACCGATGATAAATATGTTGTCGCAGACTATGTTTGGGACGACTTTGGGCTCGCCTTCGTACGCTTTTTAACTGAAGCGGTTAGCCACGAAGAAGCCCTAAAACGATTTACTTCGAACGAATAAAACTAAAATATAACAATTTAAACCCAAACAAGATGAAACACAATCCCTATTACAAGCGAATGCAAAAGAACGCATTTAGAACTGTAGCTATTGCATTACTAATCTTGTTAGTCTCACCTACTGCGTGGGCACAAAGTAAAAAGACTGATGGCAACACAGGTGATGCATATATTGAACGTACCCAAGAGAAGAAGACTCCTCTTATTCTTCCTGGTGCTGGAAAAGTCAATATTGAAAAATTGAAGGGTAAGATTGATACGCAGATGGACATCTCTAAACTCAATCTTGTAGAGCTACGTGCAATCAGAAACGCCTTTGCTGCAAGGCAGGGATACCCTTTCAAAGATGCAACCTTACGTGCATTATATAATACAACAACATGGTATAACGATGCACTTTGGGATGTCTCTGAAAAAGAAGAGACCACTGGTAAGAAGTTCTCACCACGTTATACGAAAGAACAACTTGCCTTTACAGAGCGCATCCGTGCACGAGAAGCTGAATTACGAAAGCTGAACTTTAAACCAGCGAACAGTAAGGACGTGGTGAATATGAAGAATCTTATCAACCCGTTCCAGCTGAAAGAGTTTGACCCAAAGCTATATAGCATGTTGGGACAGAATGGTTTTGCTATCGTTCCTGCCGAACATAATCAGCTTTTCCACGTATATGAGAAGAACGACTATGCTGATTTTCCAAGCTTCGTAACCACTGACCTCTACCTACAACTGTTCCATCTCTATTTTGATTGTGTATTGCGCGATGTGGAGGAAAAGCACTTAGACTCACTGATGATTGTCTTTTCTTCCAAAATGGGAGCAGAGATGAAGACACTTACAAGCAGTCAAAATGCAGAAATAAAGGCTGCAGCGGAATATGGTCAGGCATGGTTTGCAGTTGCATCTTGGCTCTTTAGTCATGATAAAGCACCAAAATCAATAGCTACACTGAATGCCCCAGAAGCATACAAGAAGATGGTAATGGAAGAAATCACTAAGTCTTTCGAGGCTGAAAATGAATATTCTGAGATGCTTGAATATGACTCTCAGACAGGAATGTTTGCTTATTCGCTCTTCCGTCCACGTGGTCACTATACCCGTTCTAAGGTTTGTAGTCGTTACTTCCGTGGTATGATGTGGTTGCAAACAGCCCATTTTGGTACGGACAAACCTGCTAAGATGAAGCAGATTGCACTTATTGCCAATATCTTCAACCAACAACCAAAACTTAAAACCATATACGACAAGGTAAGTGAACCAATCACTTATCTTATGGGAACACCTGATAATGTTACCCTCATACAGGTTGCAGAACTTGTTAAGAAGATGAACTTACCTATAGAAAAGCTATTATCTTCAAATAAAGACATGGGTAAACTGACAGCAAACATTGAAGCAATAGCAAAGAAACAGACACGTATCGAGTTGAAGAAAACACATGGAACCAAATATGTTGTAGATATTATGCCACAGCGTTATCAACCTGATGCAGAGGCATTGATAGCTACTACGGATCAAGATAGCCCTATCTCTCTCCGCCCATGTCCAAAGGGACTCGACTGGATGGCTGTCATGGGATTGCCAGGTGCCGAACGTATTCTCATGGACGAGCTGAAAGAAGCACAGAAATGGAAGGATTTTCCAAAGGCATTAACCACTGCTCGTAAGAAAGTTGCTAATACTCCTTGGGAGGCTTGTGTAGCAAATCAATGGATGTACACGCTCCAGTCATTAGGTGACACCGCACAGTCGCTTCCTTATTTCATGCAGACACCACAGTGGCAGAAGAAGAATTTGAACACAGCACTTGCTTCTTGGGCTGAATTAAAGCATGATGCTATCCTCTATGCAAAGCAGCCTATGGTGGCAGAGTGTGGCTCTGGAGGTCCAGAACCACCTGTCGTAAAGGGTTATGTTGAGCCTAACGTGAAGTTCTGGGAGAAAGCTATTGCACTTGTAACAAAAATGGATAAAGTCCTCACAACTTACAATTTACAGACTGAAAAGGCAAAGGCTGTATATGAACGAATAAAGGAAATGGCTGAATTCTGCCGTGACATCAGTATAAAAGAACTGAATAGTGGAAAGATAACTGACGAGGAATACAACCAGATTGAGATTATTGGTTCGACCGTAGAGAACATCTCTTTGGAGCTTGTCAGCGAGGACAATCAGATGTTGCAGGGATGGTCTGATGTGGTGAGTACCGACAAGAAGGTCGCAGTTGTTGCTGATGTTTTCACTGCTGGAGGCGAGAATGTTGCCATAGATGATAAGTGTGTGCTATATGAAGGAGTTGGTCCTGCTTACGAAATATACGTAGTAGTTGAGATAGACGGCTCCCTTTACCTTACACGTGGCTCCGTCTTCTCTTACCGTGAGTTTACAAGATTGATGTCAGACCCACGCATGACGGACGAAGAATGGCAAGAGGAATTAAAGAAGTCACCAACAGGTGGAACGCCATCATGGATGAAAGAAATCATAGCTCCAGTAAAAGGAATGAGTGCTGATGATGAAGAGACATTCTATAGCTCGGGTTGTTAAAGTTACAATATGCTTGCTAACTCCTATCCTACTATCTTTCAGCGGGATAGGAGTTAATGATATAGACAAAAAGAAGTCTACTTCTAAAGAGGTAGACGACACCTTACGTATCATTATTACAGGTGACCTCCTACTTGACAGGGGGGTAAGACAGAAGATTGACGTGGCAGGAGTTGATGCTCTTTTTTCATCTGGTATCGACTCGTTGTTCCAATCTTCCAACTATGTAATTGCCAACTTAGAGTGTCCAGTGACCAAAATAAGAGAACGAGTGTTCAAACGTTTCATCTTTAGAGGCGAACCCGAATGGTTGCCTACACTACGTCGTCATGGCATAACGCACCTCAACTTAGCCAATAATCATAGTATTGACCAAGGAAGAAGAGGACTTTTAGACACACAAGAACAGATTAAAAAAGCAGGAATGATACCTATCGGGGCTGGTAAGAATATGGAGGAAGCAGCAGAACCAGTACTCATTTCTACAAATCCACGCCATGTTTGGGTAGTTTCATCCCTACGTTTACCCTTAGAAAACTTCCTCTATCTTCCTCAAAAACCTTGTGTTAGTCAGGAGAGTATAGATAGTCTTATCATGCGAGTTAAACGCTTACGAGCCACAGATAAGAATTGTTATATTCTCCTTATACTACATTGGGGATGGGAACACCACTTCAGAGCCACTCCACAGCAGCGTGAAGATGCACACAATCTAATAGATGCAGGGGCTGATGCTATTGTTGGTCACCATAGTCATACACTCCAAACAATAGAGACATATCGAGGAAAACCAATCTATTATGGCATTGGAAACTTTATCTTTGACCAAAGAAAACCAATGAATTCACGGGCTTGTCTTGTGGAGTTAAGCATCACTGCAGAGAAGTGTAAAGCAAAGGCTTTACCTATAGAAATCAAGAACTGCACACCCTACCTTAGTAAATAGCGTTTTCAAATTGTGCTTATTTCTCACTTTTGGATAACTTTTCAGCGAAAAAGTTTGGAAGTTTACGTTTAAGTATATACTTTTGCAGCAGGTCTGAGGGTATGGCTTTGAACAAAGCTATACCATAAAGCAAAATGAAAAAGTAAACACAATATGAAGCGACAAGGACAAGCACTATCGTTAAAGAATCTAACAAAAAGCAATGTGTGGGACATTCAGGAAAACGATGTCTTCCGCCTTTGGGCACAAGCAGAACGTGACGCCGATTTAAGGGATAATGAGCGTCATTATATTGATGTAATCAAAAGTGCCTTTACCATAGAAGAAGTTAAGGTTGATAAGCCTGAAGTTATCAAGAAATACGAAGAACGTGGCTGCCAAGTTGGTCAAGTTAGACTTGATGAGGGTACCACTGTAAAATGGGCTTTAAAGAAAAAATCAATCCAACGTATTACTGATTTAACTTGGGAAAATATCCATCATATATCAGCTCAGAAGCTAATTGAGGTTCTTGAGCGTAACTTTGGCGGTGGTTGGGAGAGCCTTCCACAGAGCGTACAGGATATTATCTTAAGTGGATTTGATATAAGTACAACTACGCTTCCGACCGCTCGTCTGAAGAAACCAGGTGGTCTTTATGAGAAGAAAGTCGCTGATGGCTTCGAAGTTCTTGAGATTTCAAAGGGCTCATGGACAGAAGCTATCTTTGCTAAGGAAAAGCCAATTTCAAACGTACCTACTACTAAACTTTCATCATTTGATGAGATTGGAGAAGAAGAAAACTTGAAGGATTTGGATGATGAAGACGAAATGATGCCTGAAGAAGATAGAGGTACAGACGATGAGGACGATGAGGATTTCGATGAGGACAAACTCACTGAAGAAAGCTATCGTACCACATTCGACACCAACCCAGAGGATTTGGAAATGCAAGCCGATGAGGTTGGAGAGGATGTCGACTTCTAAACAAGCATAATAAAAATAGTAAGTGATTAACTAAATCACTATAAGAAAAGACCCAATCATTTGATGATGATTGGGTCTTTTCTTGTTTTCTAAGATTAATCTTGTACACATTTTCTTACCTAATTCGCATTACCGAGCAACGAATAGCTACTAACGCGATGTGTTTGTTTTAGTGCTTTTTAGCCTTCTGAGCCAAAGCCTGACGACGAGCATTCTGAATCTCGAGGAAACGAGCATCCATACTGCTGTCAAACTCTTGGTTCTTAATAATGAGCCTATCCATAAATGTATGTTATCTTAAATACTTAATCGTATGCAAAGATACGTTTTCTAAGTAATCATAACAAATTTATACGAACTTTTTTGAAATCTTTTTAGTTACTTTTTGACCATAGTCAATACTATTGACTTACATCAAGCATCCACGTGTTATATTGCAAACAAGACAAAAAAAGTTGGCTATGTCAAATATCTTTCCTACCTTTGCACCGAATTCGCAAAGAAAAATAAGTAATAACCGCAGAACCAAAGGGGTTCCGCACAAAAGAAGAAAGGATAACATTATGTTGACATTTGGTATTGTTACTATCGTTGCAGCAGTAATTGCAGAGGCATTGATTGTTTCAAAGAAGATTAATCTTGATTAGTAATTATCAAGTAACCAAAAGACCAGAAATTAAATCGTAAGCTGTTGAAATCGATTAACAGCAGACAAATAAAAAAGAAAAGCCGATGCACCAAATGGTGTATCGGCTTTTTCTATGGGTAATATTACTCTTATCTAATGATTATCTTCTCTCAATTCTACACCCTATTCTATCGTATTTTGCCCTCAATATCATTGGTGTCATCCATCCGCACATGTCGTGCTAAGCATGCGCACATATGGTGTTAAGCATCCGCACCACATGTGCTAAGCAGCAATATGCCATTTGAAAAGTAGCTATACGTTGGTAGAGTATAGGAAAAAAGACTGTAATAGTTCTTCTAACAAAACATTATGAAGCCTTAAAAAGAAGACATCCTTACTTTAGCTTGTTGATAAAAGAGTAGTTTTTCTACTATCACTTTATACTAAAGGATATTAAGATCAGCAAGCGCTTTCTGTGCTATAGTATCGAAGTCTTCTCCTAATTCGCAGAAACTTAGAACACAATTATATGCAGCATGTCTCAATGGTAGGCTCTCACCTGCTAACGTTGTGTGTGCCTGATCAAGGAACTCATTAATCCCTCGCTCATTAGGTTCCATACCACGAGCAAACAAACGAGCAAGCAACTGGTAGCCACAAAGCTGATACATATCACGATCAGAAGCTATCCACTTGTATGCCAAAGCTGGTGCGAAGTCAAGATACTGAAGAAGATTAAAAGCCAATAACTCAGCCATTTCCTGTGTGCGAAGGCGTTCCATCCATACTTCCACAAGGTCTTCATCCATTTTCTCAGCTGGCATAATAAGCGTAGCCAGTACCTGACACTCACGAATATCCTCTTTCCATAGTTCTATAGCGAGCTCATAATCCTTACCATATTCAGCTGCCATCTTCTGCAAATCAGGGATTGGTACTCCCCAGTTTATCTTATACGTAACACCCTTTTGACGCATAGAGTGCGATGCAACTCCATTCATCAAGAGGCGGAAAGACTGTTTAATCTCTTTCAGTTTCTCGTGTATCTGTTCATTCATTATCCTATTAATCTATATAAATTGATAAATTCTATTATGGTTTTTCTATACCACAACAGTTTAATTATTAAGTATTTGAACACCTATTGATAGTTGATATTAACCAACTAAACTCAACATTAAGAAGCAGTCAGTTTCAGAAATACCGTACATCTCCAATGTGTCAGCATCACTACGGAACTCTTCTAATAATTGCTCCCTACTCTTTCCACTCTTTACTATCCATTCTCGGAATAGCTCAACAGCACGTTGAACATTGCCCATAGCCCACCGACAATAGCCTGCATTCAGATAATCCTCATGCGCTGGAGTTGATGTTAACAGCGTGTCATACAACAGTGAAGCCTTATCAAGACTATTATCCGACAGCATTGCCCATGCAAGAACACGCTTCACATTCATGTCTTCCGGATATTGATAGTCAAGACGGAATAACTCTTCACGCACCTCGCTTGTCCTACCTAACTTCAAAAGAGCAACACAACGATTCATTGTGTAATTCTTATGACCTGGTTCTAATTTCAGCAACTCAGTATACACCTCTTCTGCAGTTTTATAATCCTCTGCGTCAAGTGCTGCTCTTGCCTTTCCTTTCAGCGCCCACTGATTATCAGGCTCAGTCTTCAACGCATAATCAAAGAACTGATAAGCAAACTCAGCCTTACCCATATTGATATTTGTATAACCCATTAAGATGGCATATCGTGGGTCTGCACTTTGGAAAGTAGTCAGAAGTTCTGCAAGTTCCGTCATCTGCTGATGCTTATACAAGTGTGAAGCCAAGCGCAACTTGACATCATCGAGTCCTGTGCCCATGAAGGATTTATACGTAAAGAAGAAGGTATCAGCAACAAAGTCACCCTTACCATTATCCTCAAATGGATTAATAAAGTCATTAGCTGTATGATAAAGACGGAAGAAACGGTAAAGGTCTTGTAAGTAGGTACGACGAATACTAATAGCATCTTCCACATCATCACTTTCTGCCAACGGTCCTAACATTGCATCAGAACCTATTACCTCCTTAATATCAGATGGTAACTGATTGATGATTTGTTCTAAAGCAAAAGCAAAAGAGTATCTATCCGACTCACAGAAATTACTTCTTTCCATGAGAGTATTTAAGAACTTTGTGTCGCCTAATTTACTTATCACAGGGCGTAAAGCAGGGTGATTCAAGTAGAAAGGAGTAAACCAATTCACCATATCATTGAAGAAAGGGAATCGCTTCATCTGACTGAAACCGCCAAAATAGATATCAGAACCTTGCTTCTGCATATCCATCATCTTGCGTACCTTCTCTTCCATCTGCTCCATGCGCTTCTCATCAGCATCTTGGTGGAGGATACTCTCTATCGCATCTTCTTCCTTTTCCATAATGCCAAGACGCCCGATTGTCAGATTAGAGTTGCGCATGATATCAGGCATAATATCACGTTGAATCTTGTCATTATCCTTCTCAGCATCCTTACTATAGAAGAACTGAATCTGTAAAGTCAGTAATTCACGAGTGATAGTAGGGTTCTCACAGAGCTCACGTATCAACGCATCCTGCTCTGGGAAGATGTCCATTCCTTCGAAGACTGCTAACACCCAGCCCACCAATGCACGCTGTCTTACATGCTCGTCTGTAGCCTGCTGATATACATTGACAAGTGTTTTGAACTTATTAATATCAAACTGATTCATTGCGCCAAGGCTAATTGCACTTACAATAACCTGCTGATCAGTTGACATAACAGTAGGAGAAAGGAGCAACTCTGTATAGAATTTACAATCATCATCAGTCCATTGACACGATGTCCATAAGGCACTAAAAAGACGATTCATAAACGATTGGTGACGATCATATAACTCAGTACTCTTCTGTTCTCTTGTTTCTTCTGGTTGAAGTGAGAGCATAGCGATGTCTGAAACAAATGATTCTAACACTGTACGAACGAAGTCATGGCTGGTATTCAGGTGGTCAATTACCCTAAAAGAGTTAACGTATGCACTAACATTCTTGCATCGCCAGCTAATCTCAAGGTCGGCAGCAACACGGTAAAGTCGCTGCAACAATGTGCTATAGAGTGATTCACGATGACTATCTGAGAAACCCCTTCCCATATAGTCTACCATCAACTGATAATCAGATTTGATAGCTTCAAACTCACTGTGTCCCATAAGTGATGGACGCTGAACATAAAGTTGCTCTAATACCTCAATGGCATTACTCAACCTTCTGTCCATTAAACAGTTTATAGCCTTGCTAAGAATCTCCTCTACATTCACTTCCCTACTCCTTTATATGATTACTATTCAGTTCTTACTTACTAACCTTACCACTGCTAAGAAAGTTGCGTGCCATGAGCAAGTCTGCCTTACGTGGTGGTCCAATCTTCGTATATTTTATATCAGGTAATGCACGTACAACAGATTCATCAACCTTCATATACTTCTGAATCAAAGCAGAATAATACTTCACACCATTCTTATTGATTTGCTCTACAGCCTTATCATAAGCCGCTGCAAAGGCTGCTTCTTCATCTTGACGACGCACTTTATCCATTATAGCCACCACACCAAGGCGTACACCAGCATCTTCCGAATTAAAAAGGGAATTATTATCTGCTGATAAAGCCTTTGTTATCTGTGGTTCAGCAAACCAGTAAGCATCAATCTCATGGTTCTGCAACATGGCAAGTCTCACCAGTACATCATTAACCTGTACACGAAAGACTTGATACTTAGGCTTAGCCTTCTTCACCGCCATATCCGTCAGAAGGTCAGTTCCAGAGAAACGAGTCATAGCAACAATCTTATCACTTAGGTCAGAGAGTTGCTTCAACTTCGAATCCTTGTCAGCAATCAGTTGCCAATTAAGATTCGTATCTGTCAGATAGTGCATCAGCACCTTGTTTCTATGTTTCAGTCTTTCTGTACGGACAAGATCACTAAAAGCAGCTTGTACACTTCCCCCAATCATAGCCGTATCACAATCCATCTGTGCATTAAACCTACAAAGTCTAATATCAACCTTCGCTGTATCGTATAACAAGCTATCCTTCAATAGATACGCCGGAAGGCAATCCATCGTAGGCATCACAGCTATTTTATAAGCTTTCTGATAAGCTTCACGCTCAGCCAACTTCTGTGCCTGACGTTCAGCTTGCAGCTCCTTGTCGCTCTTACCGCAGCTGACAAAGGTAAGCACAGCCAGTATGAGCAGGTAATTAATACGTTTCATATAGTTGCAAAATTAAGAATAAATTTTGTAACTAAGAAAAATCTTATTACTTTTGTCTTACTTATGGCAAAGGACAAGATAGCTTTCGTCTGCAGTAATTGTGGACAAGAAAGTCCAAAATGGATTGGTAAATGCCCCAACTGTGGGCAGTGGAACACATTCAAAGAGTTCCGTATCGCTGCTGATACGGGTTCACAAGCTGCACGCAATGCCGCAACAACATTGCGCAATGCAGCTTCTGGCGGCTCTGTTTCGGCTTTAGCAAATAAGCCACAGCGTCTCCGTGACATTTCATCTCACGATGACCCACGCATAGATATGCACGATGGTGAACTTAACCGTGTGTTAGGTGGCGGCTTGGTACCGGGTAGTATCGTACTACTTGGTGGCGAACCCGGTATTGGTAAGAGTACGCTGACACTGCAGACAATACTCCACATGACGCAACGTGTACTCTATGTCAGCGGTGAGGAAAGTCCTCATCAGATAAAGATGCGTGCCGAACGTATTTCCAAAAATATTGCAGAAAACATCATTATCTTGTCGGAAACATCCTTAGAACATATTTTTGAGCATATTCGTGACGTACAGCCAGAGCTTGTTGTGATAGACTCTATCCAGACTATCTCAACAGAAGACGTTGACAGTAGTCCCGGAAGCATTACTCAAGTGCGCGAATGTGCATCAGCCCTTCTACGCTTTGCAAAGACAAGTGGCGTTCCTGTGATTCTCATTGGACATATCAATAAAGAGGGAAGCATTGCTGGACCAAAGATATTAGAGCATATTGTTGACACCGTAATTCAGTTTGAAGGCGACCAACATTATATGTATCGAATCCTCCGAAGCATTAAAAACCGATTTGGTTCTACTTCAGAACTCGGTATTTACGAGATGGAACAGCAGGGACTTCGTGAGGTTAGCAACCCTTCCGAACTTCTACTTACCGAAGATCATGAGGGATTATCGGGCGTTGCTATCTCAAGTACTATTGAAGGCGCACGTCCTTTCCTCGTTGAGACACAGGCACTTGTATCATCAGCTGCCTATGGAACTCCACAGCGTTCAGCCACAGGTTTCGACCAAAGACGCCTTAACATGCTCCTCGCTGTCTTAGAGAAGCGTGTCGGTTTTAAGCTGATGCAGAAGGATGTCTTCCTGAACATTGCAGGCGGTTTGCGTGTGACAGACATGGCGATGGACCTCAGTGTCATTGCTGCCGTACTCTCATCGAATGTTGACACACCAATAGAACAAGGCTGGTGTATGTGTGGTGAGGTCGGATTGAGTGGTGAGGTACGCCCTATCAGCCGTATTGAGCAGCGCATTGCAGAAGCTGAGAAATTAGGTTTTAGCCATATCATTATTCCAAAGTATAACCTTTCAGGACTTACAGGTAAGTACAATATACAACTTCACCCCGTAAGAAAGGTTGAAGAAGCACTTAGAGCATTGTTTGGCTAAAACGAAAATGAATACTTTGAGACGAACTCTCACAACACACAACATCTCGTTTTTGTAATAAAAATTCAGTGCCCAATATTCTTAGTGGTGCTTAATTGGACTTGAATTAAGGCTTAATTGGCTTTCAAAAGACGCCCTTTTGAGGTCTAACTAACGCCCTATTGAAGTCCAATTAAGCACCTTTTCGAATAGACACTTATAACTCCTTTATAACTAAAGAGTTACAAAGATGCTCAAAGTGGCGTTATCTCACTGTTTCTTTGAGTAAAAAACAAGGGAATGATGTAAAGATAATTCAGCATGCAATAAACGCAAATTAAGGGCTATTTAAAGAATAAAACCATCCGAACAGATACAAACAAAAAAGGCAGTAGCTAATGGGATAAAACCATTGCTACTGCCTTTAATATGTTCTTTTTAAACTATTGCTTTAGAACTTAGCCATCTTGATAGCATCAATCGCACACTCATCACCCTTGTTTCCAAGTCTGCCACCACTGCGATCCTTAGCCTGCTGGAGGTCATTGGTTGTCAGAAGACCATAGATAACAGGAATATTTTGTGATGCGTTGAGATGAGCTATTCCGTATGTCACACCCTCACAGATATAGTCAAAATGAGGTGTTTCACCGCGGATAACACTTCCAAGAATAATAACAGCATCGAAACCGTCATTCTTAGTCATCATCTGTGCACCATAAATGAGCTCAAAGCTACCAGGAACTGTCTTAATATGAATATTCTCTGGAATAGCACCATGCTTCTCGAGTGTCTTTACAGCACCATCAAGCAAGGCACCAGTAATCTCCGGATTCCACTCAGCTACAACGATACCAAAGCACATGTTACTTGCATCTGGTACACTCTGCGCATCGTAGTCGGATAAATGATGAAGTTCTGTTGCCATGTTTGCTTAGTTAGAAGCACGCTCAATATACTTGTCAATATCCTGATAGATAGGAGAGTTGACGTAAGTCTTCTTGATATCCTTGTAAATCTCAAGTGCTTCAGCCTTCTTACCTTCGCTCTCGAGGAGGACACCTGCCTTGCGCAATGCTAATGGAGCAATAGTGAGATTGGTGTTATCAGCAGCCTCAGAGTTAGCCATCTTTGCAGCTTTCTTGAAGCACTCAACAGCCTTATCATTCTGGTTGTTGTTAGCATAGATATCACCAAGTGCCATCTGAGAAGCTGGACTAATCATCTCGTCGTCGCTTGTGCTAAACTTCTCCGCATTCTCCAATGCCTTTGCCCAGTTTGGCTTAGCTTGATGTGCATAGCAAAGTGCAACATAAAGGTTTGCAAGGTTGCCAGCATCAGTGCTGCTATAGTCACTCTGAACCTTCTGGAAACCAGCGAGAGCCTGGTCATACTGCTGACTGTTGAAGAGTGTCTGACTCTTAGCCAACTCAGTACTTGCCTCTGCCTCACGTGGAGCAGAAATGTAGTTTTTGTAAAGGATAAAGCCAGCTACAACCACTACGATAGCAACGATAGCGATAATGAAAGGCTTCTTGTACTTCAAGAACGTAGCCTCTGATTTGTTAAGGGTATCTTCGTATGTACCCTGTTCTTTGTTGTTTACCATTTTTACGTTATGATGTTTTTATTTTATTCTAAACTGTAAGGTGCGCATTATAGCGGGACAAAATTAATCAAAAAGTCGCATATATTGAAATTTATCAACGACTTTTTTCTTTTATTGAACGGAAATGAGTTAACTTTGCAGAGAATGGAAAGGAATAATATAGCGTTTAAAGGTTAATCGGATTAACTCTACTTTTTTATTCTCTTAACAGAGGAGGAGCTGTTTCTTTACAGTTCTTTTAGTCATAAGGAGTATTCATTCACATTCATCTCCTTAACATTCAAGCAATAAAATAAGACAATGCAATTAGAGAAACTATCCATTATAAACTATAAGAATATTCAGGCGGCAACATTAAACTTGTCGGCTAAGCTTAACTGTTTTATTGGACATAATGGTGAGGGAAAGACTAATCTGCTTGATGCAGTCTATTATCTTTCGTTCTGCAAGAGTGCTTTTAATCCAAAGGACTCAGAAGTGATGCGCCATGATGCAGACTACTTTGTACTGGAAGGTGATTACTGTACGGATACTGGTGAGCATGAACAGGTGTACTGCGGTATGAAACGTGGCTCAAAGAAGCATTTTAAACGCAATAAGAAAGAATATAAACGACTGTCACAGCATATCGGACTGGTGCCATTGATTTTTGTTTCTCCAGCTGATGCGACCCTTATTGAAGGAGGAAGCGAAGAGCGAAGAAAGCTGATGGATGTGGTTATCTCACAATACGACACACCTTATATAGAATCACTCAGCCGATATAATAAGGCTTTACAACAGCGCAATAGCTTGCTGAAACAAGAGGAAGAACCAGATGCTACTCTTCTGGAACTACTTGAGATGCAGATGGCAGAGCATGGTGAAGCAGTATATAAGAAGCGAGCTGCCTTCGTAGAGGAACTTACCCCTGTTTTCCAACGTATCTATCAGACTATCTGTAGTGAGCGAGAACAGGTGTCACTCGAATATGTTTCGCATTGTCAACGTGGCGATTTGTTAGACGTTATTCAGCGTGATCGAGCAAAAGACCGTATTATGGGCTATTCACTTCATGGCACGCATAAGGATGACTTAGTGATGAAACTTGGTGGCTATCCTATGAAACGGGAAGGAAGTCAGGGACAAAATAAGACATACGTATTAGCGCTGAAGCTTGCACAGTTTGATTTCCTTAGACGCACAGCAGGCAATAACACACCATTATTATTGCTTGATGACATCTTTGATAAACTCGATAGTAGTCGTGTGGAACAGATAGTACGCTTGGTTTCTGGTGATGATTTCGGACAGATTTTCATTACAGATACGAACCGTGATCACTTAGATAAAATTCTACAAGGCAGTGGCTTCAATTACAAGCTATTCTCTGTAGAAGGTGGAGAAATAAACGAAAGAGAAGGATAAGAGTATGTTTAGACGGAAAGTACAACCCTTAGATGACTTGCTCAATCAGTTCTTACGCCAAGAAGGACTTGAGTCTCCCCTACTACAGAAACGTATTATTGCTGCATGGGACACTGTGGCTGGTGAGACTGTTGCTCGATACACACAAGAGAAGTTTATCAAAAATCAAACTCTATTCGTAAAGATTATAAACCCAGCTTTACGTGCCAACCTCTGCATGATGCAATCAGACTTAGTCAAGAAACTTAATGCTGCAGTTGGTTCTATGGTTATTTCCGAAGTGAAAATCTACTAAATTATCCTTTCTATCATAGGATACAATAACCTTATATAGTCAAAGAAGTAATGGGATAATTACTTGTTATCATTCCTTTCTCTTTACAACTATTTTCATTATTTGTAATTGATACAAATCAAGAAACAACAAATTAAAGGAAATTTATGCGTAAATTATTTGGTGTGTGCGCAAACAATGCTTACCTTTGCATCGTCAAAAGACAAATAATAGATTGTTTAGGTTAGTAGTAATAGATTTAGGTTTTTAGTTATTTAGTTTAAGGTAGAACAAAAGAGATTGTTCAAATAACACAAATAGGTTTTTAGTTAAGGTAATAAAAAGGATTGATTAAGGGTAACAATGATGCAAGATGATTGGGGATTGCCGTGAGGCATGAACCAAAAATCAAGCATAAAACAGACATTTCACACAAGAAATAAGAGAGAGCATGGTAGAGTTTCTATCGTGCTCTTTACTTTTATAGCCAATATAAAAGGGCAGTCACCTGCCCTTTTGTTATACTATGATTCTGATACTTATTATTTTTAGATTCTCATTCCTTTGAGAATCTCATTCATCTTCTGCTTTGTCTCAATACGTGTTGGAACCAAAGGAAGACGCAATACATTCTCTATCATACCCATATCATTCAAGAGAGCCTTACAACCTGCAGGATTACCATCCACAAAGAGAAGTTTGTAAAGCTCAGTAAACTGATGATGTATTTTGCGTGCAGGCTCATACTCGCCCTTAAATTCCAAACGAATCATACGTGAAAATTCCTTAGGCAGGGCATTACCAATAACTGAGATAACACCTACAGCACCACTTGCTATCATTGGGAAGGTCAAGGCATCATCACCACTGATAACCTCAAAGTGCTTTGGTTTGTTCTTTATAATCTCATCTACTTGCTCCAAGTTACCTGACGCCTCTTTGATAGCAACGACATTGGTAAACTCTGAAGCGATGCGAACTGTTGTCTCTGCAGTCATGTTGACACCAACGCGACCAGGCACATTGTACAAAACTATCGGCAGTGGGCTTGCCTTTGCAATAGCCTTAAAATGCTGATAAAGTCCCTCCTGACTTGGTTTATTATAATAAGGACAGATACTAAGAATACCATCAATACCACTCCAATCAGTCGTTTTGATTTCTTCTACAACAGCAGCAGTATTGTTTCCACCACAATACTTTAGGATTGGCACACGACCATTAACGATTCGTTTAATGACAGCAGTCAGTTGATCCTTTTCTTCACGTGAAAGACAAGGAGACTCACCAGTAGTAGCAAGAATGCAGAAGAAGTCAGCACCGTTATCTAAATGGTAGTTAACCAAGTTTTCAAGTGCTTCATAATCAATACTGAAATCTTCCTTAAATGGAGTTATCAATGCTATACCTAATCCATGAAAAACATTCTGCATAGTTATTATCGTCTTTTAAGAGACTCACGGTATAAACTCCTTGGGGAGTTAATGTGCCAGTCCTATTCATATTAAACGCTGAAGGGCGTCTACCAATATCGTTGCAAATATAGCAAATATTTATCAATAACCAAAGACTTTTATCCTTTATCTTAAAGAGTAAGTCATCATCTTAACGTGAGCCAATCCATAGGAATATCATTCCAAGGAGAACAAAACATAAGTCGATTGCCTTTGCTTTTAAGTTCTTTTCTCTAAACAGTAATGCACCACATAAGAACGATACGAGGACGGAACCACGGCGTACCATTGACACAATGGAAATCATCGCACCTGGTAATGAGAGTGCATAAAAGTAGGCAAAGTCTGCCATTGATAGGAATATAGATATGAGCAGGATAGACCACTTCCATGAGAAATGGGCTGTACGCTCTGCTTTCTTTCTCTGATTGAAGATATAGACAAGGAGAACTACACCCATCATGATACATTGATAGATATTATACCAGCTTTGTGCCATCATGCGGTCGAGCCCCACCCCACCATTCTCAGGACTTGCCATCAGGTATTTATCAAGCAGTCCACTGCATGTTCCCATCATAGCTGCCAATACCAAGAAGAAGATCCACTTATTATGCTTGAAGTCTATACCCTCTCTTTTACCGCTCCTTGCCAATAGAAACAGGGAAATAATAGCCAGACTGACACCAACCCATTGCCAAGCATTTAATCGTTCGCCAAAGACAAGCATAGCACCGACAAGCGTCATCACTGGACGTGTAGCATTAATTGGACCGACTATCGTTAAGGGGAGTTGAGCAATCGCAAAATAACCGAATACCCAAGAAAGGAGTACAATAACGCTCTTTAGTATGATCCATCGGTGCATCTCCCATCCACCAGCTCCGACATGAAAGATACTGGAATCGAGTACATGGGTATATTGTGACAATAATATCAATGGCAGAAAAATTACCGAACAAAAGAGTGTATTGAGGAAGAGTACAGGTATGACGTCATTTCCACGAAGAGAAAACTTCTTCGATGTATCATAAAGTCCCAACAATGTTGCTGAAACAAAAGCTAAAAGAATCCACATGAGCTTTATTCTAATACTTTACTTCCCAAAGGAAGAGGGCGTTGCCAGGCATACTCTCACCAGCATCGCTTCTTGTTCCACCGTCTACAATCTTCTTAAATTCATCTAATGAAAGACGTCCTCGTCCCACTTCGACTAAAGTTCCAACAACTGCACGCACCATATTGCGTAAGAATCGGTTAGCAGTTATTACAAAACACCAATTCGTAACAGTATCATCTGTAGCCAAAGCAAACTCATCATTGGTTGGTATCCATCGTGCCTCTGTCAGATTACAGATAGTAGTCTTTACATCCGCACCCGCTTTACAGAAACATTTAAAGTCCTTCTCGCCTATTAAATAGGCTGCAGCCTCATTCATCTTATCAAAGTCTAATGAGTAATGAAGCGCACACGAATACTGTCTTGAGAAAGGTTGTTTCCCCGTATGAACATAATAATGATAAGTACGTGAGGTCGCTGAGAAACGTGCGTGGAGGTCTTCACCGACAGGTTCAATCCTACTTACAGAGACATCACGTGGTAATAAACGATTTACTTTATAAACTAATTGTGCACAGTCAAACGACAATTCCGTGTCAAAGTGTGCAACCATCATTCTGCCATGTACACCAGCATCGGTACGTCCTGCACCTGTAATAGCAATCGATTCTCTTAGTATTGTAGACAAAGCGTGTTCCAATACTTCTTGTACAGAAATCCCATTGGGTTGAATCTGCCAGCCATGATAGGCTGTTCCATCGTATGAAAGGGTGATAAAATATCGTTGCATAACTATCTGCAAAGGTACAAATAATTACTTAAACTCTATCTTCCCTGCTAAAAAACTCCATAAAATCCAAATAGACATTAGCATGAAATAATATATAAAAAGCTGGAAAATGGTTACATGGACATCCTCTATGCTTACGCAAGGTAGGCTTGCAAGCCAATGAAGTGAACTATTCAATCCTTCTGTAATAACACAAATACACTTCCCAATAAACGATGACAAAGAAGGGAATGGACTAAGAAGTAACAAACAGAATGACGCGGATACGATTAGCATTGTGCATGGTACAGCTATAAGACTACTAACAGCAAAGATTGTGGAAACCCTTCCGAAATAGAAAGCTATCAAAGGTGCTGTTCCCAATTGTGCAGCCAATGACACTGCAATCATCCCCCATAACCACCTGATAACTAATAAACTCTTCTTCTGCTGTAAAGGGATTAACTCATAGATGAGTGGATAGAACAATAAAATTGACCATACAGAGATAAAGGATAGCTGAAAACCTATATCGAAAAGACTATTAGGATTGCTAACAAGCATTACAATAGCGGTTAGTGCCAAAGTATTAACTGACAACCGTTCTCTATTCAAGAGCGTTACAAAAGAATAGATAGTTAGCATCACTGCAGAGCGAACAACAGAAGAAGACATCCCAACCAAAATAACATAACTCCAAAGGATAAAAAGGATAAGAAGTTCACTGATTCCCCTTTTAAACATTCTTGGTAGGATACGTTCACACCAACTCAGAATGAATAATAGCAAACTATACAAGATAGTTAGATGTAAACCTGACAAAGCTAAGACATGACTTGCACCAGTTATAGAGTAATCTTCTTTTATATCTCTACTAATCAAATGTTTATCTCCAAGTGTCATTGCAGACACAACAGCTAAATGAGTGCTATCAAGATTACTTTCTAACACTCTCATTAACTTCTCTCTATGGAGCGCTGCAGACAAAGATGTACGTTGAAGAAAACTCATCTGACGAAGACTCACTTTGGTTTTATGCCATTGATTATAAAATATAAAGGTTTCTGCAGAATAGCCATGTAACTTCAACCAGCGGGCATAATCAAAGGTAGCATCCGCAAAGTTCATTGGTTCTTCAAGGTAAGCTGTAGCTTCTATTCCGTCTCCAAGGTGTAGTGTTCGATAACGATTTGTTATCGTATCACGAAGTATTGAAGCCTTAACCTTCATCGGTTCGCCTGCAGTCATAATCATTAAGTCTGTTTGTATGACTTTACCATGAACAACTGGATTACTAAGAAGAACTGCCTTAAAGGTTATTTGCTTATTGGGAAGCTGTTTCTTTGCAGCTTGCCGGCTCATTGAAACAAAAGTTCCACCAACAAGGAAGACCGTAAAGAGCAATAATAGACTCTGAAGATACTTCTTCCTCCACACCACAAAGGTAATGCCAATCATACTGATCGTCATCAACCACCAAAACATAGAGGATATATCTTCTTCTAAAGCATCACCAACAGCAATACCCAACACCAAAGGTAAGAGTAACTTTACTGAGGGATACATCAGTAAGTCCATTTTCTTCTTCACAGCATTAATGTTTTCATGTACTTCTTGCAAATGTAAGAAAAAGAACTGAAAAACAACAATATTGCACTTACTTATCTTGCAAGATTTACAAAATATCAGTAACTTTGCCACATGATATTCTACTTTTCTGGTACAGGTAATAGCAAATGGGCTGCAAAGACATTGGCTTTAGAAACTGGTGATACACTTGTTTCAATCCCAGAAGTAATCAATAGCAACTGTTCTTTTACAATAGAAAAGGATGAACACGTAGGTTTCATCTTTCCTATACATGGCTGGAGAGTTCCGAATATTGTAAAAGAGTTTCTAACTAAATTAACAATAAAGACTCTGGGAGAAGACACTTCCCACGTTAAACATTATTGTTTCTGCTTGGTTACAGCTGGAGATTCTATCGGTAAAGCTATGGAACGCTTTCAGCAGCAATTAAAGAGCGTAACAGTGAATGACGCACTGTCACTTAAGGCGGTATGTTCTTTAATTATGCCAGAGTCATATGTTGGCTTGCCAGGTATGGATGTAGATACTAAAGAGAAAGAATTAGAAAAGAAGGAACTTGCTTCAAAGCAGTTAAAAGAATTCTCTAACATTCTTAAACAGCATCCTCATAAGGATAGCAATCAGATTTGGGGTTGGAACCAATTAATAAGAGGCCCTATTCCTTCTTTCTTCTCTGGTCCTGTAGGAGGCTTCTTTGAACGCTTCCTCATCACGGATAAGCCCTTTCATGTAGACAGTCGTCGATGCGTGAAGTGTGGTATTTGTGCTAATGTTTGTCCTGTTAGTGACATCAAAGGTGGCTTAGGCTTTGAACCAGAATGGCTACACAATGGCAAATGCCTCACCTGCTTCTCGTGTTATCATCACTGTCCACACCATGCAATTGAGTTTGGTAAACGTACACAGAAGAAGGGACAATATTTCTATAACAAATTAAGTAAAAGAAACTAAACAGCGAATATAATGAAAACATTAAAACAACTATCGCTCATAGTATGCCTGATGCTTTGCTCCCTTACCACTTGGGCAGCAAAGGCAGAATCAATCCCTGTACAAGTAAGACAGGCTGATGGTTCTGTTATTACTGTCATCTTGCGTGGTGACGAACATATCAACTGGTACACAACCCTTGATGGTGTACTGCTTGTACAAGGTGCAGATAACAACTACTATATCGGCAAAGTAGAGAAAAGTGGCAACCTTATTGCTACCCAACAGCTTGCACACGAAGCATTAACTCGCTCACAAGTAGAGCGTAACTTGATTGCTAAGCAAGACAAGGATAAGTTCTTTGCGTACGTTAATAAGGTTGCTGAAGAATCTGAAAACGCTTACGATAACTCTCCTCTTACACGAGGACCAATCATAGATTCTGGTTACAAAGGTGTACCTTATTTCCCTCACACAGGTAGTCCTAAGGCTCTTGTTATTCTTGCAGAGTTCCAAGACACAACTTTTACTATCCAAGATACAAAGAAGGTGTTCACAAACTATCTGATGAATGAAGGTCATTTCTCAGATACTCGTTATGGTCAGAATCAGAACTACAAAGGTGTTCGTGGTTATTTCAAGGATTGTAGTTATGGACAGTTTACACCTATCTTTGACGTTGTAGGTCCTATCAAATTACCCCAAAAACATGCTATCTATGGTGCAGGTAATAATAGAATAGACTTATTACTTGCTGATGCTTGTGCCGCTGTGGATGATTTGGTAGACTTTACAAAATACGATGCGAACAACGATGGTATCGTTGATTTGGTTTATATTATTTATGCAGGATACTCCGCCCATATTAATGGTAATAATAAAGAAACAAATATTTGGCCAAAATCTGGTACTGTTAATATCTCCAATAAGTATGATGGAAAAAGTATTCGTCGCTATGGTGTGAGCAATGAACTTAATGGAAGTGAGAAGACATCTAAGAATAACAAGAAAATAAATGGTATAGGTTTATTCTGTCATGAGTTCTCTCATACACTCGGACTTCCTGACATATACGCTTATCATACTGATGCAGAAAACCAAGATGACCAAGGTATGGAATTCTGGGACCTCATGGATGGTGGAACAGAAGTACGTGGTGGGCGTGTACCAGCATCTTATCTTGCATGGGAGCGCGAAGTTATGGGTTGGATGAATATTGATAAACTCAAAAATGACACCGCTATAAGCAACCTAAAAAGCATCGACAATGGTGGAAAGGCATACAAGATTGTCAATCCTAATGACTCAAATGAGTATATCGTATTGCAGAGTATACAGAAAGGACCATGGTATCAAGGTTGGAGAGATGGTACTTATGCCAAGGGCTTACTTGCCTATCGAGTTTCATACAAGTCAGACAAAGTAAATGTCTTCGATTTCCCTAACAATGTAAAGGGCAAGCCACGTGTCATCCCTATCCCTGCTGATGGTAAAATATTAGCAGCAGCCAATGCTGGAGGCTCTTTAAATACATACATACAACAGCTCAATGGCGACCCTTATCCTTATAACGGAAATAATAAGATAGACAAATTTACGATGTATAATGGCACCATACTGAAAAGATCAATATCTGACATTGTAGAGAATGATGCAGAGCGTCATGTTAGTTTTAAGTTTAAGAACAATGAACCTACCGCCATTCAGCCACCTTCAATCATTGAAAGAATTATTTCTGACAACCGTATCTATACCCTTGACGGCAGATATGTAGGTACTGATGCTTCTATCTTACCGCATGGCATCTACATTCAGAACAACAAGAAGTTTGTAAAGTAATACTAACTTCAGAACATATATAAAGCCGCCTCTTTATGGGAACGAACCATTCAGAGGTGGCTTTCTTTATCTTTCAAAATAGCATAGACACTTATCAGTTGATAGATAGGGAGCAAACAAAATATCAGGACATACCGTTTCAAAGTTACTCTCCTCTATTACTTCCCGAATTTATCACGGTTTCTTTCGAGCGATGTAGACATAAAGTCTACTAAAGTTAGAGATGGATTATCATACTAAAATACAAGAATAAGTTTTATTTTAGTTTGCTGTCACTTTTAACATTTCGTGTATCTATACTGTTAATCAATAAGTTAAGTACTGGAAACAGATGACAGAAATGACAGGAAAATTGGTTTTCAAAAAATCACCTTACCGTATGTACACCAAAAGAGACACAAAGATTACTCATGTGAGGTAGCTTTAATTCTTCCATCCATTGGAAGAACAAGGTACTACCCAAAACGTAATTATAGCTCTATTCAGCCTCTACAAATTAGGTTCAATGAACGACCCTTACCTTATTATACTATCTAACAATAACCTTTACAACCAGTTCTCTCAAACGTGTTAATACTCAGCACATCATGTGCAAATACGCATCATTAATAGTGCTGAGCGCAAACACATTACAAAGAGAGCGTTAGGGAGGACTGTATTATCTTACTTCTCTTGATAGAGATAACGCTTAATACTCTTCTTCGGAGTCTTCGCAAACTCTTCATCACGCAACTCTATTGCCGAGAGGTGGCAGAAAGATGGCAACATATTGTTCAGTTCCAGACGGTTCTGCTCCATTATCTCTTGCAAATCTGATTGTGAGAAGCCCATCTCTTTTGCCTCATCAAAATCAGGATAGACCAAGCCAACAATCTTATCACCACGCTGAATGATAATACACTCACTGACCATAGACATAGAGTTTAGCTTGTCTTCAATTTCCTCTGGATAGACATTCTGACCATTAGAACCTAAAAGCATATTCTTTATACGTCCGCGAAGAAAGAGATGACCATCAGCACTCATCGTTCCAAGATCACCCGTATGATACCAACCGTCCTTATCAAGAACTTCTTTAGTAGCCTCCTCATTCTTGTAATAACCAAGCATCACGTTCTCTCCTCTGGTAATAACCTCACCAGGAACATTTGCAGGATCAGGACTGACAATCTTTACCTCCATATTCAAGACAGGTGTACCACAAGAGCCTGGAACAAAGTCTTTGTAATCACTATAAGTTACCATCGGACCACATTCCGTTGCTCCATAACCACTGGTCACAGGGAAATTAATACTTACCAAGAAGTCTTCTATCTCCTTGTTAAGAGCAGCTCCGCCGGTAACAAGTTCATACGCATTGCCACCAAAGGCTTCCATAACAATCGCATTAATTCTTTCCTTCACCTTCTTGCTAACAACAGGCATCTTCAGCAGCATACGAGTTGCTGTACTTTGTACCTTTGGAAAGACATTCTTACGAATAATCTTCTCAACAACCATTGGTACTGCAATAATAATAGCAGGACGAATATCAGTACAAGCCTGAGCAATCAAAGAAGGACTCGGCAGTCGTGTAAGGAAATATAGATGACTACCAAAGCTAAACTGGCAGATAAACTCACAAATCATTCCATACATGTGAGCCATTGGCAACATACAAAGAACTTTACTATCAGGCTTAATATGTGGTTTCAAATCGGCTGTTGCCCAAGCGAGATTACTACGCACAGAACGATAACTGAGCATCACACCCTTTGAAAAACCAGTTGTTCCACTTGTATAATTAATCAGTGCAAGGTCGTCAGCCTCGTCTTTGAAATAATTTACATCTTCCGCACGGAAGAACTTTGGATACTTCTTTCCAAAGAGTGCATTCAAGTTTTCACGAGCATTTGTCAGTGACTCTGAACGAGAAAGAATCAATGAGAAGTCTGGTAGATATATTATACCTTCCAACTGAGGCATCTGTTCTCCATCGATAGTTGTTGCCACAACATCACCAACAAAGAGAAGTTTTGCTTCCGAGTGATTAACAATATTGTAAATCTGTTCTGGCTTAAACTCATGCTGAACAGGTACTGCTACAGCTCCATAAGAGAGAGTTGCGAAGAAAGCAACTGCCCATGACGAGGAATTTCTACCACAAAGAGCAACCTTATCACCCTTCTTCAAACCGCTATTCTCAAAAAGAATATGTAATTTCTCTATTTTGCGGGCTACATCATGGTATTGAAGTGTAGCACCAAGATAATCCGTCAGAGCATCTTTATCCCAGTTATCCTTGATACTCTTTTCTATACACGCGTTGAAACTTTTAATAGAATCCATTGCACAAAAATATGATTTGCGTGCAAAGTTAAGTAATTTTCTGCACATTTACAAAAACATTGTGCAATAAAAATATACTAAATAGACAAAAAGAGGAGAAATATTCCTTTTTAATCTTCGTATAAAAGAATTCAAAGTTGAATTTAGTTTTTCATCTTTCTGTACTTATTTTCTTATTTAAAAAGCGTACTAAACAATTGAAATATATTTACATAATAGACTGCAAATCACCTATAAAAGTCATATATTAGCGCTATTTCTCGTGCCTTTGCAACTTACACGATATCAATAGGTTACAAAGTCACTTTGTAAAAGATGCTTAGTTAGACTTCAAAAGGGCGTTAGTTAGACTTCAAAAGAGCACCTTTTGCAAGTCAATTAGGCGTCTTTTAGAAGCCAAAAGAGCATGTTTAAAAAACAAGATTATGAAAAATTACAACAAAACCTACTTTTATCATCTTTCTATAGGATGACAATAGGAGTAGGAACGCCAACAAACAAGAAACAAAAAGAGACTATATCAAAAATGTAGAAACACATGATTTGTGTATCTGCCAGTAGCACTTTATTGGGAAATATAACTTTTATTTCCCTATAAAAACTCTGACTACATTTTTGAAATAGTCTCTTTCTATACTCTTAGAACCAATTACACCTTATCATATATAGGTGTATTAGAGGCGATGATTAGTCTTCAGCTGGCTTCATGTTAGTATAAACATTCTGCACGTCGTCGAAGTCTTCCAAACGCTCAACCATCTTATCGATAGTCTCACGCTCTTCAGGAGACACGTCCTTCAAGTCGTTAGGAATACGAGTGAACTCAGCAGAAGTAATCTCAAAACCATTGTCCTCCAAGTGTTTCTGAATCTCACCGAAGCTTGTTGGCTCACCATAGATGGTAATTTCGTTCTCTTCTTCATCCTCATCGAATTCGTCCTCAACGCCATAGTCAATCAAGTCGAGAATCAACTCTTCCATATCCAAGCCGTCCTTCTTTTTAAAAGTGAAGACTGCCTTATGGTCAAAAAGGAAGCTGAGAGAACCCTGTGTACCAAGATTACCATTGAACTTGTTGAAGATTGAACGAACATCACCTACAGTACGTGTGGTATTGTCGGTCAATGTCTCAACGAACACAGCAATTCCGTGAGGACCATAACCCTCGTATGTTACCTCCTTGTAGTCGCTGGTATCTTTACCCATTGCGTTCTTAATAGCGCGCTGGATATTGTCCTTCGGCATGTTCTCACGCTTACATGTTGCTATAATCGCACGAAGGCGTGGGTTGTTCTCAGGCTCAGGACCACCTGCCTTAACAGCAATAGCGATTTCTTTACCTAACTTTGTGAACGTACGGGCCATGTGACCCCATCTCTTGAGCTTACTTGCTTTGCGATATTCAAATGCTCTACCCATTGGATTTGTTTGTTAACGGAGTTCTGCTCCGAGTTTATTTGTTAAATTCTTAATTAATTTCTGCATGATGGCATCAATTGCCTTGTCGTTGAGTGTCTTGCTTTCGTCCTGAAGAATGAAGTTTACTGCATAGCTCTTCTTACCCTCAGGAAGGTTCTTACCCTGATAAACATCGAAGAGTTCGACACGCTTCAAAAGTTTCTTGTCTGCCTGACGAGAGATCTCTTCAATCTGTGCAAACTCAACATTGTTGTCGACCAACAAGGCAAGATCACGGCTTACAGCAGGATACTTAGATATCTCCTGGAACTGAAGTTTATTCTTGCGGATGGCCTTCATCAATCCAGCCCAATCCAACTCTGCATAATAAACCTTCTGATCAATATTGAAACTCTTCAAAAGCTTGTGGCTGAGAATACCCATCTCTACGAGTACCTTACCGGTACGTGTCTTCAGTACTATCGCCTTATCAAAGACGTTGTTATCTGACTTTTCGCTAACGAGCAAGCCCTGTGCAATACCGATACGACGAAGAATATTCTCTACGTATGCCTTTAGTTCATAGAATGTACTTTCCTCATCAGGATGTGCCCATGAACCTTGTACACGCTTACCTGTCACCCACAATGCCATGTGATAATCCTGACTATAAGCCTTAACAGGACTTTCCTCTGACCACTTTTCCTTATTAAACTTGTAGACATTACCTACTTCAAAGAAGCGGAGATTCTGTGCCTTACGGTTTACATTACGTACAATACTCTCCAAACCACCAAAGAGAAGGGTCTGACGCATCACACCCAAGTCTGCTGAAAGTGGATTCATCACCTTTACAGTCTCCTCCCAAGGATAAGCATTAAGGCCTGTCTCCTCATAGTAAGAACTCTTTGTGAGCGAATTGTTCATTATCTCTGAGAAGCCAGCACCTACTAACTGCTCACCGATGATGTTCTCACGGTGATAGTTCTTGTCAGCCTCTTCAGCAATTGTCAATGAAGACTTCAACTCTGTAGGAATCTCTACATTATTATATCCATAGATACGAAGGATGTCTTCAACAACATCACAAGGACGCTGTACATCAACACGATAAGGAGGAACGAGGAGATTAAGTCCCTCTGCATCTTCCTTCTCTACCTTCATTTCAAGGCTTTCAGCAATACGCTTAATCGTCTCATTACCGAGTTTCTTGCCAATAAGACGGTCGCAATACTCATAGTTCAGACGAACTGGGAAGCCCTCCATCTTAGTTGGATACTCGTCACGAATCTCCATACTTACCTTTCCACCTGCAAGTTCCTTACAAAGGATTGCAGCCTGTTTTAGCGCATAGATGACACCATTTGGATCAATACCACGCTCAAAACGGAAGCTGGCATCAGTTGAAAGACCATGACGACGAGCACTCTTACGAATCCATGTTGGATGGAAGTAAGCACTCTCCAATACTACATTCTTCGTCGTTTCGTAAGTTCCACTACCCTTTCCACCGAAGACACCAGCAATACACATAGGGTCTTCCTCATTGCAAATTGCGAGGTCGTGCTCACCAAGTATATGCTCTTCACCATCCAAAGTAACGAACTTCTTTCCCTCATTCTTATCTTTGACGATGATGTGGTGCCCTTTAACCATGTCTGCATCAAAACAGTGCATAGGCTGACCGTAAGCCATCATGATATAGTTAGTGATATCAACGATATTATTGATTGGACGCAAACCGATAATATTCAGTTTGTCTTTCAACCATTGTGGACTTTCCTTTACCTCACAATCAGTAATGCTCAAACAAGCATAACGACGGCAAGCATCAGTGTTCTCAATTGTCACATCAATAGGAAGGTCATGATTGTCAACCTTAAATGCATCACAAGATGGGCGATGCAGCGAAGTCTCATAACCATTCTGTGTCAACCATGCATAGAGGTCGCGAGCTACACCATAATGACTTAACGCATCTGCACGGTTAGCAGTGATGTCTATATCAATCAGCCAATCACTGTCTAATTGGTAATACTCTGATGCTGGCTGACCGACTGGTGCATCCTCTGGCAACACAATGATACCATCATGAGCAGTACCAACACCAATCTCATCCTCGGCACAAATCATACCAAGACTTTCTACACCACGCAGCTTACTCCTCTTGATAGTAAACTCATTGTCGCCATCATAGAGTACACAACCTAAGTCAGCAACGATTACCTTCTGTCCTGCTGCAACATTCGGTGCGCCACATACAATCTGCTGTGGTTCTCCCTTGCCAAGGTCAACGGTTGTTACGTGAAGGTGATCAGAGTTTGGATGTGCCTCGCAAGTAAGCACCTTACCAACATATAAACCCTTTAATCCACCACGTATCGTTTCAACCTCGTCCAGTGAACCTACCTCCAAACCTATGGAAGTGAGCGCAACTGCAATCTCTTCTGGACTAAGATTGAAATCAACGTATTCCTTTAGCCATTTGTATGAAATCTTCATTATATAGTTATATTGTTTGTTCTGAAAATACATGCAAATTTACGAAAAAACTCAGATATAGCAAAAGGATAAAAGAAAAAAGCCGTTGCATATAGAGAAAGTCTCTCTTTCAATAATCGTAACAAAGAAAAAGTAGACTATTTTTTACGCACATAAAGCTATCTTTCAAAGTCATTATCACATAGCTTTAATCTATGAAAACACCAGTTTTATAGTATATAAGACATACATTTAAGTTATAGGAACAGGCTTGTAATACTTGCAGATTTCAAGATAATGCCTTACCTTTGCCAACATAGAAACAATTAAGCTTAAAAAACAGAGGAAATAAAATGAGACTTACAGGACGCAGAGAAAGTAATAATGTAGAAGACCGTCGTGGCATGGGTACCGGCGCTAAAGCTGGTATTGGTGGCATCGGAGGTATCATTGTCATTGCGCTTATCACCTTTTTAAGCGGTGGAAACATGGGAGATGTAGTCAACAACATCGTTCAACAGCAGATGCAAGGACAAACTGAGGTACAAACTGGTGGAGAACAACATCAATTTACAGAGGAAGAAGAAAAACTTGCTGACTTCTCAAAACAGATTCTTGCAGGTACAGAAGATGTATGGACGGAACAGTTTCAGTTGCACGGCATGAGATATCAATACCCTACGCTTGTTCTTTTCACAGGTGCTGTACAAACTGCTTGTGGCAATGGCTCTGCTGCTATGGGTCCATTCTACTGCTCTGCTGACCAACGTCTTTATCTCGACTTAAGTTTCTTTAGCAGTATGCGTAAGGACTTAGGAATACAAGCAAAGGGCGACCTTGACTTTGCGTATGCCTACGTGATTGCGCATGAAGTGGGTCATCATGTGGAATATCTCCGTGGAATCCTTGGCAAATGTCATGCAAAGATGGCACGTGTTAGTAAGGAAGAAGCAAACAAACTGAGTGTGAAATTAGAACTTCTTGCCGATTATTATGCTGGTTGTTGGGCACATTATGACAATGAAAAATATCAAAGTCTTACTGATGGTGATATCGAAGAGGCAATTGATTGTGCTGAGAAAATCGGCGATAACTATCTCCAGAAGAAAGCTCGTGGCTATGCACTTCCTGAGACTTTCACCCATGGAACTTCCGAACAGCGTATGTACTGGTTAAAGAAAGGTATCGAAACTGGTGATTGGAATACAACAACCTTTGCACCAGGGGATTTAGACTAAGGATATTAAACATCCTTATCTTCATCTAAAAGTATGGTTCTTTCGTTAAATGTGTGAACGCTTTTCCTATTACTTTAACGGAAGAACCACAGTTACTTATTAAACAAAAACTTGGCTAAGACTGTCAACAATCTATCCTGTTATCATTCTCTGATATTGAAAATCATTTCTTTTTAGACTTCGAGAATCTGTAGACGGAGATTTGAAAAATCATTACATAATTTCAAAGAAAACATCTATAACTAACGACAAAAACACATATACGAAGCAGGTTTGCAATCAACAGAAAATCAATTAGTTATAAAGTGGCAAATTAAAAGGTGCTTAATAGGAATTCAAAAGGGCGTTAGTAAGGGGCTTAAAGGGCACCTTTTGCAAGTCAATTAGGCATCTTTTAGAAGCCAAAAGAGCATATATTGGTTTTGAACTGCACGAAAATAGTTTACAAATCTCAACTAAAAAGAGATTAAGTTGCTTGTAGAAGATAGATAGTCATCGCACCTAATTACATTTATCATGTAGATTATCCCCTTTGTAAAATCATCTAATTTGGGGTAATCACACCATGTATGTGGATTTATCTCATTCTATTAACAATCTACGCATTTAACAGAAGCCCCCCTTATAATTGCTGGAGATAAGCCGAAACCATTTCAGCACAGCGCTCTCCATCAATGCCCGCACTAACGATTCCACCAGCATAACCAGCACCTTCTGCACAAGGGAAAAGACCCTCAAGGCGGATATGCATGAGGCGTTCTCTGTCACGGAGGATACGAACAGGAGAACTTGTACGAGTCTCGGAAGCAATCATGACAGCTTCATTCGTAAGGAAACCATGCGCTTGTTTACCAAAGGTTCTGAATGCTTCTTGGAGTCGTTTTGTGATAAATGATGGCATCCAGAAATGAAGTGGACTGGAAATAAGTCCTGGTGCATAGCTCGATTTAGGAAGATCATACGACAGACGATTATTTACAAAATCTGCCATACGCTGTGCAGGAGCTGTCTGTTTGCGGTTTCCCTGCTGCCATGTGTCTCGCTCTAACTGTTCCTGATAACGCAAAATACGCAAAACATCATCGCCTTCAACATCCTCTGGATTTAATTGAACAACCATACCCGAGTTAGACCATTGCGTTCCACGATTGGCAGGACTCATACCATTGGTTACAGTTTGCTCTGGACCAGTTGCTGAAGGAATCACAAAACCACCGGGACACATACAGAAAGAATAGACACCACGACCCTGTGCTTGTGTCACAAAAGAGTACTCTGCTGTTGGAAGATATTTACCCTTTCCATTTTTATTGTGATATTGTATTTGGTCGATTAAGTGAGAAGGATGCTCCAATCGTACTCCAACAGCGATTCCTTTTGCTTCCATCTCAATTCCTGCCTCTGCAAGATAGCGATAGACATCGCGTGCAGAGTGCCCCGTAGCAAGAATGACTGGACCATGAAACTCACGCTTCACACTCACAGCTCCACTGTTATCAACAGCCTCAACACCAACAACTTTATCACCATCGAGTATCAAGGAAGTCATCTTTCTTTGGAAATGAACCTCACCACCACAGTCAAGTATTGTGTTACGCATATTCTCTATGACACGAGGAAGCTTGTCTGTACCTATGTGTGGATGGGCATCAGCGAGGATAGAAGGTGATGCACCATGCTGACAAAAGACATTTAGAATCTTATCAACAGGGCCACGCTTCTTACTTCGTGTATAAAGTTTTCCATCCGAATATGCTCCAGCACCACCTTCACCAAAGCAGTAATTTGACTCAGGATCAACCTCTTGTGTCTTTGAGATTAAAGCCATATCTAACTTACGATCACGTACATTCTTTCCTCGTTCGAGAACTATTGGGCGCAATCCTAATTCTATTAGCTTCAGAGAAGAGAACAAACCTGCAGGACCAGCACCTACCACAACGACCGAAGGACGATTGCTTACGTCTTGGTATTCAGTCTTCACATAAGGGTCGTCTTGTGGAAATTCGTTAATATAAACACGAATTTTCAGATTAACATATATGTCACGATGGCGTGCATCAATAGAACGCTTCAATACTCGAACACGATAAATTGTACGCTCATCCAGCCCCTTTTCTTTTGCAAGATATGCCTTCATGTTGTTTTCATTATAGGCAACTTGGGGCAAAACGCGTAACTGATATTCCTCTGTCATATATAGTATAACTTCTTCTTTTTGCCACAAATTTACTCAAATATATCGAGAAATTCGTTGGCTATTGCAATATTTCTTATTATTTTTGTGGCTAAGTTTTGCACCTCCCCCATTGTAAAGGGGATGCCAAATAATAACAAAATAAACATCAGGAATGAAAGTATTAAAGTTTGGTGGAACATCCGTAGGTTCTGTATCGAGTATTTTAAGTCTACAAAAGATTGTAGAAAAGGAGGCTAAACATCAACCAATTATTGTGGTTGTTAGTGCCTTAGGTGGTATAACAGATCAGCTCATAGCTACTTCTCAACTTGCCTTGAAGGGTGATGAAAGTTGGAAAACAGAGTTCGATTCGATCGTTGCACGACATCATAAGATGATTGATGCGATTATTACCGATCCACATGACCGTGAGATGCTATTCAACAAAGTGGATAGTCTTTTCGAGCAACTTCATTCTATTTATTACGGTGTATTCTTAATTCACGACCTCAGTCATAAGACAGAAGATACTATTGTAAGCTATGGTGAACGTCTAAGTTCAAGAATAGTAGCTACACTTATTCGTGGAGCAAAGTGGTTTGATGCACGTGAGTTTATCAAGACTGAAGAGAAATTGGGCAAAAGAAGTCTCGATTCAGAACTAACCAACAAACTTGTAGTAAATACTTTCTCTGACCTTCCTCGCATCTCTCTTGTACCTGGTTTTATAGCACAAGACCGTGACTCTGGCGATATTACCAATCTTGGGCGTGGTGGAAGTGATTATACGGCATCCATCCTTGCCGCATCTCTAAACGCTGAAGTATTGGAGATATGGACGGATGTTGACGGCTTTATGACAGCTGACCCTCGCGTCATCAAGAGTGCCTATACCATTAATGAACTTTCCTATACGGAGGCTATGGAGCTTTGTAACTTTGGTGCAAAGGTTGTCTATCCTCCAACGATATACCCTGTCTGTGTAAAAAACATCCCAATCAAGGTAAAAAACACATTTAATCCTGATGGACAGGGTACGATTATTAAAGCACACATAGAGAACAATCAAAAACCTATTAAGGGTTTATCATCTATCAAAGGTACTACGGTTATTACCGTGACTGGTCTTTCTATGGTGGGTGTTGTTGGTGTCAACCGTCGTATCTTTAGTTCTCTTGCCAACAATGGTATTAGTGTCTTCCTTGTATCACAGGCAGCCTCAGAGAACAATACCTCTATCGGTGTGAAGGATGAAGATGCCGACAATGCAGTGAAGGTACTTAATGAGGAGTTCCGACTTGAGATAGAAGATGGGCGTATGTTCCCTATGCACGCTGAAAGTGGACTTGCAACAGTGGCGGTCGTTGGTGAGAACATGAGGCGAACACCGGGTATAAGCGGTAAGCTCTTTGAGGTTCTTGGTCGTTCTGGTATTAGTGTTATTGCTATTGCGCAGGGTGCATCTGAGATGAATATCTCATTTGTTGTGAAAGGCTCTGACCTAAGGAAAGCACTGAATGTACTCCATGATTCACTTTTCTTATCGGAATATAAAGTATTGAATCTCTTTATTTGCGGCATTGGTACAGTAGGTGGTAAGCTCATTGAACAGATCAAGAGCCAGTATGAAGAGTTGAAGCAAAATTCTAACTTAAAGTTGAAAGTGGTGGGAATTGCTTCATCTAAGAATGCTATTTTCAATCACGACGGCTTAAATCTTGATAATTATCGTAAAGAACTAAAGGAGAGTGAGCCTTCTAATCCAGAACATTTGCGTGATGTTATCCTAAAGATGAATATCTTTAACTCGGTATTTGTGGATTGTACTGCTTCTAAGGAAGTGGCTGCACTCTATCAGTCTTTATTGGAAAACAATATCTCTGTGATTGCTGCCAACAAGATTGCAGCATCTGGAACATACGATGATTATTACCATTTAAAGCAGACAGCCATTCAACGTGGTGTCAAATTCCGCTTTGAAACAAACGTGGGTGCAGGTCTACCTATCATTGGTACAATCAATGACTTGCGCAATTCGGGTGACAAAATACTTAAGATTGAAGCTGTATTGTCTGGTACACTAAACTTCATCTTTAACGAGATTGGAGCAGATGTTCCTTTCTCTGAGACTGTAAAACGCGCTAAAGAACAAGGTTATAGCGAGCCAGATCCACGCATAGACCTTAGTGGAACGGATGTCGTTCGTAAGTTAGTTATCCTTACACGTGAGGCTGGATACAAGGTGGAACAAGAGGATGTTGAGAAGCATCTATTTGTTCCTGATGATTATTTCCAAGGTTCAGTAGAAGACTTCTGGAGGCGTCTTCCAGAACTTGATGCTAACTTTGAACAACGTCGTCAGCTATTAGCAGAGGAGGGTAAGCGTTGGCGTTTCGTTGCCACTATGGAACATGGTAAGACTAATGTTGCATTAAAGGAGGTGGATTCTAACCATCCTTTCTATAATCTTGAAGGTTCTAATAACATAGTTCTACTGACAACTGATCGTTATAAAGAATACCCTATGCAGATTCAAGGCTATGGTGCTGGTGCATCTGTTACC
Organism: Prevotella melaninogenica ATCC 25845; assembly: GCF_000144405.1. Classification (NCBI taxonomy): domain Bacteria; kingdom Pseudomonadati; phylum Bacteroidota; class Bacteroidia; order Bacteroidales; family Prevotellaceae; genus Prevotella; species Prevotella melaninogenica. The sequence continues at coordinate 695,903 of NC_014371.1, forward strand.
GCAGCAGGTGTGTTTGCAAACATTATGAGTATTGCGAACATATAATGATACTATAAATCCAAACGAGAAGGGCATACGCAATGTATGCTCTTTTTTTGTTTTTCTCTCGAAATATGAAGTTAATATGCCCCTTTGCTCCCCACACAGCCGATGACTCTATGGACTACGTATCCATAAATAAAACATCCGTTTACACCATGCCTCTGTGTCAGATTTACGTACATTCAATTAGTAAATGCGAATATTCTCGGCAAGAAATATATTTACAAAACATTCAAGGAAAAGGTAGAGAAATGGATAAAATGTGAGTTCTTTTAATATATTTGTAAGTTATTAGTTATCAAAATGTTACAAAGTAAGGCTTTAAAAGGTGCTTAATTGGACTTCAAAAGGGCGTTACTTGGACTTCAAAAGGGCATCTTTTGCAAGCCAATTGGACGTTATTTGCAAGCCGTTTGGTGGTCTTTACAAAATCAACATATGAAAAATACGAACAAAACAGCATCTTTTGAGGTTGGGAGTGATAAGGTTTTTCTTTTGGGTTTAGCATTTGAGAAATAACACACAGAGCATCGTTAAGTTTCTTATTGCAAACTTAGCGTTGCTTTGTGTGCCTTATTCTATAATAGCATTAGCTTACCATTCTATATTTCTAAAGAGCTTTTTTTTATAAGTACAACTAAAAGCTATAATAACAGATTCCATTCAACTTTCTCTGTTTTCATGTCATTCGGCTCTTCATTCAACGTAAAACCCTGTGGCTTTTGTCCTTCTACCCTTATTTCAACGACGGTCATGACATTACGTTTTAACACTAACTGCTTACTTTCTTGTTCGACAGTCCCATCGTCTTTCGTCCATGTTACCTTCACCTCCATCGTCAATTGATATCCATCTTCACACGCTTTTGGAATGTTAGAAAAGGAGTAGACGGAACTATGATCATATTCATTACTACCCTTTGTTAAAGAGATACGCCACCCGATATAGTTAATTACCAGACTACCTTCTTCTGGTGGCGACACCTTGAAATGCAACCCGAACACCGACCTTTTCATATCAATGGTCAGTTCCTTTGATGTTTTTGGACTGAAATCATTGATAGTACCATAGAGTTTCACAAGGCGTGGATATTGAACAGTACGCCCCTTAGCTACAGTCGTTTCGCCTTTTGTTAGACTATTCAAGTTTTCTTCTTTTGAGAATACAAAGCTATTAGTAACTTTTGTAGCCTTATTTGCCCCATGCAAGAAAGGAGCTGAAAACTCATCTTCATTTGCGAAAAGTTCATCATCACCTTCCTCTACAATCAAACACTCTACTTTATAAAGATTGTTCACATTCATCTTTAGTGCAATCTTTGAAAGGCTGGTAAACAAACCATAAGCATACATTGAGTAGTTTTCATCATTAGATTTCTTCTCGTAGACATTCACAGCATAAAACTTCCGTTTCCGGTCTTCGCTAACAGCCCTACTCAAAGGTTGATATTTCGCCCCTATAGCTTCTTCTATCGTTTCTATACGTAATTCTTTGGGGTGAATACGCACGACTCTTGTCAACTTTTGCTTTGCATTATTCGATTTTTTACCATCTTCACCATTGTCTAAAACTGGCTTTTCGCAGGCTGCAAACAATAGTAAGCACAACAAAAGTCCAATCCATGTTACTTGTTTTTTCATATCGGTAATTGTTTAAGTTATAGTCATTCATCCCAATCCGTCTGCGTGTCAGAAAGATTAAAAGCGGAGAAAGAATCTTCTTTTGATAATTGCTGAATACCAGGCCCTGTCTGATTATTAATCAGTCCTTCTTCATTCGTCAATGTATTTGTTCCTTCCCCAGGTGAGCCACCCAGCAAATGACAAGAAGTTAAAACGTGATACTCACTTATTAAAGGCTTGATATATGTTTTCATGTTTACTTATTAAAAATCAATTATTTATCATGGTTTTGTGTACAAGTACAAGAAGGCTTATCTATTAAGATACTTCTTACCATTCACGATTATAATCCCCTTATAATCTTTATCTACTCTTTGCCCTGCAAGGTTATAAATAGGACCATCGAAAGTTGTCTTTTCTCTCACCATAGGACCTTGTATTTCTAATGCTACATCAAAGCCAAGGAAACTCTTTGCGTTTGTAGTCTTTGATGGCGTATAAACGAGATAGGCTTTATGTGCTTCGGTCGTAAAGGCTTTTCCATTTGCTTCTTTCCAATAAAAGCCTACTCCGTTACTGCCTTTTCCAAACACATAGTACACCTCTCCGCCTGACGTTATAGTCGTACTATCCGAGCCACACAACGCATTATGAGGGTCTGTTTCACCTGTCTTACTTGTTTCTTCAAAGATATACTTACCTTTCTTTGCTTCTAAAACAACAGCTGTACCCTTGGGAAGAACATCTCCTTTTTTATATTCCCGACTTCGAGAGAGGATATTACCTTCAATCTTATAGGTACGAGCAACAACCCCTTCAGGAATAATAAACGACCTGTCACTATAATAAAGTGTTGCTCTCTCAGCAGAAGAAACTGCAAGAGAGACGCCCTTAGGCTGAACTTTCTCGTAAGATATTTGTATTGTCATTATATGAAGCCCCCCTGTAGAACAAGGAGTAAAAGAAACTTTAGTACATTCACCTTTCCATTTTCTCTCGACAATTTTCCTATTAAGTTGAGAAATAGTTCGTTTCCCGATTTTACCTACTTCCTCTAAATAGAACTTCAGATCATCCTTATCATCAGCGAGGGTAAACTTTATAGATGTAATTTTACTGTTAAAACTCTCTATAGTTAATATACCTTCTACATCAATTTTTAGACATTTGAGATTATTTACTCTTGTATATTTAGGTTGAGTTACATCTGCTTTAGTAGCACTAAACTTCAAGGAAATACCATCCTTCTCCATCACTGTTGGTACAACATCACCTGGAGAAGAACTTGAGAAATCGAATGTAACGGAATTCTGCGCCCATATCATTACAGGCAATAACAACATTAGGAATAATACAATAAACTTTTTGGTCATAGTTATTAAGTTATACGTTTTATCAATCAAGTTTGTAGCCAACGTTATTCATGTTCCTTCAAGTAGAAAATAGGTTTCTGTAGACTACTCTTTATCAATAAGTTGTTTAGTTCTTAATGGTGCAAAGATAAATAAAAATCAACAAAAACAAACAAATTTAAACAAAGAATATACAAAATACGGATTAAACTCTTTAAAAATAAGATTTACATCTATGGTTCTTTTCTATTCATCACACCCTCTTTACACTTAAAAAGAACTCTATGTAAAAACTCAAACTACCAACGGTAAAACGGTAATAATCCTTATCTATCGAATTATTTTCACGAAAAGAAATAATTATTTACGTGAACAAAAAGATTTCTTTTCATGAAGAAAAATCTTTTTCTTCATGAAAAGAAATCAGAGGTATTGGTATTTAACTAAGAATTAGTCTTTTGAAACAACAGCCTTGAAGCTCATATCAAGTCCTTTAACACTGTGTGTTAGTGCACCAAAGGAAATAAAATCAACACCAGCTTGCGCATAAGGAATCATCGTATCAAAGGTGATTCCTCCACTTGATTCCGTCTCACAGCGTCCAGCAACCATCTCAACTGCTTTGCGAGTATCCTCTGGTGTGAAATTATCAAACATAATACGGTCGCAGCCTTCATTCAATGCTTCTTCCAACTCGGTAAAGTTTCTTACCTCACATTCTATCTTAAGATCATTCTTACCATGGTCTTTACAATACTGCTTTGCCATAGAGATCGCATTATGTACACCACCACAGAAATCAACATGATTATCTTTCAGAAGAATCATATCAAAGAGACCAATGCGATGGTTCATACCACCACCAATCTTCACAGCCTCTTTTTCCAGCATTCTCATACCCGGTGTTGTCTTACGTGTGTCTAAAACGCGTGTCTTTGTACCTGCATCAATGAGTGCTTGCTGATACTTGTTGGTCATTGTTGCAATACCACTCATACGCTGTAAGATGTTAAGCATAAGGCGTTCTGTCTGCAAAAGGCTCTGCGTTCTGCCCTTCACACTCATAACAATATCGCCAGGCTTCACATGAGCACCGTCTTCTACATAGACTTCTACCTGTAGATCAGGGTCAAAAAGATGGAACACCCTTTTAGCAACATTAACTCCTGCCAAGACTCCTTCTTCCTTAATCAGTAATCTACTTTCACCCTTAGCATCAGCAGGGATGCAGCAAAGCGTTGTATGGTCACCATCACCTATATCCTCACTGAAAGCGAGTTCGATAAGTTTATCGTTTAGTTCTTCTACTGACAACATAATAATATATTTAAATTATAAACCTAATCTGTTTGAGATATCCAACATTCTATGAATTGATTTGACAGCCTTCTTTGCCATTTCTGGCTCAACCTCAATAGCAGGCCACTCATACTTCAAGCAATTATACAGCTTCCTCAAAGTAATATATTTCATATACTCACACTCATTACAAGGGCTATCGCTATCATTAGGAGGAGCAGGAATAAAGGTCTTTTGTGGAGCCAATCGCTGCATTTCAACAAGAATACCACTCTCCGTCACCACTATAAACTCCTGAGCATCATTCTCAACACTATACTTCAATAAGGCAGATGTACTTCCAACCTTATCAGCTAAGCAGAGTACAGTAGGTGGACACTCAGGATGAGCCAGTACTTTTGCTGCTGGATGCTCGCGTTTTAACTGCTGAATCTTCTCTACAGAGAATCTATCATGAACTTCACATGCACCATCCCAAAGCAACATCTCACGTCCTGTTTGCTCGCTGATATAATGTCCTAAGTTCCTATCTGGTCCAAAAATGATAGGAGTATCCTTTGGTAAAGATTCAACAATCTGTTTTGCATTACTGCTCGTCACCACAACATCTGTCACAGCTTTGGTTGCTGCAGTTGTATTGACATAGCTTACCACGGTATGATTAGGATGTGCTTTTACAAACTTCTCAAACTCATCGGCTGGACAACTCTCTGCCAACGAACAAGAGGCGTTAAGGTCAGGGACGAGTATTGTCCTCTCGGGACATAAGATTTTATTTGTCTCACCCATGAAATGTACACCGCACATAACGATGATATCGGCATCTGTAGTAGCAGCCTTTTGTGCCAAAGCCAAACTATCTCCTACGAAATCTGCCAACTCCTGAATTACGCCTTCTGTATAATAATGTGCCATGATAAGTGCATTCTTCTCTTTACACATCCTGCGTATTTCAGCCTTTACATCAGTCCCTTCTGGAATAGGTTCATCTATAAACCCCTGTTCCAGCCATTTTTTATCTATCATGTTATTTTGTATTATAAGCTGAGAGTACAATGGTTATTGTGCTTCTCTCATCATCTATCTATACTCTTTTACTACTTCTCGTCATATGCATGCTTCGGATAATCTACCGTGTAGTGCAATCCTCGACTTTCCTTTCGCTCTATGGCTTGTCGTGTTATCAGATAACCGACATTTATCATATTACGGAGTTCGCATATATCCTTCGTTGCCGTCACACGCTTAAAGAGGCTTTCTGTCTCCTCATACAATAAGTCGAGTCTTGCCCAAGCACGCTTCAAACGCAAATCACTTCGAACAATACCGACATAGTTGCTCATGATTTCGCCAACTTCCTTAATACTCTGTGTGATTAAAACATGCTCTTCATTGGTCATTGTGCCTTCATCGTTCCACTCAGGAATATTTGTGTTAAAGTCATAGTTGTCTATCATCCGTAGTGTATGTTCTGCAGCAGACTTAGCATAGACGACTGCTTCTATCAGCGAGTTGCTGGCAAGTCGGTTTCCGCCATGCAATCCCGTACATGAACATTCACCAACGGCATAGAGTCTATGAATAGAACTTTCTGCATTCAAATCGACCTTTATACCCCCACAGATATAGTGAGCACTTGGACAAACAGGGATATATTCTTTTGTTATATCAATCCCAATGCTCAAACATTTCTCATAAATATGTGGAAAATGATGCTTCGTTTCTTCAGCATCTTTATGTGTTACATCAAGACAAACATGATTTAGCCCGTGAATCTTCATTTCATGATCAATAGCTCGAGCAACAATATCACGTGGAGCAAGAGAAAGACGTTTATCATACTTCTGCATGAACTCTTGACCATTCGGAAGTCGCAACACCCCACCATAGCCACGCATAGCCTCAGTAATCAGAAATGCTGGATGCGTCTCAGAAGGATTATAAAGAACCGTCGGATGGAACTGTACGAACTCCATATCCTTTACCGTTCCCTTTGCTCGATAAACCATTGCAATACCATCGCCAGTAGCTATCTCAGGATTAGATGTCATTGCGTAGACTGCCCCCACTCCACCTGTAGCCATGAGTGTTACTTTACTTAAGAAGGTATCTACCTTTTTCGTTTCAGGATTGAGGATATACGCACCATAACATTCTATATCTGGGGTTCTGCGTGTCACCTTTATACCCAAGTGGTGTTGCGTGATAATCTCAACAGCATAGTGATTTTCGAAGACTGTAATATTTGGGTTAGCTCTCACCGCATTCATCAATCCACGCTGTATCTCAAAGCCTGTATCATCAGCATGATGAAGAATACGAAAGTCGCTGTGCCCTCCTTCACGATGTAGGTCGTATGTACCGTCTTTATGCTTATCAAAATTTACACCCCAGTTAACAAGCGCCTTGATAGCTTCTGGCGCATTACACACAACTTGTCTTACAGCTAAAGGGTCAGAAATATAATCACCAGCGACCATAGTATCGTTGATGTGCTTTTCAAAATTGTCAATGGCAAGGTTCGTTACTGCTGCTATTCCTCCTTGTGCTTTAGCCGTATTGGCTTCGTCCAAAGAAGTTTTGCAAACAAGGGCAACCTTTCCCTTACCACTATTTGCCACACTCAGTGCATAACTCATTCCTGCTATACCGCTGCCGATAACCAGGAAATCGAATTTGTGTATCATAATATGATTCCTTCTGATATCAAAAATTAATCGGTACAAAAGTAATAAAAATTACCATAACAATGGTAAGAAAAGAGCATATATATTTGTGCGTGCATGAGAAAAGTTTTTCTTATCCTATCGAACACGAGAACCTTTTTCTCTGAATTAAGTATAAGCAATCCTCTTTCAGCACGTTTCCAATCCCAGTATTGATGCTTTTCATATGCTGTCCGAATACTGCGCACATCATGTGCGGGGGCTTAACACATATAGTGCGAAGGCTTAACACCATTGGTGCGGAGTACTAACACATAATAAGGATTACTATAATTTATGATATACTAACGAGGTTTTCATCTTTACTTTATACAAAATCCTTATCCTTCCACTTCCATATTGAACAAGAAAAAACGCTATTCAATCCCCTTAAAAGAGGAAAGAGTAGCGTTAATATTTAGTGGTTCTGTAAAGAGAAACTTACAGAATAAAGTTTTTACTGCTCGTCTGGAACGATGAGTTTATAACCCTTACCATGGATATTAATAATCTCAATCTGTGGGTCTGGTTTCAAATGCTTACGCAACTTAGTAATGTAAACGTCCATTGAGCGAGCATTAAAGTAGTTATCATCAATCCAAATAGTCTTCAAAGCATAGTCACGCTGAAGAATCTCGTTAGAGTGTGCGCAAAGCAAAGCGAGCAACTCATTCTCCTTTGTCGTAAGCTTAGTAGCCTTCTCTGGATTGTTATCCAGTGTAAGCAACTGCTTCTGTGTATCGAAAGTAAAGCGACCAATGGTGTACATTGTTGACTCCTTAGTCTTCTTTCCTCTTACACGACGGAGGATAGCCTCAATACGGAATACGAGTTCCTCCATAGAGAATGGCTTAGTGATATAATCATCAGCACCAATCTTGAAACCTTCCAAGATATCCTCTTTCAACTGCTTTGCAGTAAGGAAGATGATAGGAACTTCTGCATTTGCCTGACGAATCTCCTGTGCAAGGGTAAAACCATCCTTCTTTGGCATCATAACATCAAGCACACAGATATCATACTTGCTCTTCAAGAAGGCTCTGTAACCAACCTCACCATCAGGGCAGAGGTCAGCCTGAAAGCCTTTTGCCTGCAGATATTCACTCAACAGTGTTCCGAGATTCTCATCGTCTTCACACAACAGAATTTTCAATTTATCATCCATAACTTATACGTATTAAATTGTTTATACTCTTAATTATCTTTTATTCTTCATCCTCCTCATCGCGAATAACGGGGAGTTTTATGACGAATTTTGTTCCTTTACCATATTCGCTCAGCACCTTAATCTCACCTTCATGTAAGTCAACCATTTTCTTTACATATGCCAAGCCTAATCCAAAGCCTTTGACATCGTGGAGATTTCCAGTGTGAACACGATAGAACTTATCAAAGATCTTCTTTAAGTTCTCCTTCTTTATTCCTTGACCAGTATCACGAACAGAGAGATAGAGATTCTCATTCGTATTCCAAGTCTTCAAATAGACATCTAATGGTTGGTCGGGTTTCGCATATTTAACAGCATTATCCAAGAGGTTAAAAATGACATTCTGGAAATGCATTTCATCAACATACATTAGCGAATCAACCGCTTCTATCTCTGTATACACCTTACCGCCAGTATGCTCAACACGTAAACTAAAGGAGTGAGCAATCGTCTCAACCATCTCGTTAAGGTCGGTGTATTTCTTCTTTAGAACAGCCTTTTTGCGGTCGTACATACTCATCTGTAGTACCTTCTCTACAAGGAAACGCAGACGTTTTGACTCATCATTGATAACACCTCCTAAGTGTTCTATCATCTTCGGACTCTTTGTCAACGTCTTATCGTTCATCATCTGAGCTGCCAAAGAGATACTTGCGATAGGCGTCTTAAGCTCATGCGTCATGTTATTGATAAAGTCATTCTTTATCTCACTGTACCGTTTCTGTCGGAAGATGGTTACAATCGTGAAGATAAAGGTAACCAACAGTACGAAAGTAAAGATGATTGACGGAATCATAAACCGTACACTGGAGAAGATGTAGTTGTTCATCTGTGGGAAATGAACCTTTACAACACCCATTCTGTTTACAGGATCGTTACGGAACAACACCTGAGAATAAGTATTCTCCTCACCATCACTTACATAATCAGGACATTTATAGACCTCTCGACCGTCTTGAGTCGTCACCGTGAAATGATAAGGAATATTGATTCCATTGTTCATCATCTCCGCCTTTAAGTCCTGGTCTAAGAGCTTAAAGTTTATTCTATTGCGTAAAGGCTTGTCTGAAGCAGAATAGAGAATATTATAGATAACCTCCTCTAACATAGCTTTCTGATAGACATAACGATTACGAACAATCTCTTGCATATTACGTTTTGTAGCAGACAAAGAACTACTATCACTCCGTAAAATAGAACCTTTCGGAACTAAAGAAGGCTTCGATTGCTTTAGTTTTGCTTCAAAAGAGGTGTAGACATCACCCTGATTATCTGTCGACGGAGCCTGATGTGCAGCAGTAGATGTATCTTTATCAGTGTTCTGCTCATCGTCTTGTGAGCGTTCCTTCTTGTTTACATCATCCTCCAAATAACGAAGAGTCTCATTCAACTCCATATTGCGTGATGCCTGATAGAGGGCACGGTTGACAGATTCGTCAAACTGTTCCTTCTTCATCTCAGCCATCTCTTCAATATAGTTGAGTTGGAGCAGAAGCAAACCAAGGAACGAAAGTCCCATGATTATGGCTATTGTCCAAATTGTTTTCTTCTTCATTACTCTCTGTTTATATTCATACTGGTCATGGAAAGACTCCACTCACAGCACCATATATTTATTTTCGAATGCAAAGATAGGATTTCCTTAAACAATTAACATCTAAAAGTTAAGAAATAACTCATAATTGATTTTCATTAACCAAATATTACTTTTTAATTTAATAATTATCAAGTATAATCTTTAAACATACAGTTTTGATTACTCCAAAAGATATACAAGAAAGTAAAAGAGCTAATAAAACATTTGTTTAGATCCACAAAACAAAAGTAAGTAAGTCTTTCTATAAATCAATAAAAAGCATTAACTGAAAACAAAACGTTTATTTTTTATACAAAAAACACCTAAGAAATATATTATTTTATTATCTTTGTAGAATCATTAAACCTATTGCCTATAAACAAAAATAAATTAATATGCTATCCTGTAAACATCTCTCACATAAGTTAATCTTTCATGTATTACAATATTATAATGATAATAATAACCTAACTTCTCATATTTTACCGATGTGTTGATGCCCAGCACGAGTGGTGTTGATGGTAAACACCAAGCGTGTTGAGTGCTTAGTATACTATAAAAATAGCTATAAATATAACAAACCTCATGACAATTCAAAGATTACAAACAAGACCTTTCGCAACACACATCATCTTAGTTATAACTCTATTGTTACTGAACCCATCTAATCTTATGGCTCAACAGACCGTAACCTTTAGTATCCAACAACAAACAAAGGAACCTATTGATGCAGCAACAATTATCATTTCTGATCAGAAGACAGGAAAAGTAATTGCCAATGGACTAACTGAGACGGACGGAAAGTTTAATTACACCCTTATTGATGGTAGTTATCAACTATACTGCGGAGCTATCGGATGCCGTGATACTACTATTCTTTTCTCCATTCCAAATAACCATTCCATTTATAACATCTATTTATATCCTGACGGTACAGAGCTGAAAGACGTTATTGTCACAGCCCGCAAACAACGCTCACTCATTAAAATGGAAAGTGGGAAGATAAGCATTTCTGTTGCAGAATCCTATCTTGCTAACCTTGGCAACTCTTTAGATGTTCTGCGCCACACCCCAAGTGTAAGGCTTGATAATAAAGGAAATCTATCGCTTTCTGCCCTTGGCAATGCCGCCGTTTACGTGAACGGAAAACGCATACGACTTCAAGGTGAAACGCTTACAGCCTATCTGCGTACTATTCCATCTTCTAACATTGCAAGCATAACTACTTCAACCAACCCTGATGCAAGTTATGATTCAGAAGGGGCAAGTGGTATTATTGACATAAAACTAAAAGACAACAACGAACGAGGACTTTACATTTCGACCTCTCATGGTATGTCTTTTTGGAATCACATACGCCAAAGTTCTGATTTTAGTATGACTTATAACAAACAGACATGGCAGCTGGGCATCAACTATAGTCATAACATTGGACACTATGACATGGAGTATGGTACTGATAGAATGCAAGAAGGAGACCGAAACTTCTCAGAGACCAATGATACAGACAAGCGTAACACTTACGCAGGAGGACTGGCTTTTGTATACCAACCTAACAAGAAACACAAACTTATGCTAAATGCATCAGTTGATGCCTTAACAGGTCCCGGAGTGACAGCAACAACTACTTGGATATATAAAGGTAGAGACACGCTTCATGAAATACTTAAAGCAAGGAATGATTATACCAAGCAAGAGAATACAAAATATACGACAGGCATAGGCTATCAGTTCAATATTACAGAACAGCAGACCATCACTGCAAATGCAGACTGGATTCACGTTGATGTTGCAAGTAATAACAATCAGCCTAATACGTTTTACTCTCCAAATGGAACATTACTAAGGGAAGACAACTATCCAGCTAAATCCAAGAAGAATATAAACATCATATCATCTGCTATTGACTATAAACTGAAGAATAGCCATGACGGAGAGCTCCTTACAGGTATTAAAGTTGCCAAGGTAGAAAGTAACAATCGCTTTGGCTTCTATGCAAAAGGTGTGCTTGACAACACAAGGTCTAACAGGTTTACCTACCAAGAGTCAAACCTTGAAGGCTATATACAATATGCCCAGAAATGGAAACATGTACAGGCAACTGCAGGTATGCGGATTGAATATATGCAGACTATCGGGACTTTAGAATCCTATTTGGACGGAAAACTGATGGAGGAGAATAAGAACAATCACACAAGACTCTTTCCTAATCTTTCTATCAGTTATGATCTTAACAACAAAGCAAAGCTCACACTTGCCTATAGCAAACGACAAGACAAAGCAAGATACGAAGACCTTAACCCCATTGAATATCTGTTAGATGAACTAACCTATTGGAAAGGGAATCCATTTATTCAGCCACAAATAAATCATAGGGTATCTTTAGATTACACAAAGAATAATCTTAGTGTAACGCTCTCTTATAATCAGCTAAACAACTATTTTACGCAGCTTCCCGATGCATACAAGAAAGACTGCATAGTCATGACAACCAAGAATATTGGTAAACAGAAACAGCTGGCACTTGACCTTATCTATAACAAACGTCTCACCTCGTGGTGGGATGTAAGTGCAAACATCGGTGCTTACTACTTTATCAACCATCTTGATTATGAATCTTATAGAGAAGACTACCGGCGCCCCTCATGCAATCTTTCACTTTCAAACGACATACAACTACCTGCAAAAGTTCGTATGGAACTGTCAGCAAGATACGCAAGTAAACGACAAGGCAGAAGTTATGAGGTTTTCAAACCAAGTGGAAGTATAGATATCGGACTAAGTAAACAATTACTCCGAGACAGACTCTCCCTATCTTTGATGATTACCGACCTACTTCACACTGAGCGTTGGGATAGCTATGGACGTAAGGGAGCATTAGAATTAGATATTTGGGGGCACAGCGAAAGCCGTCAAGTTATCTTCCGTGTACATTACAATTTCGGAAGTAGAAAGTTTGAAACAAATAAGAACAAAGTAAAAGAGGCAGAACGTCTGTAGTTATCTGCTACCTTTTTGATTAAAACAGTCAACCTTTTTTGCAAAAAACGTCAACCCTTTCTGTAAAAACAGAAATGGTCGACCATTTTGTTTATGATTATTTTAAGCCCATTCCTTCACTACACAAGTAGATAAAGATTAGAATAAACAGAAAGTTCTTCTACATTACAAGATTTCTATACGCAGGCAAGAAGTGCTCTGTGGGGTCAACTTAAAACGGTCATTGATACGAAGACCGAGGACCCAAAGGATAGTACCTGTAGCATCAAGGAGGACCAACTGGTTACGTTTCTCAAAGCGGTTACGTTTGAGATTGGTGAGAAAATCACTCACAAGTTGAGTACCACGCATGCCAAGAGGAGTAAATCGATCGCCTTCTGCAACCCGTCTTAAGGTCAAAGGAAATCGGATAGAGGATGCATCAAGGTCAACAACAGTAGGAACCTTTGAGAATGAAACGTTTGAAGAAGGTGTCAATACTCGTTCAGTCAGTCGAAGAGACAGTTGCTCATCATAGACATAACGCCCTGTTTCGGGGATAACAAGCTGACGTGGTTCAGCTTCCTCACGAGGTAAAACCATGAAGACACCACGATCGTGTGTAAGTTCATGCGATGGGGAATACCACAGTTGCCCCGTCTGTCCATCAAGATGTGAAACCATCTCTGCAATCTGAGATGATGAAAAACCGAGTGGTTTTAGTATATAAAAGAGGAGAAAAGAAGGAGAAGGAAACGCACGAACAACAGACAAGTCGAGCTGAAATGGTTCGTTACTTAAACTGTTTGAACTAACTTGAGTTGCAGAATTAATAAAGCTAACAGCCTTTCCCAAAGCTGTTTTAAGTGACTCCTGCACAATAGCATCTACCTCAGAGAGATGATTGGAAGTAGTAAGAATAGCATCCGTAACCGATGGGTTAATCTCAGATAACTGTGGAAGGACATTCAAGCGAATCTTATTCCGCACTACATCATCTATTAGGTTAGTGCTATCAGTAACGAAAGAAACAGCGTGTTGATGAAGATAGTCTTCAATTTCTTGGCGTGTTACACAAAGCAAAGGGCGGATAACATCATGATTACGAGGACGAATACCCATCAAACCACTCAGTCCTGTTCCACGAACGAGATTAATGAGAATTGTTTCTACAGAGTCTTCTTTATGATGACCTACGCATACTCCGTCAGCACCTAACGCCTCCTTCAACTGAAAGAAATAACGATAACGCAACTCACGTGCAGCCATCTCAATGCTCACCTTATGCAAATCGGCATAAGCCTGTGTATCGAAATGGACTTTATGGAGTGGGATATTCTCACGTTGACAGAGGTCCTCACAAAACTGTTCATCCCTCAGACTCTCCTCTCCACGTAAATGGAAATTGCAATGAACAGCCTCAACACGATAGCCCAACTCCTTGATACATAGCAAAAGGGCAACACTATCTGCACCACCAGACAGCGCTACTAAATAAAGAGCATCTACCCGTAGCAGATGCTCAGAAACTATGAATCGTTTGATTTTATTCAACATAAAGGACTAATCCCTTCAAATATTCGCCTTCTGGATGATAAATATTAATTGGATGATCAGCAGGCTGATGAATCTGATGCAGGATGCGCACCTTACGTCCAGCTTGTGCAGCAGCGGTGAAGACAGCCTGTCTGAAATTATCTTTAGTGACTACCTGCGAACAACTGAAGGTAAACAAGATTCCTCCCGGCTTAATCTTTTCAAATCCTTTGACGTTCAATCGGGTGTAACCACGCAAACCATTCTTCAATGCGTTACGATGCTTTGCAAAGGCAGGTGGGTCAAGAATGATAAGATCATACTTACCATCGTTATCATCAAGATACTTAAAAGCATCCTCACAGATAGCCTCATGACGTGAATCATTAGGAAAGTTGAGTTCAATATTCTTATTCGTCAGTTCGATAGCCTTAGCCGAACTATCCACAGAATGTACCACTTCAGCCCCACCACGCATAGCATAAACAGAGAAACCACCCGTGTAACAGAACATATTCAGTACACTTCTTCCCTTTGCATAATACTCCAAGAGAGAGCGGTTCTCACGCTGATCGATAAAGAAACCCGTCTTCTGACCTTTCAACCAGTCGATATGAAACTTTAAGCCATTCTCAATCGCAATGTTATTGTCAGTATCTCCATAGATAAAACCATTCTCTTGACCAAGATCTGCCTTATAAGGAAGCGTTGTCTCGCTCTTATAATAGATGCTGTCCAACTTATCGCCCATCACTTTAACAAGAGCTTTCGCAATTACCTCACGGCATACGTGCATACCTACAGAATGGGCTTGCATAACGGCAGTCTTGCCATATATGTCAATAATCAATCCTGGAAGATTGTCGCCCTCACCATGAACAAGACGGTAAGTTGTGTTTGGGAACAGTCCTGTTCCTGTTGATTCTTCTCGAATTACACCAATCGCCTGACGCACTTGAAGAGCCGCTTTCAAACGACTTTCCCAAAACTTATCATCTATCTTCACGTCGTGGAATGAGAGCACACGGATAGCAATAGAACCTATTTGGAAATGACCAACAGCAATAAACTTCTTGTCATGCGTCATAACACGCACAATATCACCTTCCTCAAGTCCTTCTTCTATCTTGTTGATAGCACCTGAGAAGATCCATGGATGGAAGCGAAGAAGACTCTCTTCTTTGCCCCTTTTCAAATATACTTGCTTATACATAAAGTTCCTTTTTAGAGTTTATTGGTTTCCACTTCTTGCCGATTAGCGAATTATTTTCATGAAGATAATTATTTATTTACGTGAAAAGAAATCTTTTTCTTCATGAAAAAAAATATTTATCTTCACGATAATAATTTACATAGAGACGTTATTCTGATGTCACTTCTGGTGTAGGTTTCACCTTTGGAGGAACGACAACGAGTTCGTAATTACCACTATGTTTCAATTCATGCAGACGCTCATAGAGTTTGATACACGTCCAAGCATCTGTAGAAGCATATATTTTCTGCTTATCACTTAATATCTCGTTCTCCCAATTAGATAATTGTTCACGTTTTGTTATACGCTCATGAAAGACATTTGCATAGAGTTTCTGAAGACTCATATCTTCAATACCTAACGACTTAACATAGTCTTGAAGGTCTATAAAATAACCCGGCTTGAAGTCGAGTCGCTGATGCAACATCAACATATCATCGCCCAAAGAGAGTCCCACTTTAGGCACTGTTGTATCTTCAAGAAAACGTTTAATACATTCAGGTACACCTATGAGATTCAATCGAAAGAGGAAACACACTTCATGGTCGCAGGCTTGCAAGAGTGCAACCTTACGACGTTGCCCTTTCTTAAAGACAGGACGTGTTTCCGTATCAATACCGATAATGTCCTTAGAAAGCAAATAATTAACTGCCTTCTCAGCTTCAGCTTCATTTAAGACAACAACAATCTTCCCGGGGAAAGTAACCCTTGGCAACTGTGATATTTTACTCTTATCGAATCTATTGTATAATACTGTACTCATTTCGGATTGCATACTAACTTGCAAAATTAAAAAAAAAGTTTGAAAAACGGCACTTATGTGGCACTAATTTATTACTTTTGCAAGTATAAAAGAATAGCGATAAATGGCAAAGAAGAAAACAGAACATAAAAGAAAGACTTTCACCGAGGCGATCGGACTAAATAACATTATTAACGACAAGACTGGATTTATTGCCGGACTTATCCTTTTATGCGTTGCTATCTATATCTGTGTAGCTTTTTTTAGCTATTTCAGTACAGGTGCAGCAGACCAAAGTTTAGTAACAGACCTTCGTCCTGGAGAGGTAGAAAACACAAGTAGAGTTTTCCAAAATGTATGCGGTTCACTCGGTGCAATCATCTCATACGGACTTATTTCCCGCTGTTTTGGTATTCCAGCCTTTATCATTCCAGCCTTCATTGCACTTTGTGGTCTCCGCATGATGGGAGCCTACAAAAAGCTGAACCTAACGAAATGGTTCATGGGTATGGCTTTGGTAATGATATGGTCGTCTATTACTTTTGCCAAAGCACTTACCCCACTGATGGGTGACCAAGTCTATAATCCAGGAGGAGACCATGGTGCTTTCTGTGTTCAATACATGGAAAACCTTGTTGGTACACCGGGATTAATCGCTATCTTAGTGATTATCATGTTGGCTTACCTCACTTATCTTACTTCCGAAACGATTACTGTCGTACGCAAGATGATTAACCCATTTGGTTATATTCGTGACAAGGTAAAGTTTACGGTGGTACATGATAGTAAGGGAGACAACACTGAAAACGTCTATGATGATGAGGTGGTTATTGAGGAAGAACCTGTAGAGCCAGCAGAATATGTTGACCCTACCCTCGCTGAACCTATCGACTTGCCAACAGAGCCTGCAATCGTTCCACAAGAGCCAGACTCGCTCTATTCACCTAATGGTGGTGACAAGGCTAAGAATACAGCAGAGAAAGAAGGTCCAGGCTTTGAAGTTGAGGAGGAGAAAGTTGAGGAGAAAGCAAATAGCAAGACGCTTGCTAACAACAACCTTCCACTGACTCCTATCAATCCTCGTGAGCCATTTACAAAGTGGAAGTTCCCTTCACTTGACCTATTAAAGGAATATACTTCTGATTCTAAGACCAACTACGTTAGTCAAGAGGAATTAGAAGCAAACAAAGACCGTATCATCAAGGTGTTAAACGACTTTGGTGTACAGATTCGTAGTATTCGCGCAACAGTCGGTCCAACGATTACTCTCTATGAAATTACACCTGCCCAGGGTGTTCGCATCTCTAAGATTAAGAACCTTGAAGATGATATTGCACTGAGTTTGGCGGCTATCGGTATCCGTATCATTGCTCCAATGCCAGGCAAGGGTACGATTGGTATTGAGGTACCAAATGCTAAGCCAAACATTGTGTCAATGTTCTCTATTCTGAACTCACGCAAGTTCCAAGACTCTACAATGGAGTTACCAATCGCATTGGGTAAGACGATTACTAATGAGGTGTACATGGTCGACCTTGCTAAGATTCCTCACCTACTCGTTGCGGGTGCTACCGGACAGGGTAAGTCTGTCGGTCTGAATGCTATTATCACCTCCCTTCTTTATAAAAAGCATCCTAACGAGCTAAAGATTGTACTGGTTGACCCAAAGAAGGTAGAGTTCAGCGTTTACTCTCCTATAGCCAAACCATTCATGGCAGCTGTTGAGGAGAATGAAGATGAACCAATCATCACAGACGTTCAGAAGGTTGTAAAGACGCTGAAAGGTCTTTGTGTATTGATGGATGAGCGTTACGACTTACTGAAGGCGGCTCGTGTTAGAAATATAAAGGAATATAATCAGAAGTTCCTCAGACACGAACTGAACCCAGAAGAAGGCCATGAGTTCATGCCATACATCGTTGTCATCATTGATGAGTTTGGTGACTTGATTCTTACTGCGGGCAAGGAAGTGGAGATGCCTATCACACGTATCGCACAGTTGGCACGTGCTATCGGTATTCACATGATTATTGCAACCCAGCGACCAACAACAACAATTATCACTGGTAACATCAAAGCAAACTTCCCTGGACGTATTGCTTTCCGCGTTGGAGCGATGATGGACTCACGTATCATCCTCGACCGACCAGGTGCACAACAGCTTGTCGGACGTGGTGATATGCTTTATCTCAATGGTGCTGACCCTGTTCGTGTGCAGTGTGCCTTTGTTGATACGCCTGAAGTAGAGAATATTACCAAGTTCATTGCTAATCAACCAGGTCCTGTTCGCCCATTGGAAATCCCAGAACCATTGTCTGAAGACGAAGCTGGAGGAGGTGGTGCACTGGATACTCACAACCTTGATCCATTGTTTGAGGAGGCTGCACGTGCTATTGTTGTCAGCCAACAAGGTTCAACAAGTATGATTCAGCGTCGCCTGTCTATTGGTTACAACCGTGCTGGTCGACTGATGGATCAAATGGAGAAAGCAGGTATCGTTGGTGCAGCAAAGGGTTCAAAACCACGTGAGGTACTGATAAGTGACGAGGTAAGTCTTGATAATATGCTTACTATCCTCCGTGGATAACAAAGAATAAAAGTATAGGAAATCAGAATAAAAACGATAAAACAATGAAACAGATTAAATATTTGCTATTGCTCGTAGCCATCTTTATGGCAAATAGTATTTTCGCACAGAATGCTAATCAGGCTAAGGCTTGTATGGATAAAGCTGCAGCTAACATTTCTAATTTGGGTGGTTTTACGGCTCGCTTTGAACTTTCCAGACCTGGTGCTGTAGGTAGAACTGCAGGTACTATTTCTGTGAAAGGTGTTAAGTTTATTGCCACAACGCCACAGACAACTGTATGGTTTAATGGAACAACACAATGGTCATACATGAAGTCTACTGACGAAGTGAATGTTTCTACACCTACAGAAGCACAGCGTCTTTCAATGAACCCTTACGCATTGATGACATTGTATCGTCAGGGTTACAACCTTTCAATGACAAATGAAGGTGGTTCTTACGTGGTACACATGAAGGCAACCAACCCTAAACGCAATATTCCTGAGGCTTATGTAACTGTAAACAAAGCCTATCAGCTACAAAAGATCAAGATTAAGCAGGCTAATAAGTGGACTACTATCACTGTTTCTGGTATTCAGCGCAAGAACCTTTCAGACAATATCTTTACTTTCAACAAGAAGAACTATCCGTCTGCTGAGGTGATAGACTTGAGATAAATGACTTACTGGGAAGCTATACAAACATTACATAAGCACTTCTGCCTATCGGGTAGAAGAAATAAAATATGGCAAGCCAACAACGTAGCAAAGTACTTTTACTACGTGTTGGCTATTTTTCTTTGTTCTTATTTTGTATGGATAGGATGTGAATTGGCAGACCTCGTTATCGAGGATAATCTTGGCGGTTATCGTTTCATCTATGCCCTAATACCTGTGTTTCTGTTCATTGATTATCTTTTCAGATATACGACAGACCACCGATTACTGATGCATATCCGTCCTTACCTACTCTTACCGCTTCCCAAACATAGCTATACAGATTATCTGATTCTGCGACAACTGATAGTTTTCAAGAATGTAAACCTTCTCTTTATCTGTATTCCCTTTGGTGTTAAAACAGTCATTCCAGAGTTGGGTGCATCGGCTATGATTGGTTATACTGCAGGACTTTATCTCCTTCTACTTATCAATGGACAGTTCTTCCAATTTACACAAGTACTGACTGCACGTGGACTGTGGTATTGGCTCGTACCTATTCTTACCTATTTATTTATCGCCATAATAACTATCTTCTTCCCATCTCCACAAAGTTACCTCCAACGTTGGGCAGAGATTGGTAATGCAATGATAAGAGGAGAAGTGTGGATATATGCTGTAATGATATTGCTTCTAATAGGAATGATATTGCTAAATCGCAACGTCCTTGAGCATCGTATTCTCCAAGAGCAATACACAGCAGCACCAGTGAAACATGACAAAAATAGCATAAACCTTACTTTCTTCGACCGATTCAACCAGATTGGTGAGTATCTTAAGATTGAAGTGTGGGGTATTCTACGCAACAAAAGACTCCGTTTGATCTTCTTTCTCAACACCTTTGGTATCTTTATCTTTAGTCTAATCACAGCCTTTGACCCAGAGAGTGACATGGTTAAGATTAACGGCTTTGTCTACTATAGCTTTATCGTCTACGGACTAAGCTCACTCTCAAGAATCATGTGTTATGAAGGAAATTACTATGAATGCCTACTGATGCAGCGTAATAGTATCCAGAACCTTTTGCTTGCAAAGTATTATTTCTATACTGCCCTACTCTTAATACCGCTGCTCGCTTTCCTCCCTGTAGCTATAATTGGGAAGATAAGCTTTTGGACAATACTATCTTATGCCCTCTTTGCGGCTGGTGTCGCCTATCGTATTCTATTTCAAATGGCAATATATAATAAGGTAACATTCTCTATGCAAGCTACCCACACGGGCAAGAATGCGAATACTAACTATATACAACTCATCGTTACAATCATTACCATCATCAGTCCATTCCCAATTACCGCATTAGGTACATGGTGGCTAAACCAACCGATCCTCTCCAATACTATCCTCTCCCTCCTTGGTATCATCTTCATAACCACTCATCGTCGTTGGATTAGTAGTATCAGTCGAAAGATGAAAGACAACCAATACGAACAACTTGAAGGGTTTCAGAAGAGTAGATAAAGAAAACAACTTTCCGTTAAAACCAAAACTAAAAAAGAGCAGTTAGACTGAGTAATCACTCACAACTTGCATCTTCTTCACCAACTTTTTACATAGTACTAAACATCAGCACCACATGTGTTAAGCATCAGCACCAAATGTGCGCAGCGTAAGCACCATATGTGCGCAGCCTCAACCCCACAATAAAAGTACTAAAAATAAGATGAACTTTAGGGTGAATAGAACCGCCAAATAACAATGAATAAGGTGACAAGAGGAATACTTATAAACCAAGCATAGCCAATATAATCTAAGAAACTCTTCTCTTAACAGGAAAATATCTACAATCATTAGAAAAACAACTATAGTTAATTCAACTCAACACAGAACAAAATAAGTAATATAAATGTTTTTGACTTATAGAAGTTTTTTCGTAACTTTGCTCTCAGAAACAAATTAAAATAAAGATTAGAACGTTATGCTTACATTAAAGCTCATCAGTGAAGAAACTGAACGCGTCATCAAAGGACTGGAGAAGAAACACTTCAAAGGTGCACGTGAGGCAGTTGAGAAAGTATTGGAATATGACCGTTTGCGTCGTGAGACTCAGCAGAAGCTTGACACAAACAAGCAGCAGCAGAATCAGCTCTCGAAGCAGATTGGTGGACTGATGAAAGAAGGAAAGAAAGACGAAGCTGACAAGATAAAGGAAGAGGTAGCATTATTAAAATCTTCTGACAAGGCTCTTCAAGAGATAATGGATATGGCTCAGAAGGATATGACAGACGTGTTACTGACAATTCCTAACATCCCTAACGAGATTGTACCTGAAGGTAAGGATGCTGAGGATAATGTTGTTGTAAAGGAAGGGGGCGAGAAGCCAAACCTACCTGCTGACGCATTGTGCCACTGGGACTTGCTGAAGAAGTTTAACTTGGTAGATTTCGATCTTGGTGTGAAGATTACTGGTGCTGGTTTCCCACTCTATATCGGTAAGATGGCACGCTTCCAACGTGCCTTAGAGGCATTCTTCCTCGATGAAGCTCGTAAGAGTGGCTACTTGGAAGTACAGCCACCATTGGTAGTAAATCAGGAGTCTGGTCAGGCTACTGGTCAGTTGCCAGATAAGGAGGGACAGATGTATCATGCTAATCTTGACGACCTCTATCTCATCCCAACAGCTGAGGTTCCTGTTACAAATATCTTCCGTGACGAGATTCTCAACGAGCAAGACCTGCCTATTAAACGTTGTGCTTACTCTGCTTGTTTCCGTCGTGAGGCTGGTAGCTATGGTAAGGACGTACGTGGTTTGAACCGCTTACACCAGTTTGATAAGGTTGAGATTGTACGTATCGATAAGCCAGAGCACTCTTATCAGTCATTGGATGAGATGTTAGACCACGTTGAAGGTCTTTTAAAGAAGCTTGAATTGCCTTATCACATCCTCCGTCTTTGCGGTGGAGACATTAGCTTCACAGCTGCTCTCTGCTATGACTTTGAGGTGTGGAGTGCTGCACAAGAGCGTTGGTTGGAGGTTTCAAGCGTTTCAAACTTCGAAAGCTATCAGGCAAATCGTCTGCATTGTCGTTTCCGTCATGCCGAAGATAAGAAGATTGAACTCTGCCATACATTGAATGGTTCAGCCCTTGCTCTGCCACGTATCGTTGCAGCTATCATCGAGAACAACCAGACCCCAGAGGGTATTCGTGTACCAAAGGTACTCGTTCCTTACTGTGGTTTCGAGATGCTCGACGACAAGATGGACTAAAAAATACAGCCCCTCCCTTAAAAAGGAGGGGCATCATTACCGCGAACAACTAATAAAACAACAAAAGCTACTTACCCTTATCAATCTTTTATACGACTCTTTACAATAGAAGAACACCCAAAGTATAAAGAACACATAGGGTCAGTACTTTTAATATCTATTACCACTCCATGAACAAGATTATCCGTAAACAACAGTTTTCAGAGAAGGTTTTCTGCTTAGAAGTAGAAGCACCGCTCATTGCACGAAGCTGCCGTCCAGGTAACTTTATCATCGTGCGTGTTGACAACCACAGCGAACGTGTACCTTACACCATTGCGAAATCGGACCCAGTAAGGGGTACGCTCACCATGGTTATCCAAGAGGTAGGACGCTCATCAACAAAGCTTTGCCAGTTGAATGAAGGCGATGAGATTGTTGATATTGTCGGACCACTCGGTACTCCATCCCATATTGAGAACTACGGTACGATTATCTGTGCGGGTGGTGGTATTGGTATCGCTGCCATTCTCCCTATCCTTACAGCACTGAAGCAGGCTGGTAACAGAGTCATCTCTGTCCTCGCCGGTCGTACTAAGGAGTTAGTTATCATGGTAGACGACGTAAAGAAATACTCTGATGAGG
The DNA here is from genome assembly GCF_000144405.1 of Prevotella melaninogenica ATCC 25845. Taxonomy (NCBI): domain Bacteria; kingdom Pseudomonadati; phylum Bacteroidota; class Bacteroidia; order Bacteroidales; family Prevotellaceae; genus Prevotella; species Prevotella melaninogenica. Next base: position 719,332 of record NC_014371.1, read on the forward strand.
TTATCATCATGACCGATGATGGTTCCTACGGAGAGAAAGGTGTCATCACCGTGGGCGTAGAAAAGGTGATACAGCGCGAACACGTAGACAAGGTGTTAGCTATCGGACCTCCTATCATGATGAAGTTCACCTCTCTTTTAGCAAAGAAATACGGCATTCCTAACGATGTTTCACTCAATACTATTATGGTGGACGGAACTGGAATGTGTGGTGCTTGCCGTCTAACGATTGGTGGTAAGACTCGCTTTGTCTGCATTGATGGTCCTGAATTCGATGGCGACCTCGTCGACTGGGATGAGATGTTCAAGCGAATGGGGACGTTTAAGGATATTGAGACCTCCCCCAACCCCTCCGAAGGAGGGGAGTGCCTGGCGGGAAACAAGTCAGAAAAAGAGGCTCAAGGGAAGACAGGAGATAAGAACAACGCAGAAAATGGAGCAGCAAACTGTCAAGAAGAAAACACCTCATCACCTACAGCCCACCTATCAGAAGAAATGGAGGGAGCTGATTGGCGTGCCACATTACGCAAGGAACTTAAGCCAAAGGAGCGCACAGCTATTGAACGTGTGAAGATGCCTGAACTGGATGCCGACTATCGTGCGAAGACCCGTTTAGAGGAGGTAAATATCGGACTAACGCCAGAGATGGCTATGCAAGAGGCTAAACGCTGCCTCGACTGTCCGAAACCTTCTTGCGTAGAGGGCTGTCCTGTAAACATTCACATACCAGACTTCATTAAGAATATAGAGCGTGGCGACTTCCTCGAAGCAGCCAAGATACTCAAGGAAACATCTGCCCTACCAGCCGTATGTGGTCGTGTTTGTCCACAGGAGAAGCAATGTGAGAGCCGTTGTATTCATTTGAAGATGAACTCACCAGCCGTAGCCATCGGCTATCTTGAGCGTTTCGCAGCCGATTATGAGCGTGAAAGCGGACACATGGCATTGCCAGACGTTGCACCATCCAATGGTATCAAGGTAGCTGTTATCGGTTCTGGTCCTGCAGGATTAAGCTTTGCTGGCGACATGGCAAAGCGTGGCTTCGAGGTTTATGTATTTGAGGCACTGCACGAGATTGGCGGTGTTTTGAAATATGGTATCCCTGAGTTCCGTCTACCAAACAAGATTGTTGATGTCGAAATAGATAATCTTCGTCGCATAGGCGTACACTTCCAGACCGATACAATCGTCGGTAAGACCATCAGTATAGAAGACTTAAAGGAGAAAGGCTTCAAGGGTATCTTCGTTGGTTCAGGTGCCGGATTGCCTAACTTCATGGGTATCCCAGGCGAGAACGCTATCAACATCCTTTCAAGTAACGAGTATCTGACACGTGTAAACCTCATGGACGCAGCCAATCCAGAGACCGACACACCAATCATTATGGGTAAGAAAGTCTTGGTTATCGGTGGTGGTAACACGGCTATGGACTCTTGTCGTACTGCCAAACGATTAGGCGCTGACGTCACACTTGTATATCGTCGTTCTGAAGCCGAGATGCCTGCACGTCTTGAAGAGGTGAAACATGCTAAAGAAGAGGGTATCAACTTCCTCACTCTTCATAATCCACAGGAATATAAGGCGGATGAAAAAGGTCGTGTATGTGCTGCTGTCTTAGATGTGATGAAACTCGGAGAACCAGACGCAAGTGGTCGCTGTCGACCAGAATTGACTGGCGAGACTGTCACAGTCGAGTGCGACCAGGTCATCGTTGCCGTAGGTGTATCACCTAACCCATTGGTACCTAAGTCTGTAAAGGGACTTGAGTTAGGTCGTAAAGACACGATTGTTGTCAACGAACAGATGCAGAGTTCACAGCCAGAAATCTTTGCTGGTGGTGACATCGTACGTGGTGGTGCAACGGTTATCCTTGCAATGGGAGACGGAAGAAGAGCTGCTGCAAACATGGCAGAACAACTATTAGCAGCCCACTAATCACCCTGCTTGTTGTTTGTATTGGTTAGTAGCACGTTTTATTAATAACAGTTACTCCCTTTCCAACAACAACAAACAGTGGTGCCAAGCCTTAGCACGAATGGTGTTGTACGTAAGCACCATTCGTGCGAAGCATCAGCACAAGTGCATAGAGGCATAAACAGCTTACTTTCTGTACACATAATAAAGGGCAATATACTCACAAACAATGTATATGAGAAGCGTGTACAGAATAGTACGAAGCCCTATAATCGAAACAGTCGGATTGAGTTCTTCAATCCGACTGTTTTAGTTTTTGAAATTAAGAGGCAAGCAATAATAGGACAATCCTATCAATCCATGCTATAAATCGTCGGGTCCTTCACTCCCGCCGCTTCAAAGGCTTCCTTACGTTCAACGCATGTTCCACACTTACCACAGTGGATATCAGCACCTTTATAACAACTCCAAGTCTTAGAATAGTCTATTCCCAACGCAGCACCACGCGCCACAATCTCAGCCTTAGTAATCTCCGTATAAGGAGCCTCAACACGCACCTTCACAAAGGTTCCAGCCTCCGTAGCACCATTCATCGCATGAATAAACTCAGGACGGCAGTCAGGATAAATCGTATGATCGCCACCATGATTAGCAATATACACACGCTTCAACTCATGACTCTCGGCAATACCCGTCGCTATCGCAAGCATAATGCCATTACGGAAAGGAACAACCGTCGACTTCATATTCTCCTCTTCATAATGACCCTCTGGGATAGCATCAGCCCCATCAAGCAACGAACTCTTAAAATACTGGTGCATAAAAGACAGTGGAATCGTTATATGAGGAATCCCCAACTTCTCACAATGATACTGAGCATAAGGCAGTTCCTTAGCCCCATGGTTCTGACCATAGTCGAAAGAGATTGCTAAAGCGATCGTCTCCGCCTTATCATAAAGCAACGTGATAGAATCAAGTCCACCACTAACAATAATAACCGAATCTTTCATTACAATCTTATTTTTCTGCAAATTTACAAAAAAGATAGTGTTTGATTTCACCAATCCATCAAAAATTAGTATTTTTGCGGATAGGAATATTATAACGTTACAAATAATAAAAAACAAATGAAAATTAACGATTTTAACTTCGCTGGACATAAGGCTATCGTCCGCGTAGACTTCAATGTGCCTTTGGATGAGAATGGTCATGTAACTGACGAGACACGTATCCGTGGTGCTTTGCCAACACTGAAGAAAGTATTGGCTGACGGTGGTGCTCTCATCATGATGAGCCACATGGGTAAGCCAAAGGGCAAAGTGAAGCCAGAGCTTTCATTGAGCCAGATTGTTAAGAACGTAAGCAATGCCCTCGGCGTTGAGGTTAAGTTCGCTAAGGACGCTGGTAACGCTGAAGCTGAGGCTGCTGCATTGAAACCAGGCGAGGCTCTCTTGCTTGAAAACCTCCGTTACTATCCAGAAGAGGAAGGCAAGCCAGTAGGTGTTGAGAAGGGAACTCCAGAGTTCGACGCTGCAAAGGCTGAGATGAAGGAACGTCAGAAGGACTTCGCTAAGAAGCTCGCTTCATACGCTGACGTATATGTAAACGATGCATTCGGTACAGCTCACCGCAAGCACGCATCAACAGCAGTTATCGCTGACTATTTCGATGCTGACCACAAGATGTTGGGTTACCTCATGGAGAAAGAGGTTACAGCTATCGACAACGTATTAAAGAACGCTCAGCATCCTTTCACTGCTATCATCGGTGGTTCAAAGGTAAGCTCTAAGCTCGCTGTAATCAAGAACCTCCTTGACAAGGTTGACAACCTCATCATTGGTGGTGGTATGGGTTATACCTTCATCAAGGCACAGGGCGGTAAGATTGGTAAGTCACTCCACGAGGACGATTTGATGCCAGAGGCATTGAACGTAATTGCTGCAGCTAAGGAGAAGGGCGTAAACCTTTCACTCTCTGTTGCTACTGTTTGTGGTAAGGACTTCTCTAACGATACAGAGCGTAAGGTATTCCCAATCGACCAGATTCCTGATGAGTGGGAAGGTATGGACGCATCAGAGGAGAGCATCGAGGAGTGGAAGAAGATTATCCTCGCTTCTAAGACAATCCTTTGGAATGGTCCTGTAGGCGTATTCGAGTTGGAGAACTTCGCTAAAGGAACTGGTGAGATTGCTAAGGCTGTTGCACAGGCAACTCAGGAGAACGGCGCTTACTCTCTCGTTGGTGGTGGTGACTCTGTTGCAGCTGTTAACAAGTTCGGTCTTGCTGACAAGGTTTCTTACGTATCTACCGGTGGTGGTGCTATGCTCGAGGCTATCGAGGGTAAGGTACTCCCAGGTGTAGCTGCTATCGAGAAGTAAGAGATTTATCTATCTCTCAAATATACACAAGCCGTTGCTTCATCATGAAGTGACGGCTTTCTTTATATAGAGAACTAAACGAGAAAACGAACCATATACGAGAGTAGTATCTAATGATTTACAGAAAACTAATTAACGATTTACAACTTAACAACAGGTTATAATCTTCATCAATCGACACTCTTTTGTAATAAAAACTTCATGCCTACAATTTTAGTAGATGCCTAATCGGAGTTGAATTAACGCCTAATTGGCTTCTAAAAGATGCCCTTTTGCACCCTTACTAACGCCCTTTTGCACCCTTACTAAGCACCTATTGAAAATCGCGCTCACAACTATTTGATAACAAACTACTTACAAAGGCACTAAAATTGTACCCTTATAGAGCTTTTATCTGCATCTTCCCCGCACCTTTTTGTAAACATTTATGCCCTTTAAACCTCATTCCCTTTGAACATTGAAGTTTGAACTTTGAACTTTATGATTTGAACTTTATGTTTTTTCCTTTAAACTTTACCTTTATCGGTAATCATAATTATGGATTGTGAATTATGAATTATAAATTAATGTAGTAATCATAATTATGGATTGTGAATTATGAATTAAAAACTTGCAGTTTCATACACCCTCAGCACCATTTCATCAGCAGGTGGACAAAAGATAAGAGTAGATAAGAGATAAACATTAACTTTGCATCGAGATAATTAAAAGACCCTATCAAAACTATCGCACTTACATGCGCAAAGCTTTGATACATAGAAAAAATAAACAGATGAAAAGAAACAAACAAAGGAAAAAGCAAATCATTCTTTCCACCACCGCTATCATTGCCCTACTTGGAACTATAATCTTATTGTGCAATATTATTGTTGACAAGAATGCAAAAGGTAGAACATTCAATGATATCAATGAAGTTCCCACCATGCAGACAGCCTTACTGCTCGGCACTAACCCAAAGGCAAGAGACGGTAAAAGACCGAGTTCCTTCTATATGGCACGCATCAAAGCGACTACAGAACTTTACAAACATGGAAAGTTCAAACAACTTATTATCAGTGGAGACAAGCGGGAAGGATATGACGAACCGCAAACAATGCGCCACGACCTTATAGAAAGAGGTGTCCCTGATAGTATCATCACAATGGACGGACAGGGTTATCGTACCCTACTGTCTATGAGAAATATCAAACAAAACTTTCGGGTTAACAATATGATTATCATCTCACAAAAGTGGCACAATGAGCGTAGCATCTTCTTGGCAGACAAGATGAATATTAAAGCAGTAGGATATAATGCTGATGACGTACGACATCCAAGGGCTATATGGACACATATAAGGGAGTTATTGGCAAGAGTTAAACTCTTTATTGACTTGTATATTACACATCGAAAAGACTTCTGTGAGTAGCTATCCTAAGCCACTAATAGGGTGCAAGAAATAGATTTTCTATACAAAGCAACAAGAGTATAGCTTTTTATTACTAAATTTGCAGTACTATAACAATTTGTTGACAATAAGTAGTGAAACAGCTGTTAATCATACAAAACGGAAGCACAGAAATGATGCGACTGGCGTTTGACGAGATTCTTTATATCCGATCAGACGGCAACTACTGTGTGATGACGCTTTCAAATGGTGAGGAGATACAGTTATGGATGAACCTCAAAGCCATTACAGAACTCATTGATCAACAGATGAGACAGCAAGAAATTGTATTCGTAAGGGTGGGTAAACAATACGTTCTCAACCTTCACTATATCAGTAGAATTGACACGAAGAAGGACCAGCTGAGCCTGTGGAGAAAAGAACTATCACAGAAGATAGTACTCGACTCTATCTCACACAAAGCGTTGCAGCTCCTTGAAGAGGGTATAAAACAAAAGCAGAATGAGTTATAGTGACGACGATATTCAGTTCTTAGGAGGTACGGAATTCAAACCTTCTCAGCTAACAGACAAGCAGCAACCAGCATCCCGAAGATGGTGGATAGGAATTGTTGCACTTGCTTTTATCGCCCTTTCTGCAGCAACCTTCTACTTCTGGCAGAAAGCAAACAGCCGTACCCTCGCTTTTGATTACCCATTAAGTCGCACGTCAACAGAAATCATTCGTGACTTGGAGAAGATGCCAACAGACTCTTTACAAGGGGTAACGATGAAGGTAGATTCACTCTATGGCGTGAGTATGAGACTATACGAACTGCATGGACTCACACCTACCCTATCTCGCACTGCCCCTTCTGACAGCGACTCTACCGTCTGTCTTGTCACACATGGTTGGGACTTCTATTGGGATGAAAACCATCAATATAAATACATTGGCGACTTTATCTATCATGGTAAGGAGTATGCCAGCAACCATAATAAGGCTGGCTTTGTAGCTATTGTTGGCGACAAGTGGCAAATAGGCATCGGTCAAGACGATTCCATAAAGGAGTATATCAAAGCCCACAATGGAAGTCTGTTCCGCCAATTTGCCCTCGTATCGGCAGGACAAATATGTGAGGAGCAGTTTGCCTTAAAGGGAAAAGTGACACGCTGTGCATTAGCACGTAAGGCAGGCTCTACAACGATTTGGTATGTTGAGACTATACACAAAGAGTCCCTCTACGACTTTGCACAAGCCCTTGCTGACTATGGCTTTACTGATGCCGTTTATCTGACAGGTGGAAACAACGGCAACACCTTCTATCGCACCCCAACAGATAGTATCTGTGGAGTGGCTGACTGGAATGGGTATGAAGATAACTTATTGATATTCAAAAATTAAGAGAACTTCATTCTTATATTCATTAGCTTATAAAACAACAAAACTGGAGGAATTTATATGAACGAACAAATTTCACAATACCTAAATAATTACATGACTAATCCTGACCCACAGTACGCAGTAATGCTTAAAGGTAAATGGGGATGTGGAAAAACATTTTTCATTTCTAACTGGATAAAAGAATATAAGAAAGATTTCCAAGAAGGTGAAAATACACTTGACCCAATATATGTATCTCTATATGGCTTAAACAAGACATCACAAATTACAAAAGCCATAGATAGTGCTTTACATCCCTATTTATATTCAAAAGGTGCAGAGTTTACAAAGAAACTTTTCAAAGTAGCTGGAAAACTTGCATTCAAAACATCGCTTGACTGGAATAATGATGGTAAAGACGACATTTCTTTAGATGCGACTTTGGACTCTTTTTCACTTTTAACATCAGACCTTAAGCAAACCATTGAAACAAAGTTAATAGTATTTGATGATTTAGAACGATGTCTAATAGATATGAAACTTCTATTAGGATATATCAACAATTTTGTAGAACATGGCTCTTGTCATGTAATACTTGTAGGCGATGAAACACACGCGTGTGATAAAACAAAACAGATATTAGTAGAATTCAAAGAAAAAACTGTAGGTCGTGAATTTGAACTTGAACCTGATATTGACACTGCTATTACCCATTTCCTTACTAACGACATCCCTCTATCAAAATGGTTACAAAATCAAAAAGAGCTAATTACAGACATCTTTAACGCTACAAACTGTAACAACCTTCGCATTTTAAGGCAGTGTTTATATGATTTTGACACCTTATTTTTAGAAGTTGGAAAAGAATTAACTGAAATGAATGTCCAATTGATGCAATCAATTTTAGCAACATATATTGCGACTTACTGTGAATATCGTGGTGAGTATCATGACTTATTTACAGAATGGCATTGGAATTATACAACAGCAGTAGCAGGGGATAAAGAAACGCAGGATAGGCTAAGTAATTTACAAAACAAATATAGAGAGGTAGTAGAAAAATATAATTTTGAAATTCTCAATCACAACCATATTAATAACATTGTATATGAAATAGAAACTGGCAATAGTCTTCAAACATACGTTAAGAATTTACTTGAGCAAATACAACATGTAACTACACCACAAAACAAACTATCTGACTTTATTAACATGTCATCTGAAACTTTTGAAACAGAGTGCTCTGCATTAATTGATGATATAGAAAATAATAAAATTCCAAATATGTATATGTGGGGACAATCAGTTTCTCTCCTATCATTCTTTGACGAAGAAGGGCTCTACTGTTTTAAGTCAGAAACTATATCATTAGCTAAAATCTATATTAAAGAAATCTATTCCAATCAGACAAACAAAGAAGAACTTTACGAATTAAGAAATTCATTTTACCAAGGAATACATTATATCAACAACTTAAAAAGATCCAAAATCGAAAATGACTTCTTAGATTTTACAAAAGAAATATTTGAAACATACGAAAAAAATATAAAGGACAAGTTTGAAAATGCACTATTAAATCTCACTGACGAAAATATCGAATCATTAGTAGGATTAAGCCAAGAAGCCACATCCGACCATCAATGTTCTTATGATATGATTTCCGCGTTTAAAAATATTAATGTAGATTGTTTATACAATAATGTTCGCCAATTGAGTAATAAAAGTCTTGCAATATTAGGACGTTTTTTTAGTAAGCATTATATCTTTTATGCTCAATTAGGACAAGGATGCAACAACTATTCAGACGACTTACCTGTTCTTTCTGAACTGAAAAGAAAATTAGAAAAAGAAAGCCAAAGAAGAAAGCCGCTTGATAAATATTGCCTCTGTAGGCTTATGAAATACCTTGATGGCGCGATAAGAAGAGCAAAAGGGGATAATGGAGTAATAGAGATCTCTTAGGCAAGGCTGCACTGTGTTTAAACATAAAAACAACTATTTAAGACTGAAATTTTGCACTATATTAAAGTAATCTACTTTATTCAATGCATTTATTACATAAAAGTAAGAGGGTATCTTACTTTCACAAAAAAATAACTTTCATTATTCTATCAATGCATTGTTACCAAAGACTTGTAATAAAGCTCTCCATTCCAAAATCCTATCCACTATTTATCAAACAAATACAAAACTTAGAATAAAATAAAATATTGCTGTCCGGTAAAAATAAACTGAAAGCTATGTATCTCTTTACCCATCGGTGTTGCAGCCGTTTTACTTATCCAGGAGCTTGGTTTTCACTTTCAAACTGTAAGCATTATAAAATATGCTTATATTGACAAGGAAAGCCCTATAATAACCAGATAAATTAATGAAATCATAAGTTTAAGTTTATTTTAACTAACACAGATAACTCCAAAAAAGTTTTATCGGACACAAAAAAAATAAAAAAGGACACACAACCTGTGCGTCCTTTTTTATATAACTTATTGCAATAAGCCTAAGAATAATAGCCTACTCTCTTAATCGGTACAAACCAATCTCAGAGATAGCAGGTACGGCACGCACCTCACTGATGATAAGGCGTACCTCCTTAGCAGTCTCAACAGGGAACTTAAGCAAACGCTTATGACCAACGGTCGTACCCTCTGTTACTTTCTTCCAGTTGCCCTTAGCATCTTTTACTTCGAGTGAGAACTTCTCCACACGCTGTCCCTTACGGATATCCTCTTGCACAGAAAGGACATTGAAAGTAGCAGGTTTATTCAGTTTGAATGAGAAGACAGCCTTACCATCCTTCATCTTTGGACGCACAGATGTGTCATAATTATCGTCAACAACATTGCGACCCTTACCCTCTGAAAGCGCACAAGTAACCTTTGCCTTTGCCAAGAGATTATCAGTGAAGGTGTTTGCATACAACTGGCGGAAACCACGAAGACTTCTTATATCAGCCTCAGAGAGTTTACCTTCCTTGTTAGGAGGAAGATTCAAGAGGAGTACACCATTCATTCCAACAGATGTGAAATAGATATCCATCAGTTCCTTAGGCGACTTCACCTTGCTATCCTGATCCTCATGATAGAACCATCCTGGACGGATAGATACGTCAATCTCAGCAGGATACCAAATAAGTGACTTTGCCTTTTCAATCTTCTTACGACTACCAAGGTCTTGCCCCATCATATCACCAGCAGGTGCAGTCAGTACTTCCTTCTGTGAGTTCTTTGCAATAGCATCCTGATCAAGATTGTCCTTTGGCACAACACTCCATTCCATCTCACGACCACGACCAGTCTCTGTACCAACCCAACGAACATCAGGTCCCATAACAGCTATCACTGCCTCTGGCTGCAACTTACGAATAAGCTCATACCAACGTACGAAGTCATACACCTGCTTCTTACCATTTGGTCCTTCACCACAAGCACCATCAAACCACACTTCACTTACCTTACCATATTGTGTAAGCAATTCAGTCAACTGTTTAACAAAGAATTCGTTATAAGCTTCTGTTCCATAAAGGTCTGAATTACGATCCCAAGGAGAGAGATAGACACCAAAATCCATACCATACTTCTTGCAGGCATCGCTCACCTCACGTACAACATCACCTTTACCCTTCTTCCATGGAGAGTTCTTAACACTATGTTCTGTATAAGCCGATGGCCACAAACAGAAACCATCATGGTGCTTACAAGTAAGGATAACACACTTAAAGCCTGCTGCCTTCAACTCACGTATCCACTGATCAGCATCAAGGTCAGTAGGATTGAAGATAGCTGGTGACTCCTTACCATCGCCCCACTCTCTACCAGTATAGGTGTTTATACCATAATGCAAGAAAGCAGTAAGTTCCTGACGCTGCCAATTAAACTGACGAGCAGAAGGAACGACATTTGCTGCCTTACGAACAATTTCCGCAGGAGAATCTGTCGGATTGATTATTACAACGTTCTGCTCCTGAGCATGAAGCGATGGAAGAACTACCGGCGAGAATAATAAGCTTGCACAAGCTATCGTTGCCTTAAAAAAATGGGAATAAGAATTCAGCCACATAATTATATAGGTAATGATTTATAAATGTAATTTTAATATTCTACGGCAAATTTAAATATTTTCGTCGAGAAAACCAAATACGTTCACAATAAAACACATTTATAAGCGTTATATATACAATAGTAAGAATTCAAAGAAGTGCGGTTTTCAAAGTTAGAGATTCACTGCATTGGTAAATTAAAGTTAAATAAAACTTTTTTGATAAGTAAAAACCTCTCTTTAACTGTTACTTTCTTTAGAAATCCTATATAAAGAAAATGAGTCTAAACCCTAAGAACCTAAAAGAGGAAAACAAGATGCTGCATAGTCCAGCAACATGGGTTCCTACGCTTTATTTTGCCATGGGTATGCCCTTCGTCGTACTCAATATGGTTTGTACATTAATGTATAAAGGAATGGGAGTATCTGATGGACAGATAGCCTTTTGGACCTCTCTCATCATGCTTCCTTGGACCCTAAAACCATTATGGAGCCCGTTCTTAGAAATTTATAAGACAAAGAAGTTCTTTGTTGTATTGACACAGCTGCTTACAGGTGTGCTTTTTGCCTTAGTAGCCTTTGCCCTTCATCTTCCTTTCTTCTTCCCCGTCACAATAGCGATACTTGCTGTTATCGCGATGAGTGGTGCTACGCATGATATTGCAGCAGACGGAACCTATATGTCTGTGCTCTCAAACGAAGAGCAAGCACGATGGATTGGTTGGCAAGGAGCATTCTATAACATTGCAAAGATTGCTGCGACTGGAGGATTAGTCTACCTTGCAGGTACGTTTATTGAACATTTCGGAGTAACAAAGGCATGGATGTTTATCATGTTTATTATCGCTACAATCATGTTACTGATAGGCTGTTACCACATCATTATACTCCCAAATCCAAAGAAGACTACAACTGATTCTCCTAAAACATTAAAAGAATCGTTAGGTGAACTTGTTGAGGTATTTATCGACTTTTTCAAGAAGAAACACATAGTATATTATATCTTCTTCATCATCCTCTATCGCTTTGCTGAAGGATTTGTAATGAAGATTGTTCCTCTCTTCCTCAAGGCATCACGTGCCGACCAAGGTTTAGGATTGAGTGAACAAGAGATTGGACTTTGCTATGGTACCTTTGGTGCTGCAGCCTTTGTCATCGGTTCAATTCTTGCAGGCTATTATATTGCATGGAGAGGACTGCAAAAGAGTCTCTTCTCACTTGCATTGGTATTCAATATCCCATTCATAGCTTATACATTCTTAGCTATCTATCAGCCAGAGAGCCTTTGGTTGATTGGTGGTGCTATCGTAATGGAATACTTCGGCTATGGCTTCGGCTTTGTTGGACTCTCCCTCTTTATGATGCAACAGATTGCACCTGGCAAACACCAGATGGCACACTACGCTTTCGCAAGTGGTATCATGAACTTGGGCGTAATGTTACCCGGTATGTTGAGTGGTGTTTTCAGCGATTTCTTGGGTTATCGCCAGTTTTTTATCTTCGTATTGGTATGTACTATTCCAGCACTGTTGGTTACATGGTTTGTCCCATTCACCTATACAGATGATACGAAGACAGAAAAACTTGAAGCATAAGAAAAGAATTTTATAACATAATAAACCAAAACATAATAATTAAAAACAAAGATTATGAGATTAATCATAGAACCTAACTACGAAAAGTTATCTAAATGGGCAGCAAACTACGTTATTGAGCGTATTAATGCTGCTAAGAATCAAGACAAGCCTTTTGTACTCGGTTTGCCAACTGGTTCTTCACCAGAGGGCATGTATGCTGAGTTGGTAAAGGCTTATAAAGAAGGTAAGGTAAGCTTTAAGAATGTTGTTACATTCAACATGGATGAGTATGTTGGTTTACCAGAGAGTCACCCACAGAGCTATCACACCTTCATGGCTGAGAACCTCTTTAACCACATCGACTGTCCAAAGGAGAACATTCATATCTTGAATGGTAATGCAGAGAACCTCGAGGCAGAGTGTCAGCATTATGAGGAGATGATTCGTGAGGCAGGTGGTATCGACCTCTTCTTGGGTGGTATCGGTCCTGATGGACACATCGCATTCAACGAACCGGGTTCATCTCTCCGTTCACGTACTCGTATCAAGACATTGACATCAGATACACGTATTGCAAACTCACGTTTCTTTGACAATGATCCTAACAAGGTTCCAGTACATGCACTGACTGTAGGTGTTGGTACAGTAATGGATGCAAAGGAAGTGTTGATTCTTGTAAATGGTCACAACAAGGCAGAAGCTTTGCGTGCAGCTGTAGAAGGCCCACTCACACAGAAGTGGACTATCAGTGCTTTACAGATGCACGAGCATGGTATCATTGTTTGTGATGAAAGCGCAACAGACAAGTTAACTGTAGAAACATACAAATACTTTAAAGACATAGAAAAGGAGAACTTGTAATGAAACTGAATTTAAGTTCACAGATTGTACTCAATCAAATACCTGAGGAGTTTTATCGTCCAGCAACAGCTATTGAACGCTCGGAGATAACACGTTTTGAGAAGGTTCCTACTGATATCTTCCCAACGATTGAAGAAGGAGCTATCGACATTGCTAACCACCTTGAGGCAGACATCAAGAAGAGAGAGCAGGAAGGAAGAAAGTATGTTATGGGCGTAGGCTCTGGTTCTTCCCTCACTCCTATCTTCCACGAACTTATCAAGCGTCATCAAGCTGGCAAGTTGAGTTTCAAGAATGTTGTTGTATTCAATGCATACGAGTACTTCCCACTGAGCGAAGAAAACGTAAATCGTGGTATCAATCAGCTCAAAGAGCGTTTCTTGAATCATATTGATATTGATGTAGAGAACATCTTTACACCAGATGGTACTATTGCTCAGAATGATGTACAGGAGCATTGCCGTCAGTACGAGCAGCATATTAAGGAATTAGGTGGTCTTGATGTTATCCTTTTGGGTATTGGCCGTATGGGTAATATCGCTACCAACGAGCCAGGTTCAAGCATTACATCTGCTTCTCGCCTTATCTTGATTGATGAGACATCACGTGAGGAGATGAAGATGAGCTTCGGTTCTCAGGAGTCAGTTCCTCCATGTTCTATCACTATGGGTGTTAGCACTATCCTCTCTGCACGTAAGATCTTCCTTACAGCATGGGGCGAAGAGAAAGCTGAAATTATCAAGAAGACTGTTGAGGGTAAAGTAAGTGATGCTATTCCAGCATCTTTCTTGCAGACACATAACGACGCACATGTTGTTATTGACCTCTCTGCAGCCGCTAAGTTGACACGTATTCAGCATCCTTGGCTTGTTGCTTCATGCAAATGGACAGATAAGTTAGTACGCTCTGCACTTGTTTGGCTTTGCCAGATTACAGGTAAGCCACTTCTCAAGTTGACCAACAAGGACTATAATGAGAATGGCCTTAGCGAACTCCTTGCGCTCTATGGTTCTGCATACAATGCAAATATCAAAATCTTCAATGATCTCCAGCATACAATTACAGGTTGGCCAGGTGGTAAACCAGATGCTGACGACACCTATCGCCCAGAACGTGCTAAACCATTCCCTAAGAGAGTGATTGTATTCTCTCCACACCCTGACGATGATGTTATCTCAATGGGTGGTACCCTCCGTCGTTTGGTACAGCAGGGACATGACGTTCACGTAGCTTACGAGACATCTGGTAACATCGCTGTAGGTGATGAGGAAGTTGTACGTTTCATGCACTTCATCAATGGCTTCAATCAACTCTTTGCTAATGAGCAAGATGAGGTTATTAAGTCTAAGTACAAAGAGATTAAGGAATTCTTGAAGAATAAGAAAGAAGGTGACATCGATTCACAGGATATCCGTACCATTAAGGGACTTATCCGTCGTGGCGAGGCACGTACTGCTTCAACCTTCAATCAGATTCCTCTCGACCATGTTCACTTCCTCGACCTTCCTTTCTATGAGTCTGGTAAGATTGAGAAACTTCCAATGGGCGAAGCTGATGTGAACATTGTAAGAGAACTCATCACTAAGGTAAAACCTCATCAGATTTATGTAGCTGGCGACTTGGCTGACCCACATGGTACTCACCGTAAGTGTACAGATGCTGTTCTTGCTGCTGTTGACCTTGAGAAGGAAGCTAAGGCGGAGTGGTTGAAGGATTGTCGTGTGTGGATGTATCGTGGTGCATGGGCAGAATGGGAAATTGAGAACATCGAAATGTGTGTTCCTATCAGTCCTGAAGAGCTACGTGCAAAGCGTAACTCTATCCTCAAACACCAGAGTCAGATGGAAAGTGCTCCATTCCTTGGTAATGACGAGCGTCTCTTCTGGCAGCGTTCAGAAGACCGCAATCGTGGTACAGCTAAACTCTATGATGACTTAGGCTTAGCTTGCTATGAGGCTATGGAAGCATTTGTTGAATACAAGTTTTAGTACTTATAAGACAAACAAGAATTAATGTATAAGAAGATCTTATTAACTGTTTCCCTCTGCGCCTCACTCTTACAGGTAGGTGCAGTAGGAACAGAGAAGAGCAACAATATCAAGAACGATGATGGTTTTACCACCATCGTTTTTGATAGGGCAAACAGCCCAGTTCCTTATCGTATCCCAGCAATTACTGAGACACGTAAGGGAACATTGTTAGCTGCTTGCGACTTCCGCCTTAGTCATACTGACGTGGGATGGAACAATAGAAATGGTTTGTGGCAGATAAACATTGTCATGAAGACGAGTAAGGACTTTGGTAAGACTTGGTCTGACACTGTTTGCGTGGCACGCGGTAATGAGCATGCAGCAGACCCAATCCGCACCGCCTTCGGTGACCCAAGTATCATTGCTGACCGCACATCAGACAATGTGTTACTTCATTGTGTGGCGGGTAAGAGTGCCTACCAAACAGCAACCCGTCAGAACCCACAGCATGCTTACTTCTTCCACAGTACTGATGGTGGTAAGACATGGGACAATGGAACAGATCTTACCGAGATGATTCACGGTCTATACGATGGAAAACTACCTAATGGTGGCAACCCAGATGGTATCTTCCTCACATCAGGTAAGATTATGCAGAGCCGTTACATCCGTAATGGCAAGTTCTATCGCCTTTACATCGCACATCCTATCCGTCAGAAAGGTGTTGACCGTTGCGGTACTTTCGTTATCTATTCTGATGACTTCGGTCACACATGGCACGTCTTAGGTACTCCTTCAAAGGCTCCTTCTATTGCACAGGATGAGTCAAAGGTTGAGGAGATGCCAGATGGTAGTGTATTACTTAGCTGCCGTGACGTTTACGGAGGCAGACGCTTCAACATCTATACTTACAAAGATGCAGCGAAGGCTACAGGTAGCTGGGGCGAAGAGGTTATGCCACAGAATATGACTGGCAAGCAGGTAAATGCCTGCAATGGTGGTATTCTGATTGTTCCTGCAAAGCGAGTTGCTGACGGCAAGAAGCTTTTTGTAGCCCTTCAGTCAGTTCCACTCAGCGCACGTCGTGACAGTGTAGGTTTCTTCTATAAGGAGTTGGCAGCTTACGCTGACTATTCTACAGCAAAAGCATTGGGTAGCAACTGGAAGAAAGGTTTGCGCGTAACAGACGAATCTTCATGCTACTCGACAATGGTACTTATGAAAAATCAGCGCATCGGCTTCCTGTATGAGGTACGCGGACAGAATGACGGCTATGACATTGAGTTCAAGAGTCTGTCATTGAAGGCGATTACTAATGGAGAATATGACATTCTTCCTTACGTTGATCGTTCTAAGTACGTGATTGATGCAGCTAAGGCACATCAGACCAAAGCACCACTTGCTGTAAAAAAAAAGCAAGTGAAAAGAAAGAAATAACAGCCTGGAAAGGCGAACGTATCGGACTTGAGTTCCCATTACCAGAATCGGCAAAGGGCAACTTAAAACTATCAATGAGCTGTAGCAATCGACTCCTGTCGACTGCTACAGCTCATTTTCTTTCTGCCGTTATCACTGATGATTTCCAAAACTGTGGTAATCACCCCGACTCCTTGCAGACATGGCTCATGCCCGACATCATTGGTGACGACAGCATAAAGGCTGACGACCCAATGTATGGTAAGTCTGCATGGTGCACAATTGAAATTCCTCAGAACATTAAGGCAGGTAGCTACAAATTAAACTTACTGCTACAACAAGACGGTAAGACAGTAAGCACCATCCCATTCATAATCAAAGTGCTCAATCGCAAGCTTACCCTCTCTGACAACTTCCACCTCAACTTCTGGCAACAACCCTATGCTGCGAGCAGATACTACGGTGTAGCTCCTTGGAGTCAAGCACATCTCGACATCCTCCGTCCTTATATGCAGTTGCTTGCACGTGCTGGACAACGTAACGCTTCAGCCATCCTCTTCTACGAACCTTGGGGCGTACAGAGCAATGACAAGTTCGATGCGATGATTGAAACGACACGAAAGGCAGATGGCACATGGTCGTATGATTATACTGCCTTCGACCGTTGGATTTCATTCCTCGACTCTTGTGGAATCAATGGAGATATCAACTGTTTCTCAATGGTGCCTTGGGACATGACTTTCACCTATTATGATGAAGCCTCGAAAAGCTATAAGGAACTTAAAACGACAACTAACAGCAAAGAGTACAGCGACTTATGGATTCCATTCTTACGTTCCTTTGCTGCCCACCAGAAGGAGAAGGGTTGGTTTGACAGAACAGTCATAGCAATGGACGAACGCGCCCTCGATGCTATGCAAGACGCCTACCGAATTGCACAGGAAGCTGCACCCGGCATTAAGATGTCATTAGCAGGAAACTACCACAAAGAACTTGTCGATAAAATCTATGACTATTGCATTGCTTGGAAGCAGCAGTTTACACAAGAAGACCTTGCTTTGAGAAATTCAAAAGGTTGGATTAGCACCTCCTACACAGCTTGTCCCGATGCCATGCCAAATGTTGGCAGCAACAACGACCCGATAGAAGCAACCTACCTCCCACTCTATTGTATTGCTAATGGCTTCAATGGTTTCCTCCGCTGGGCATGGATGAACTGGACTGATAACCCTATGTATGACAGTCGCTTTAAGTTGTTCACACCAGGAGACACCTATATTGTTTATCCAGGAAACCACTCAAGCCGTCGTTTTGAACATATAATAAGAGGTGTTCAAAACGTTGCAAAGATTGAGACATTACGCAAGGAGTACAAGCAAAAAAGGAATCAGAAAGCCTTCCAGCTGTTAGAAGATGCCCTTTCTCAGTTCAAAAATCCAACACCAAACGAGGCTGAGCTGAGAGAAAGTATATATAAGATTGAGTCACTACTCAATAAGTAAACCTTACGTACTGATAATCCTTCTTTTTACAATAAGAGTATTATATCCTCTGAATATAAATCTCACTAAGCATAGACATCTGCGCTCAGTGAGATTTTTTGCATCCAAAAAATTAGACAATAACTTCATTCATCATGAAAGATACTAATTAGCTATAATTTTACTATTTAACAATTATAGTATCCATCATTATTATTCTGATAGGATATTCCAACTGATACAATGAAGTGCACCACCTTCTTCTGCAATCTCAGCCATTTCAATTTGATGAATACAACAATCCGGGAAAGCTTCTTCTATATACTTAAAAGCAACAGAATCTTCTTCAATTCCGAATATAGGCATAACAATATTCTTCCCTACTTGTAAGAAATTAATGTAAGCCCAATTAAGCTCTTTTTTAGGAGAACATACCTTATTATTGAATCTCATCTCTGTCACTTTAAACCCATACTTTTCAAGTTCACTTCGTATGGCAATAGCTTCATCAGGATATTCATCGCCATGATTACCCATCAATATATGATTACCACCACACCACTTTATGAAACCATCAGAGTGTCCATACTTATCTGTATCTTTTGCATCAAAATCACCATGCATTGTCCAAGGTATAATTATGACTGGGCATCCTAATTCAGATTCAAGTTTAACTTTAAACTCTGCATCATCTTTCTCACATTGATTTTCCACATATACTTTATCAGTCATCACTATATACGGCCCACAAGTAACCATATTACCTCCATCAATAATAAGATAAGTGGATTTATAGCTGATATTCATACCACGCAATACTTTTAAACTATCCGTAATATACTCCTTATCATTTTCGTCTTTACTATTAACAAGGTAGTCTGGATAGTAGCGATACTTTAAGAACTCATCTTTCCCTAATTGAAAAGGCATATAATCGCGTGCCCAATAATCCTTAGTATATTTCAATTCTCGATGTTCAATCCCTATATTTTCCAGTAAATCTTTAAGACGTTGATAAAATATAGGATGACTACTCTTTAATAAGGGAGAAAAATAGACAACATTGGTTTCTACATCGTGCATCAACTTATCACATCGAACATACCTATATGCCCTATCTTTAAATAAAGTAAAGTCACAATATAGTTCTTCTGCTTGTGGGTGCTCTGCGTAATCACCAAGGATATAATTAACCTTCTTTTCTACCGTCTGACCAGCCGTAAGTAGATTAATACGTGGTTTACGAATATAACTCACCATTCCACTGTTATGCTCAATAATTAAAGGTTGGTCAGAGTCATAGCCAGTAGCATCATAGCATCTGAACAATTCTGCACAAGCCCAAGGACCCTCCAGAACATCACCATTTTCTTTGTTCATCAACTGACGTATTAATATTCCACCAAAACAAGCATCACTATTCAAGATGTACTTTTGAGTATTCTTTCCCCTCTTGCCTATATTAGATATGGTATCGATTGTACTACCAAAGTTCAAATCTATCCCACCGAAATTATTTACATACCAACATAAAGAATTGGAAATACGAGGATGAGTGATGATGTCACGATGATTCCTATTATAAAAATAGAATTCAACCTCCTTAAAGAGATAAAGTGTATTTCCTTTCCGAATAGCAAATTTTCCAAACAGTAGTTCTGCTATCTGATTAAAGTATTTCTCAATTTCATCTATTTCAATACAGGTATTAATAGACATCAATTCTTTTAGTTGTTCAATACCACCCATGATAATTATTTATTATACTAAACACGCATCCTATTTAATCAGGTATAACTTTGAAATTAGTCGACAACTGCAAATATAAGTATTTCCTTTGATATTATGACTATCAAGTAAACTTTTTCCACATATAAACTTATATCAAACTGTAATATTATACTTTTAAATCTATAACCAACAACAAAACGAGCAATGAATCATATGCCTACAAAAGGAATGTATAAGTCGAAGTAATTGTAAATAAAAACTCAACACTCAAAAATAAAGAGATGCCTAATTGGATTCGAAAAGACGCCCAATTGGCTTGCAAAAGATGCCCTTTTAAGGTCTTACTAACGCCCTTTTGGAGTCCAATTAAGCACCTTTACAAATACACTCTTATAACTATCTGATTATATGACGATTACAAGAGTGACTAAAACTATCATTTTGAGTATAAGAACAGCATCTCAAAGCGAAGATTTTTGTAAACAAATTTCCGCCAAACTATTGCTAAAATAAACAGAGAAAAACAATCTATCTCTGCCACCACATTTGTGTTGCATAATCGTCAGGACCACCTAAAAGTTCGACAGCCTTGTCGTAATTACTGCGATTATTAATCTGTTGATTCTTATCAAAAGGTATTCTGTTAGGTGTCAACAGCGTATAACCGTTTGTTGCCTGTGGTACAGAGAAGATACGAGGATAACCCGTACGCCGAATCTCGTTCCATGCTTCCTGCCCATTAGGGAACAAGGCTATCCACTTCTGCGTAATCAATCGCTCCATTTTCTCATCCATAGAGGCATTGTCATCCCATTTAATGGTAATCGTAGAAGCCTTTGCAGCTGCTCCACCAAAGCCGCCTAAGGCATCTGCATAGTTAGCTTCTGTCGAGGTGTCATCCAACAAATAGTTTACAACACCATCTGCTCCCCATTGATTGAAAGAAAGTGTTACGCCTCGTTCATAATACTCCTTGGCAGTACCACCGCCCATATTCCAACCACGCAAGACGCCTTCCGCCTTACAAAAAGCCATTTCCGATGCAGTGAGCCATAAACTTGGCGTCGTTTCTTGCACATTGACTGTTGAATAAAGACGCTTAGCAACAATGTTACTCCCTATCGCTGCTCCAGCCCGACAACCAATATATTTACGCTGCCCTGCCGTCATAGGCTGTAGGAAATACATACTCATTCGTGGATCTTTATATCCCGTCATATAGCTTTCAATGTCAGCACAGATACGACTGTCGCCCCATGAAACAGCAGTTGTCCACAAACCCGACTTATTATAACGAATAGCACAATTGTCTTCATTCCCTTCTATGACACCATCTCTCACCGCTTGTTCAGCTAAAGAACGTGCCAACGTTGGTTCTACATTACTGATACGCACAGCAATGCGCAATTTAAGCGAATTAGCAAACTTACGCCACTTATTGAAGTCTCCTTTATATACGAGGTCGTATGGTGCAAAGACTATCATTTCCTTAGCCAGTTGCGTGTCAGATGAGATATAAGCAGTAGCCTCATTTAGGTCCTTTATCAGCTGTAAATAGATATCTCTCTGAGATGTATAAACCACCGTATTATCTGCATTCATACTGAGTGGGAAAGGTCCATAGATATCTGTAAAGCGAAGGAAAGCCTGTGCACGCAGAATCAAAGCCCACGCATAAGAAATATTCTTCTTACCATTCAGTTTGACAACCTCATCAAATGCAGACACCATAGGAGGAGCATAAGAAGCAGGCCAAGCACACCAAGCATTACTTGCATTAAAGAGTATATGGTTCTTAGGTAATTCCTTGGTATAGGTTGTATAACGTCCCAGATAATTACCGACAAAGTCTATCATTGTTTGATAGGCATTCTCCTGTTCTGGAAAAGCAACCCCTTGCATCTGAATCAAGAATGAACCGACAGCGTAGTTATCACGCTTCAACTCCTCTGGTGATAGCTTACTGCCTGGTCGGTTAATATCAACGAATTCACCCGTACAGGAAGAAAAGACTGTCAGCAGACAGAAGAAGAATAACAGTTTCTTTCTACTCAACTTCATAATCTTAGAGTTTTACGTTGATACTAAAGCCCAATGAGCGTTGACTGGGCTGCATGAAATAATCAAATCCCTGATAATATATATCTGTTGAAGGGGTTGCCTCAGGGTCGAAAGGTGCTTTACAATATAGCATCAAGAGGTTTCTTGCTGTCAAAGCGACTGACACCTTTGCGCCACGAATCAGTTTATCAAAGGTATAACCTAAATAAAGTTCCTTAATTCGGGCGTTAGTAGCACTGTAGACATACTCATCCCAAATCGGAGTTTCTCCTCCGACAACTGTATAATACTTCTCCGTAGAAACCAACTGATTGCCAACTGAAACACCACCATTGTTTCTCAGTTCTGCTGTCTTCCTTGAAACGCCATACGAATCCATGAAAGCTTGGGTCTGTGACACGCAGACACCACCCAAACGAGCTGTTATCAACATTCCAAGTTCTATTCCCTTCCATGAGAAATTATTACTCAAACCAAGTTGCGCCTTAGGTAAAACAGAACCAACTAACTTAGGTGAAACTAACTCCATCTGCATCACCTGCCCATCGGAATTGAGCAAAACATTCCCTTGTGCATCACGCTTAAAATCTGTGAATGTATAGAGATCCCCCATCGTACCGCCTTGTGTCAATATCACCTCACACCCATTCAAACCGCCTTGACGCAAAGTTTCATTAGGATTATCAAGTAATCTGATAATTCGGTTACTGTTCGTACTATAAGTCATATTGGTTGACCAACGAAGATTACTCCACTTCTTGTTATAGCCAATGCTCAGTTCTAAACCTCGATTCTGTACGTCTCCTGCTTGTATATACTCACGATTAAACGCCCCACCAAGTGTAATAGAACGAAGGAAGGTTTGATTCTTCGTATCTGATTGGTACAACGTGAACTTTACAGACATAGCTTCTTTAAACAGATGTGCCGTCATTCCCGCTTCCCAAGAGTTCGTACGCTCTGGATAGAAGTTGTCTGGAAACTTATAAGTAACCGTATGATAAGTACCAGTAGAAGGAACATACTCATACCGCCAAGCAGAGGAAATATTAGGAGAAATGGCAGAACCCACTGATGCCCATGAGGTACGGAACTTCAAAAAGTCAACGAACTTCGGCAATTTGAGTATCTTTGAGAGAATAGCCGACATACCCACAGAAGGATAGAAGAAGGACTGTTGGGCTGTATTACTAAGTGAAGAGTCCCAGTCGTTACGCCCTGTCACTGTCAGATAAACACGTTCTTGCCAGCCTAACTCCACACTCCCAAGTACGGAATGAATTGCATGACGCGTGATATCAAAGATTGGACGGTTATCTCCCGACACTCTATTATAATCTATTCCATTAGGAGTAAAGATATTTGAAGGCGCTTTTAAACCTCCTTGAAAGCCTGACACGTCATAGGATGTATGTGAGAAAGCAGTACCAACGTTTGCTACCAACGAGAGAGCACCCCACCGTTTAGTAACGTCAGCCATAACATCTGCATAGAAAGAACGGTCATTTATCTTGCAATAACTATAATATCCGTAAGGCGAATGAGCGAAGATATCAAGCGTTGAAGCGTATCGTTTATCTTCCAATCTATTAACAGCTTCATCCCAACGAAGTCTTCCTTCAAGGGCAAACCAATTCGTAAGATGATACTTCACACCAAGGTCAGTGAGGTATCTGTTACGCTTTGTTGTCTTCAACATACGGTTCGTAACCCAATAAGGGTTTTGCATCTTCAAGTCATCTCCATAGTTCCAGTTCTGCAAATTGATATTGCGTACTACATCATAGGTTTCAAACTCCTTTATAGCATTAAAGTCCTCACCACGCGGAAAAAGATAAACAGAGGTCAGCGGATTAAAGTATTGTCCCTGTGCCAACATATTCTTGTCATTTTCTCTGACGAACTTAAAGGAGAAAGTTAGCCTTAACTTATCCTCCAATGCAGTAAATACGTTTTTAAATGTGAGGTTATAACGTTGGAAATCGTTGTTAGGAATAATACCAGACACCGTCGATGAACCTAAAGATAGGTATACTTGATTACGCTCAGTACCTGCCGTCAGACTTGCATTATTCGTTAAGTTGACTCCCGTACGGAAGAAATCCTTCGGCGTGTAACCACCAGTACCCGACGTATTCTTCGTTCCCCATGACTTCATCTCATTGGCACGATTGCCATACTCATTCTGGAAATCAGGTAAGACGAAGGGAGAAAGGAACTGTGTACTTGTAGAAAACTCCACCAATGTCTTCCCCACTCGACCCGATTTTGTCTTTATCATCACAGCCCCCTGTGCTGCAGCTGACCCATAGAGGGCTGCTGCAGCAGCACCACTAAGCACCGACACACTCTCAATATCATCAGGATTAATATCCGAAATACCCTCTGCACCAGGCTGTATCGAATAGATACCCCCCTTCACATCATCATTACTACGATTGTTAATAGGAATACCATCGACCACATAAAGCGGTTGATTGCTCTGCGCTAAAGACTTCGGACCACGCATTACCACACGTGCTGCACCGCCCATTCCTGCTGCTGACTCATTGACAGAGATACCAGCCATCCTACCCGCCAAAGCATTAGCAATATTAGTTGTCTTCACCTTGTTCAACTCGTCACCATCCATCTGCTTGACATTATAGTTCAAAGCTGTACCCGAACGGCTGATACCCAAAGCTGTTACAAAGACTGCATCTAACTCATAGGGACTCTCCTTCAACACAAACAACTGATTGTTTCTATTCTCTATACGCTTTTCTATCGCATCAAAACCGATACAAGAAATAACCAAAATAGGGTTAGGTGTTTCTGATTTTAGGACAAATCTACCCTCTAAATCAGACATCGCACGTACCTTAGAACTACCCTTTACCATGATGGTTGCACCAATAAGCGGATTACCCTCTACATCTTGCACCTGCCCATTAAAGGTATAGAGCGTTGGCGCAACAGGCTCCTCTCTCTTACGTTGTTGGTAAGCAGTTTCCGTACTATTCGTATATCTATTTTTTATAGCTGGTTTCTCTTTCTTCAGATAGATAATATTATCGATGATTTTATAAGTTATCCCCGTATTTTCAAAGAGTCTATTCAAGACAAAATCTATAGGTAGATTACTTATAGAAACAGCATTAACCTTCTGTTTCCCAAGCGCATCATCATAGAAAAAACGATACTTAGTTTTCGACTTAATTCGTTGTATAACAGTCTTTAAATCAGTTTGGTTTGTTGTTAGTGATACCTGTGCAGAAACACTATGTACACCTATCATCAAAAGAAAGGCACACATAAACGTTCTGAGGGAAAGTAATACTTTCAGACGACCATCTATCACCATGGAATCAGTTTAAATAGTATTATTCTTACAATACACTAACAAAACATTGAGTTTACATACACAAAGATAGTCAATTATCTTTATTTAATAAAGATGCCTCATAGCCATTTCACATAAATTAACCCCTTCATTCCTCTTTACAAGTATAAAAAGTGTATCTTTGTTCATAAATATTGAAATTCTCCTGCTAACAACATTGCAAAAAATAAAGTTGTAGATAGGATAGAACCATAGTAAGCAGGATTAAAGAATAAACAATGACATTACCAGAACAAAGGTTCCGACAGATATTTAGGGCATTATATCCCTCCCTCTCCTTCTATGCTACTCGTCTTGTACAAGACGATGAGGCAGAGGATATCGTACAGGAAGCTTTCATGGAGTTATGGAAACGAAAAGAAGACATTGAAGACGAGAGCCATATCAAGGCTTTCCTCTATCGTATTGTCTATACTCGTGCACTCAATGTCATTAAGCACCGCACCGTTGTCAACAACCATGCTGACAGCGTGAAGAAAGTAACTCAGTTCAAGTTAGACTATTATGACCCAGAGGCTAACGACGTAATGGGCTACATAGAAGGACTGGAGACAAGAAAGCAAATCAACGATGCCATCAGCGAACTTCCTGCTAAATGTCGTGAAGTTTTCATACTGAGTTATCAGCACGATAAGAAAAACAAGGAGATTGCAGAGCAGTTAGGAATCTCGATTCGCACTGTTGAGGTACATTTATACAAGGCTTTGAAGACTTTAAGAACAAGGTTAAAGCGACATACTTAAGGACTTTTCAAAGAAAAAGTATGTGGCAAGAAATTTATAGTGGTTATAAGTGGCATCTCTTAAAAGTTTAAACACAAAAAGTAGACCTTATACTCCAAACCTCAAAACACCTCGCTTTGTCCTAACTTTTCACATATTGCTTTTATAAAGACCACAAAATGGCTTGCAATTAACGCCCTTTAGGCTTGCAAAAGGTGCCCTTTTGAGGTCTTACTAACGCCCTTTTGAAGTCCAATTAACGGGTCAGTCCTAAAACCCAGTTGCAAGCCTATACTCTTAAGCACACAATTTCATAAGCCTATATAAAAAGAAAGGAATATCTGTGACTCCTCTGAACTGCGCCCTGAATGCCTTAACCTTAGCATTGAATGACTCGGCATTTGCATTCGTAGCTCTGTTTACAAAGAAATTGAGTATGGTTTGATAATGATTTTCAAACGTGTCAATCACTGTGTAGAAATTGTCCACTCCCAACTCTTCAACTTCATTAAACCATTTTGCCAACTTCAGCCTTGCAGCATCCTTGATGCTCTTGATGTTATAAATATCGGTAAGTTTCATAGCCAAATCATATGCCTTTTTCAGTGTCGGATAATGTTCAAAGATGATTTCTGCCCTACCTTTCTGTGTTTCAGTCCACTTGGTCTTGTGCTTGGTCAATATGAACTTTGCTCTGGCAAGCAACTGCTTACGCGTGTCACCATTGCTGTATCTAAATGGTATATATTCCTTACCCTTACATTTAGCTTCTTTTATCTCCTCATTCTCTTTATCTCTTGCCATCCATCGGTAAGCGATACGCATGTCATCCAGAGCATCATAATATAGTTTCTGCACATGAAATCTATCATTGGTAATAAGTGCTTTGGGAAAAACAGCACGGGCTATGCGCATCATAGAAGATGATAAGTCGAGTGTTATCTCCTTGACAGTCTTTCGTTTAGAAAGGTTTATCTTCTTGAGAATCTGGATGACGTCCTCTGCCTTGGTCCCTTTAACCACAGCTACCAAAGTCCCTTCTCTGCCCTTTCCTGCCTTGTTGGTCAGAAAAGTATAAACCTCGCCACAGCTTAGACAGGTCTCATCAATACTTAGACTCTCTCCTATGTTATCTTCAAACAATAGCCAGTCTTGAGCATGATCCAACTGATCCCAGCTACGGTAATCACTGAAATGTTCCTTGTACTGTGTGGATAACAGCTTGCCATTTACGCCATAGTGCGAACCAATGCTTGCGATGCTCTCTGCAGTGGACTCAATTCTATTCTTTTAAAAAAGAAACGAACTCGGGAGATAGTCTACTACCCTCAGCCGTCAAATCATCATATGAATAAGTAAATATCTCTCCGTTGGAACTGTCACGCCACTTGCGACGACGAACATGGCGGTAAACTGCTTTGCCACGAAGGGGGAAGTCCTGAATAACACGCTCGCTGGTAAAACCATAACTGCTTACAGTGCCTAACTTATGATCTGACTTTTCCATAAAGTTACGCTCGTCAAGCCAAAAGTCAATCTGCGAAACACTCTCTTGAATATCGACAACATCAAAGTAGTCAGCAAGTACATCTGGAAAGATGCAACGTAATAATTGGTGATTCTTCATGATGCAAAGGTAATAAATACTTATGAAATTATGTGCTTAAGAGTATAGGCTTGCAACTGGGTTTTAGGACTGACCCCAATTAACCACCTTTTAAAATCCTTATTCACAACTATCTGATAGTAAACAACTTACAAATGCACTAAAATAATTCACTTTCATGCTATTTTTCCACCTTTTCTTCGAATATTTTGTCAATATATTTCCTTGCCTTTTTAAAGTAAATATCACACGAAGTCACGGAGATAAAAGCGTATTAATTTAAAGATACGTAATCACAGAGGCACCAATAGTGTAAGAAGTAAAGGAATATAACAACAATATTTATTGAGAAGAATACGCCATCAACCCTTAGTTAGCAATGTAAACACATTATATAATCTGATGATATATCAATCTTTATAACATTTTTTATTAATTCCTATTACGTAAAAAGACGAATTAGGTTGTTATAAGAAGTGAGTAGCAGGAAAACTGCTGACTAAAATATTAAAATACAATACGCCTCAGTTGAAACAAAACAGAATGAGTGAAATAAATAACAAGACCATTAAAGACTATCTTATTGGCAAAGCAACAGCCAAGGAGATGGAGCAGCTGGCTGAATGGCTGGCGGTCTCGGAGGAAAACCAAAAGGAATTCTTCGAGATGGAGTTGGCTTTCCATTTAGGAAAGAACAACTCGTTGGTTACATCTAAGAAAATTGAAGAAGCAGAGACTAAACTATTTGACCAAATCACTGAATACGAAGAACAGAACAGAAATAAGAATAAACTTTATTTCCTCCGCTATGCTGCAGCAATTATTGTTGCCGTATTACTGATTGGAGGAGGACTCTTTGCATATCTTCACCAGTCTGCAGAAACTATCACTGTTGCAGCGATGAACGAGGTAAAGAAAGTCGTTTTACCTGATAATTCTACCGTTTGGCTCAACAAGGGAGCTACAATTAGTTATGCAGGTAACTTTGAGGGCGACGAGCGTAAGGTAAACTTAAAGGGCGAAGCATTGTTCCACGTAACAAAAAATGCTGAAAAACCATTCATTGTAAACAGTGATGGAGCATCAGCAAAGGTATTGGGAACAACCTTCAACTTTAAAGATCAAGCTGCTGATGGAAAAGAAGTTATCAGCTTGATAGAAGGTAGATTGGAAGTAACAGGACTGAATGGAGAAGGAAAGGTTGTCCTTCATCCCAACCAAAAGGCTACTGTCAGCAAGGATTCCAAGACCATTAAGACAGAAAATAGTTATGCACTTGCCGACGCTGTATGGCGTGACGACATAATCCCATTTAACAATATGCGAATCAATGAGATTGCTAAAATCCTTGAGCAGCTCTACGATTACAAGATTATTGTTGACGCTAAGTTAGACCACACAAAAACTTACACAGGTGTTATCAAGAGAAACAAGGATATAAGAAATGTCTTAGACGGACTTTCTTATACCATCTCTTTCCACTACAACATTCACGACAAAGAGATAACCCTCTCAGAATAAGTATCTGAGAGAGCTATCTTTTTGCCACGAAACGTCTAAATCAGTTTCTTAAATTTTCATTACCTAACATAGACATGAGAAAACTTTACGCGCTTCTTATAGGAGCACTCGCCCCTTTATGTTCGTATGCTCAGACCACTTTCCCTGAGTGGCAGAGTCAGTACACCACTGGTTTGAACAAGATTGAGCCACATGCCTACGTCCTTCCTTATAGCTCGGTTGATAAGTTACAACAACCAGGTGGCTATGAACAGTCAGATTATTATATGTCGCTCAATGGCAAATGGAAATTCCATTGGACTAAGAATCCAGATAATAGACCAAAGGATTTCTTCCAAAACGACTTTGCTGTGCAGGGTTGGAATGACATCAACGTACCAGGTAACTGGGAGCGTCAGGGCTATGGGCTGCCTATCTATGTAAACGAAACATACGAATTTGATGACAAACTCTTCCAATTTAAGAAGAATCCTCCCCTCGTTCCATATGCACAGAACGAAGTTGGCTCTTATCGTCGCACCTTTAAGATTCCTTCAACATGGAAGGGTCGTCGTGTAGTTCTTTGTTGCGAGGGTGTTAAGTCATTCTTCTATCTTTGGATAAACGGCACTTACGTTGGTTATAACATGGGTGCTAAGATGCCTTCAGAGTGGGATATTACAAAGTATCTGAACGATGGTGAGAACACTATCGCTATGGAAGTCTATCGTTGGGCATCAGGTTCTTACCTTGAGTGTCAGGACTATTGGCGCATAAGTGGTATCGAGCAGGACGTTTACCTCTACTCTACTCCAACACAATATATCGCTGATTACAATGTAGCAGCAGGTGTTGACAAGCAGGACAACGGCTCTTTCAATGGTAATTTTAGCCTTACTACAAATATTAAAGGTGCAGGAAGCGGTAGTGTAAGCTATGTTCTAACCGACGAAAAGGGCAATACTATCCTCTCAGAAGATAAGGCTGTCAGCGCAAAGAACAATGATGAAATGGTGAATTTCACCACAAAGACCATCCAGAACGTTGCTGCTTGGAGTGCTGAACATCCTAACCTCTATACCCTTCTTATCACTTTAAAAGACAAGAATGGTAATGTTACCGAACAAACTGGTAGTAAGGTAGGATTCAGAACAATTGAAATTAAGAACAAACAGCTCTGCGTGAACGGAACACCTATCCTCGTAAAGGGTGCCAACAGACATGAGCATTCAGAGTTAGGACGCACCGTGAGCAAGGAACTCATGGAACAGGATATCCGCTTAATGAAGCAGAATAACATCAATCTTGTACGTTGTTCTCACTATCCTAACGACTCTTATTGGTACCAACTTTGCGATAAATACGGCTTGTATGTTATCGATGAGGCAAATATTGAGTCTCACGGAATGGGTTATGGCAAGGAGTCTTTGGCAAAGGATAGCACATGGCTGACTGCTCATATGGACAGAACGCGTCGTATGTATGAGCGTTCAAAGAACCACCCAAGTATCATCATCTGGTCATTGGGTAATGAGGCGGGTAATGGTGTGAACTTTGAACACACCTACCGGTGGTTGAAGAATGCTGACAAGACACGTCTTATCCAGTATGAACGTGCTGAGGAGAATTTCAACACAGACATCTATTGTCCTATGTATCAGTCGCTCGACCACATGAAGGCATATGCAAAACGTACCGACATAACACGTCCTTACATCATGTGTGAGTATCTTCATGCTATGGGTAACAGTTGTGGTGGCATGAAAGACTACTGGGATTTGATCGAGTCAGAGCCTATCTTGCAAGGTGGTAGCATATGGGACTGGGTGGATCAGTCTTTCCGTGAGCTTGACAAGAATGGTAACTGGTATTGGAGTTACGGTGGTGACTACGGTCCAAAGGATGTACCAAGCTTCGATAACTTCTGTACAAACGGACTCATCGCTGCTGACCGCACTCCTCATCCACACCTTTCTGAGGTGAAGAAAATCTATCAGAACATCAAGTCTGAGCTCGTTTCAAACGAGAAGGGCATTACAATAAAGGTAAAGAACTGGTTTGATTTCACCGATCTGAATGCTTACCAGCTCAACTGGCAGATTGTTAATGAGAACGGAAAAGTTATTGCGAAGGGAACACAACACGTAGATTGTGCTCCACATGAGACAACAACAATCACACTCCCTGCTGTTTCTGCAACTACAGATAAGGAGCAGTACCTCAACCTTGAGTGGTATCCTGCTAATGATGCATTGATTCTTACAAAGAATGATGTTGTAGCATACGACCAGTTTGTACTGAAGAAAGCAAGCGATTGCACGACCTTCCTCCCACGTGAGAAGCAACGCATGACGTATAAGGTGAACGAGAACACAGGTGAGTTGACCTCGCTGAAGAGTGGCAACCAGGAGTTCCTCGAAGCGCCACTGAGCCTAAGTTTCTACCGCCCAGCTACCGACAACGATGGTCGTGACCAGTTCGGTGTAAGAGTATGGCGCAAGGATGGTATCGATTCTATCAGTCAGAAGGTTACAAAGATTACCCGTACTAAGGACGTGACACGTGCAGAAGCCGACATTATCGGTAAGAAGGGCAATGTAATCGGTAAGGCTGTCTTCACCTATCAGCCACAGAAGAATGGCGCATTGGCAGTGAAGGTTGATTTTACTCCAGACACAGCAGCTGTCAAGGCACTCGCACGTCTGGGGCTTACCTTCTGCGTAAAGGATACATTCGGCAAGGTTGAATACAATGGTCGTGGTGATATTGAGACTTACAACGACCGTAAAGCCGCTGGTTTTATTGGACACTACAAGACAACTGCAGAGGCTATGTTCCATTATTATGTGAAGCCACAGGCAACGGGTAACCGCACGGATGTACGTTGGGTATCAATCTCTGACACACGTAATCGCCTTATGGTTGCTGCAAAGAGTCCATTCCAGTTCTCTGTAACTCCTTTCTCTGACAGCGTTATCGACCGTGCGACGCATATCAACCAGCTCTCACGTGACGGTCTGCTTACCGTACACTTAGATACCAATCAGAGTGGTGTTGGTACCGCTACTTGTGGTCCTGGTGTTGCTGAGAAGTATCGTGTATCTGTTAAGCCAACAAGCTTCGAGTTTGTACTCTACCCTGCTATGGCTAAATAAATAGCACATAGTAAGAAGCTATAACAAAGCCCTGTTCCCTTTGCTTACAATCAGTAAGGCAGAAAGGAACAGGGCTTTTTGCGCTCTATAGACTTCAACTTGAAACGCAATTAGCGGTCAGCACCATTGGTGCTTACCATCCGCACGACATGTGTTAGGCATCAACACATCAGCTAAAGATAGCAAGAAAGGAATATTAAGGTCGTTATAACAAAGAATGTAAGATGCTAACCTCTAACAAAAAAGAGAGAAGTTAACCAGATAACACTTATAAAGAAATAATTATTTACGTAAAAAAGAAACATCTATTTTCACGTAAATAATTATAAACCGACCAGCTAAAGAATATGTGAACCAGTCAAAGCCCAGTAAGCAACACCAAGAACTACCGCTGCAATGATAATACGGAAGATGCAACCAGTTATCTTCTTAATGAGATAGATACCGATAACCAAGACAGCAAGTAAGCCGATAAAATATTGTAAATTCTCCATTGGGTATTATTTGATTACTTAAATAAATGTCTGAACACTTGAGGCACTGGCGTCTCGAACTCCATACGCTGATGTGTAACAGGATGATGAAAACAGAGTACGTATGCATGTAGACAAAGACGATGAAGTGGATCATCACCATTACCATACTTTATGTCACCGCAAACAGGATGTCCCATATCGGCAGAATGTACACGAATCTGATTCTTACGACCTGTCTCTAACTGATACTCAACAAGGCTGTGCGCTACCGTACGATCAAGTACATGGAAATGTGTAACGGCATATTTTCCACCATTATCTACTGGCGAACTATAGGTTACGTATGACTTATTATCCTTTAGCCAATTGGCAATCGTACCTTCATCATGCTCCATCTCACCACTGACTACAGCCACATAACGACGGTCATAAACGATATTATGCCAGTCATGTTCAAGTAACTGCTCCGTCTGTATGTCCTTAGCATAAATCATCAGTCCTGATGTATCACGGTCAAGTCGATGGACAACATGTGCCGTACACTTCTGCTTTGTCTTACGGAAATAATCGTCAAGAACAGTCTTCACATTCAATGAAGAATGCCCAGCAGCCATTGAAAGAATACCAATATTCTTTTCAATCACTACCAAAAATCTGTCTTCATAGACGATCTTCACATAGCGACTACGGAAGAGATCGTTCTTCTTGCTCTTGCTAACAGATATCTTGTCGCCAGCCTTCAGTGGATGGTCAAACTGTGTAACGCACTTACCATTCACCTTGATACCACGATTCTGTAGCGTTGCCTTAACCTTACTCTTACTCTCATTTAGGTTAGCCAGCAACCATTCAAGCAACGGAGCGGGGGCCGTCACCTTATAATGCTTATATTTTTCTTCTGTATATGGGTTCTTTCTTATCATACTACAAAAGTACAAAGAAATAATGATTTAAACTATTACACGCCTAATAAATCATCCGAATGACCTACGACAGAGATAAAACAGCTAATATATTGCTTTCCTATAATAAGGTTGTCAATACGCTCAATACCGTTTTAGAACATCTTAACCCACTCACGAAAGCGTGCAACACCTTCTTCGCCAAACTTGGAAAGACTTGCTATTGCCTGCTCAATCGTCTTCTCTTCATCAAGATGAGACTTAGAAAAAAACTTATCAGCATAACAAATTACCTTCTCTTCCATGGTTTCAGGGAGGAAGTCTTGCTGAGGAAGTGGCAGCTTTTGTGCAATGATTTGGCTACGAGTGATACCCGCTCCTGTATGACGTTCACAAACGCGAGCATGTCGAGGGAAGCCTTCTGCACGCAACATCTCTGCACCAATACGACCATGACAGATATAAGGCTCAGTGCCGAAACATTGTATACCTGGGGCATTGCAACGAACAATACCTATATCATGCAGCATAGCAGCTTCCTCTATAAACTGACGGTCAAGCGATAACTCTGGATGACGATCAGCAATAGCAAGTGCTTTATCCGCTACAGCACGACTGTGAACAAGAAGGATATGACGTAGTTCGTTATCCTCGGGATAGTATTTATTGATAATTACTTGGTAATCCATATCACGAAAAAAGCCACACCTCCTCTCCCAGTCGGCTTACACCGCCATGAATGAGGAGCCGTGGCCCTATCATTTGTAATAATGATTCTTTATTCTTCGTGTGCTCTCTCGATGTAAGCGATAACGTCGCCCTTGTCTACCTTAGCACCCTGCTTAGCGTTGATTTCCACTAACTTACCACCAAGGGCAGCAGGAACAGTTACAAACTCACCCCAAGGAGCCTGAACGTAGCAGAACACATCACCTTCTTTATACTCCTTACCGATGAATGGTTCGATAGCTGGAGCAGCCTCACCATCACCCTGGAATTCCCAGAAGAGCTGACCCTTAACAGGAGAAACAATAGCATCAGCCTTAGCATGCTTGAATGCTGCTGCCTCCTCTGGGCTTACCTTTGCACCGAGTTTAGCATCCTTTGCAGCCTGAAGGTCAGCAAGGAAGTTCTTCTTAGCCTGTCCGCTCTTGTAGTTACGATACTGCTCTGGGTGCATAGCCAACTCGAAGAGTTCCTCATCATCCTGTCCATAATCCCATCCGTTCTCATCCATTTCCTTACGGAAGTCGTCAAGAGCGTTTGCAAGTAAGGTGTGAGGATCGGCATCAGTGAACTCAAGACCTTTCTGCTTAGCAAGGTCTTTCAACTCCTGACATATCTCACCAGGAACACGACCACTCTTACCAAGAATCATACCCCACATAGAATCGTCCATCATTACGAAGCGACCCTTACCCTGCTCAAGGGTGAGGAGGTTCATAAGAGCAATGTTCTTTGTGTATTGTGAGAATGGAGTTACCAATGGAGGATAACCTACGCGTGGCCATACATATGCCACCTCATCGAACAACTTAACGAGCATATCATCTACAGAAAGCTCTGGTTCGCCCTTCTTCTTGCGGAGGTTATTGATAGTTGAACGAATACCACCAAGATCAGCCATCATAGAACCCATCATACCACCTGGCAAACCACACTCAAGAAGCAATGAACTCATAATCTTGTTCTGTGGGTTGATGAAGTAGCCGAGCCACTCATCAATAAACTCCTGAGTCATAGCACGTGCCTTCATGTAGGCATCCATGTTGATTTCTGGTACATCAAAGCCAGCGTTCTTCAACATGCTCTGTACAGAGATCACGTCTGGGTGAACCTTACCCCATGACAATGGCTCAATAGCAACATCAAGAATATCAATACCATTCTTGGCTACCTCAAGCATAGAAGCCATTGACAAACCTGGACCAGAGTGACCGTGATATTCAAGAATAATGTCTGGATGTTTCTCCTTAATGCGACGAGTCAACTCACCAAGGAATGCAGGCTGACCGATACCAGCCATATCCTTCAAACAAAGTTCCTCTGCACCAGCTGCAATTTCCTCATCAGCCAACTTACAGTAGTACTCAATTGTATGAACAGGAGAGGTAGTGATACAGAGTGTTCCCTGTGGAGTCATACCAGCTTCCTTAGCCCACTTCAATGCAGGCGCAATATTACGAATGTCATTCAGACCGTCGAAAAGACGAGTGATATCCACACCCTGAGCATGCTTTACACGATACATCAATGCACGAACATCATCAGGAACAGGATACATACGCAAAGCGTTCAGACCGCGGTCAAGCATGTGCGTCTTGATACCAGCTTCATGCAGAATCTTGGTGTAGGCACGTACAGACTCGTTTGGGTTCTCACCAGCTAAAAGATTAACCTGTTCAAATGCACCACCATTGGTTTCTACACGTGCAAAACAGCCCATCTCAACGAAGACTGGTGCGATACGAACTAACTCATCCTTACGTGGCTGGAACTTACCAGAGCTCTGCCACATGTCTCGATAAATGAGACTGAACTCAATTTTCTTTCCCATATATATTTTCAATATGTTACTAAATGAAGGGATTGCAGCATGCAATCTGACCTGCAAAATTAGATAAAAATTTCCAAAAAACGACTGACCGCTAATATTTTTTGCAATAATTGACTATCTTTGCAGTCTAAAAGTTAGTACATGAAGAAAATGTTTTTCCCTCTCTTCGGCTTTGCACTGCTTTTCCTTACAGCTTGTTACAACCAAGTATCGACTGGAGATCACAGTGCTATCGATGTTGAGGTTCAAATGAAAGGTGATAGTACACGCTACGGATTGGCGTGCGACGGTTGCTCTGATTCTATAATTGTTCTCCTACCAAATGAGGGAGGTGACCCTGTAAAGTTTGACATTGTAACAGCAAAACGCAATGGCATGGTTTATGGTACACCCGAGATAGGTGACGAATTAGCAATTGTTCCTAATCCTATTGACCCTTACGAGGCGGAAATGGTTATTAATCTTGAACAAATGAAAGGTACATGGACTTTCCAAGTCTTGCCAAAGTTAAAGCCTAACCCTACGAAGACAGAGGAGGAAATATTGGCTGGCATGAGCGATTCTATGAAGGCTGCCTTGTTTACACCGCGTGAGTATGGCTTTACACTGAAGAGTTATAACCAAGCTTCGCCAGTGGGTTATGTCATGAAAGCTAACTCTTTGGAAGATGAAAGTCCTGTGGAATATCCTAAGGTGACTGTCTATACGAGCTGGCACATCTTCAACGGTAGACTTTATATCTATAAAGACACACTTGACGAACAGGGACACCGCATCCCACAAGACTCTGTCGGCTTTGACTCTGGTTCTATGCGCTACCTTTCTGAAGACTCTATGGCTGCTCTTTTTGGTAAGAAAGTGATGCAGTATCACCGCAAGAAGAATGCTTTGGAAGCAAACAAAGAAGCTCAAAAAGCAGAAGAGAAGAACGCTATTATACAGAGTTTTAAGAAATAAATATGTTTCTTCCGTTAAATCTATAGATGATTCTTACATAGTTTTAACGGAAGGACTGAAGTAACTTATTAAACAAAATGATAGGATAAAAACTATCAAACTACATATTTTATTTAACTCTCCGACGCAAGATACCTTTTCTTATTAATACCTCAAAGATACGGATAGAGATTTGAAAAATCATTACATAATTTCAAATAAAACATCTATAAATAAGGACAAAAACACATACAAAAGGAAGACTTGTAACCAAAAGGATATCAATTAGTTAGAAAGCAGCATATCAAAAGATGCTTAATTGGACGTCAAAAGGGCGTTAGTAAGGGGCTTAAAGGGCACCTTTTGCAAGCCAAAAGGGCGTCTTTAAGAAGCCTAAAGGGCATGTATTAGACTTAAGTCGTCTGAAAATAGT
Source organism: Prevotella melaninogenica ATCC 25845 (assembly GCF_000144405.1). Lineage (NCBI taxonomy): Bacteria > Pseudomonadati > Bacteroidota > Bacteroidia > Bacteroidales > Prevotellaceae > Prevotella > Prevotella melaninogenica. Next base: position 757,176 of record NC_014371.1, read on the forward strand.
TTACATATATTGCTTAGTCAAGGAATAAGTTGTTTGTAGAAAACGGTCAGACACCAAATCTATTCACATTTTACCTTGTATTTATTCCCCTTTGTGAAAGCATCTAATTGGGGATAGTTATCGTAAAAATATGAGCGATGTAATCTAATAAACCGATTTAGGTTTAATCTTTTCAAGCACAAGATTTGGCTGTTATTACAATTTTATATACCTTTGCGCAGATAATTATAGAGGTAATTCAGCCGTCATATACATAGGCTAAAAAGCCTTTCACAACCAAGGCAGCAATGCCGTTATAAAAAGGAGACCACTACAGGTTTTAAGAATATGAAGAAATTAATAGCGTTGTTTTCAATCATAACAATACTCTCCTTCTCTTGCTCAACCATCGTTTCTGCACAGGCACCAGCCAAAGCAGCGACCACAGCTACTGCTGACACACTTTCAGATGATGCACTGAACGAGACAGGTGTAGCCGATACAGCAACCGTTAAAACACCAACCGCACAAGATACGGGCATCCACCAATCCTTAAAGCGTAAGTTCATCGAGGGTAATGCTGGCTTCATGTCGTTGGTAGCGTTAGCTTTGGTGTTAGGCTTAGCATTCTGTATTGAACGCATTATCTATCTAAGTCTTTCAGAAATAGACGCCAAACGATTTGTTGGTAAGTTGGAGGATATGATTGTTGCAGGTGAGATTGAACAGGCAAAAGCACTGAGCCGTGACACACGTGGACCAGTAGCTTCCATCTGTTATCAAGGTCTGTTGCGTATAGACGATTCTATAGAAAATATCGAACGTAGCGTTACCTCATACGGTAGTGTTCAGAGTGCTAACCTTGAGAAGGGCTGTTCATGGATTACACTCTTCATTGCAATGGCTCCATCACTCGGTTTCCTTGGAACCGTTATCGGTATGGTTATGGCATTCGATCAGATTCAAGAGGCTGGCGATATTAGTCCAACGATTGTGGCATCAGGTATGAAGGTGGCTTTGATTACAACCATCTTCGGTATCATCGTAGCCCTCGTACTGCAGATATTCTACAACTATATCCTCTCAAAGATTGACCATATCACAGCACAGATGGAAGAATCAGCCATCACATTGTTGGATGCAATCATGAAGTATAAACTTAAATCAATTCATAATTCATAATTCAAAATTCATAATTATGATTACTTATGAGTCACAATACATTAACAAATACTCGAATGGGAGCTTATTAGTAAGAAAGAATTATGATATTCATATTCAACTATTCTTACCAAGTTTCCTTCTGTAACAAACATAGAAGACATCGGTAATCATAATTATGAATTCTGAATTATGAACTATGAATTAAAGAAATAATCATAATTATGAATTATGAATTTTGAATTCTGAATTAAAGAAGTAATCATAATTATGAATTGTGAATTATGAATTCTGAATTAAAAAGTGGTATGATGAAAATAAAAGGTATAGCAAAGATGGACGAGGAACGCATATCACAGCGTGTCCTCTACGTGATAGTAGCCTTATCAGCTATTGTCTTTTTGGCATTCTATCTCATTGGCTATGACACCCCTTTTACAGGCAACACAGCATTCAATGCACCTATGCTTACCGACGTTTTGCTTGGGTTTATGTGGGGATTGCTTGCTATCACAACTACAGCCTCTATCGTTGCCGTAGTTCGAGGCATACGAAGAGCCAACCGAAGTGAAGGAATGACGAATGGTATTCCTGCAAGAAGGATTACCTATACTACATATGGAATAACAGCACTCATCTTACTCTTGACCTTTGTTTTCGGTTCTACGCAGACAATGATGGTCAATGGAGAGAACTTCACAGATAGCTTCTGGCTTCGTATAACAGATATGTTTGTGAACAGTTCACTACTTTTACTTGTTCTTGCAGCAGGAGTAGTAGCCTTTGGAGCGACTCGTTATTACAGAAAGGGACGCGGAAAATGATGTTTCGTAAGAGAGAACGAAGGAAAGTTCCTATACTAAATACGACGTCAACGGCAGATATTTCGTTCATGCTGTTGATATTCTTCCTTGTAGCCTCTTCTATGGACCTCGACAAAGGACTGTCACGTCAGTTGCCTGCTATCGACAAAACAAAGACACCACCTGCTGCCGTTGATAGCAGAAAAGTAATGCGTATTGTTATCGATGCGAAGAATCAAGTGACACTTGATGGAAAGGCTGTGACGATGAAGGAGCTCTTACAGCGTGCAACACAGCTTATTCAAACTAACGGAAAGGGGCATCTTATCCAGTTACAGAGCAGTCGTAACGCTTCATACGATACTTATATCCACGTGCAAAACCAATTAGTTGCAGCGTATAACACCCTTCGCAACCAACGCGCACTCAATCTTTTTGGAAAAGAGTTTGAACTATGTAGCAACGAACAGCAGAAGCAAATAGCCGACGAATTACCTATGCGAATATCAGAGGTGTATACTGTTAGCAAGGCAGACAACACAGAGAAAGGGGGTACAGAATGAAACTCTATCGCGGAAGAAATCATGAGATCCCTGCATTGAACACAGCTTCTATGCCTGATCTTATCTTTTCTATTCTTTTCTTCTTCATGTTAGTTGTACACATGAGGAAAGCAAACGTACACGTAAAGTACCAAGTGCCAATGGCAACAGAGCTTTCACGCATGTATAATAATTCAACTATACAGCACATCTATATTGGTCGTCCCATCAATAGCCTTGGACAAGTAGAAGGAGAGAAGATGGTTGTACAATTAAATGATCATATCACAACGATTCCTGAAATAAGGAAATATCTGATTCAACTCTCTGCTGCTTTACCGCCAGAACAGCGCAAAGAGCTAAGCGTAAGCATCAAAGCAGACCGCCATGCAGATATGGGTACGATTATGGATCTCAAACAAGTGTTGAGAGAGGCTAACGTGTTGAATGTCAACTTTACAGCCACAATGAGTAGGAATAACAAACTGAAGTAGGTTATAAAGTTGTAATTTGTTGTAAAAAACGACTTTTTAACTTGCTTATTAAGAGTTTTTTTAATACCTTTGTAAGCAAAATCAAATTGTAAATAATGGCACATAGAAGTTTAGATCGTCTTGATAAGAAGATTCTGCACCTCATCTCTGAGGATGCAAGAATTCCATTCCTTGAGGTTGCACGTGCATGTAACGTCAGCGGTGCAGCCATTCATCAACGTATTCAGAAGTTAACAAATCTTGGAGTATTAAAGGGTTCACAGTTTATTATAGACCCAGAACGTATTGGTTATGAGACCTGTGCATTCATTGGTTTGAACCTTAAGAATCCTGAGAAATTTGATGATGTTGTTGAAGCTCTGCGTCAGATTCCAGAGATTGTGGAGTGTCACTACACCACAGGTGAGTATGACCTCTTCTTGAAGATTTACGCATACAACAACCATCACCTTATGTCTGTCATTCACGACAAGCTGATGCCACTTGGTCTATCACGCAGCGAGAGTTCAATCTCTTACAATGCTGTTATCGACCGCACCTTACCTATTGAGGGCATGAAGGTTGCTGATGTCGTTCTGGATGATGATGAAGAGGACGAGGAGTAAAAATATTTCTACCTATAATTAATAGCGTAGAATAAACTAATATCCTTTTATAAAGGATGACCAATACAAAGAAACCCGTACAACATTTGTGCGGGTTTCTTCATTTTCATACTCTCCTACCCTATTCAACCAATTTATCTATCGATTTTATCAGCTCTTATCATGTCACTTTTCACACATTATCGAGTGTAAAAAATATTGACACAGAAATCAGTAAAAAGCCTCTTTTTTATGCTCAAAACAAACAAAAGCAGTACCCTTGTAACTTGCTATTAACCAAATAGTTGCACAATAGCATTTCTAAAGGTACTTAACAAGGGTTCAAAAGGGCGTTAGTTAGACCTCAAAAGGGCATCTTTTAAAAGCCAATTGGGCGTTAATTCAAACACTGCTAAGCATCAATTAAAATTGGCTATTTGATTTTTCTTGACAGAACCAATAAATTTAAAGACTTTAAGAAGAACTTAATAAGGAGGTACCGAACTCACAGAAACTTTATCATTTTATAAATAAAAAGTCCTCACAAGCAGAAATGTGCTTGCGAGGACTTTCCAATATAATTTATTTTAAGCTGTACAACAACTTACAGGCGACTCATTACCACTTGAGTACATAGGCTTTCACCCGTTGTCATACAACTATTATTCCTTGATATTTGGCTCTTCCAAACCGAGGTTGCGCTTCTTATCTACTACCTTCAAAGTAAGACCAATGATAAGAGCTATCACACCCAAACCAGCAAGCATAACCAACGGAGCTGTATAGTTGAGCTGTGTTGGGTCAGTAACACCTACGTTTGTCTTGTCGAGAACCTTACCAATAAGGAGTGGGAACAACCACAAACCGATATTCTGAATCCAGAAGATAAGTGCGTAAGCAGAACCGATAATCTTTGCATCTACGAGCTTTGGAACACTTGGCCACAATGAAGCAGGCACAAGTGAGAAAGAAGCACCGAGAACGAGGATGGTTACATAAGCTACGATAACACCACCCACCTGACTTGACTTAAACTGTGGAAGAACAAAGGCAAAGGTGAGGTGACAAACAATCAGAAGCAATGAACCTAAAACGAGCATAGAGGCAGCCTTACCCTTATGGTCAACATAGCTACCAAGGATTGGTGTAATACCTACTGCGAGCAGTGGGAATACAGCAAAGATAGACTCTGCAGACTGACGCATATAACCCATGTAGCAGTAAGCAACAAGGAAGAATATAGAAAAGAAGAGCATAAGATTCTTCAAAGCCTTATTCTTCATGAAGTTGAACATGAATGCAGTAGCAGCAACAACGAGCATGATAACATACTGTATGATAGTCACACTTGATGAAGCCCAGTATGAACCTGAAGGAAGTTCGTGGAAGGTAAGGTTACACTGAAGCATATTTACAGCGTACTTCTGGAATGGGAAGATAGCTGAGTAATAAAGCACACAGAGCAATGCTACGAGCCAGAAGCCCATACTTGAAAGAATCTTACCGAGGTCGCTAATCTTAAATGGATCTTCTTTTTCCTCTGCCTCACCAGTCTGTGAGTCGAGCTTCTTATCCATGAAGAAGTAAACGATGAACATCATCAATGCAATACAGATAAGTACTACACCGAAAGCTACAGAACGAGAAACATTAATATCGCCACCGAGTTTTGCAAAGAATGGCGAGAAAATCATACAGGTAGCAACGCCAAGACGAGCTAAAGCCATCTCTGAACCCATTGCCAATGCCATCTCACGACCCTTGAACCACTTTACAATACCACGAGAAACAGTGATACCTGCCATCTCAACGCCACAACCAAATATCATGAAACCACAAGCTGCAACCTTTGCAGAGGCTGGCATACCCTGATAGAAAGGAGATACACCCAACTGCTCGAAGACAGGAATGTGGTTGAGGTTATTGGTAAACCATACGTCAAGTGCACTACCAGCAAAGCTGTCGCTGATGGCATAGTACTTGATTAAAGCACCAGCTAACATCACTGCACCAGACAAGATAGCAGTGAAACGAACGCCCATCTTATCGAGGATGATACCTGCGAAGATGAGGAAGAACACGAAGACATTAAGGAATGTCTCTGAACCCTGCATAGTACCGAATGCGGTTGAGTCCCAACCTCTCTGCTCCTGCATCAACTCCTTGATTGGAGAAAGGATATCAACAAAGATGTAGGCACAGAACATTGCCAGGGATAAAAGGAGGAGAGCCGTCCAGCGCATCGCTGCTGAATCTCTCAATGATGTTTGAATTTTATCAGTCATGATGATTTTTTTAGTTAACAAGTTTACGAGAGGACAAGTTGACAAGTTTGACAAGTTGACAAGTAAACAAGTTGTTTGTTAGATTATAAGTTGAAAGTGAACGAGTGAACATGTTGACGAGTGAACGAGTGGATACTATCAAGCAACTTGTCTACTTGTAAACTCGTCAACACGTTAACTTGCAAAAGCTACTTCTTCAGCCAGCGGTCGAGCCAATTAAAGAATGTACGCTGCCAGAGAACACTGTTTTGTGGTTTCAATACCCAGTGGTTCTCATCAGGATAGAGAAGTAACTCAGCTGGGATACCACGCAGACGAGCTGCATTGAAAGCACCCATTCCTTGATTAGCATTAATACGATAGTCTTTCTCGCCGTGGATACAAAGGATTGGAGTATCCCACTTATCAACATTCAAATGAGGACTGTTTGCGTAAGTACGCTTTGCAGCTTCGCTCTTGTCCTTATTCCAATATGCATCGTCATACTCCCAGTTGCTGAACCAAGCCTCCTCTGTATCTGTGTACATACTCTCAAGATTGAAAGCACCATCATGAGAGATGAAACACTTGAAGCGCTTGTTGTGAATACCAGCAAGATAATAAACAGAGAAGCCACCAAATGAAGCACCAACAGCACCTAAGCGGTCTTTGTCTACAAATGATAGATTGTTAGCTGCATCGTCAATCGCTGAAAGGTAGTCGTTCATACACTGACCAGTCCAATCGGTACTAACTTCCTCGTTCCATGCACTACCAAAGCCTGGCAAGCCACGACGGTTTGGTGCAATGATGACATAGCCATTGGCTGCCATAATCTGAAAGTTCCAACGATAGCTCCAGAACTGAGAAACAGGACTTTGTGGTCCGCCTTCACAGAAGAGCAATGTAGGGTACTTCTTATTTGGATCGAAGTGTGGAGGAGTAATTACCCATTCCATCATTTCCTTACCATCAGTTGTCTTTACCCAACGAGACTTTACATCACCCAAAGCTAACTGGTCATAGATGTGCTTATTCTCAAAGCTGAGCTGTGTCTGAACGCTTGCTTTCTCCTTCTTAGCAGGAGTTATAGCGAAGATTTCATTAGCTTGAGAGATGCTCTGACGGATAGCAAGCAACTTCTTATCACCAAGGAGTGAGATACTTACATAGTTATGATCGCCTTCTGTCAGCTGCTTTACTTCGCCCTTAAGATTCGTCTGATAGACGTTCACCGTTGCATGCCATACACCAATGAAATAAAGGTCCTTTGAATTAAGGCTCCATGTGTAGTCGTCTACATTTGAATCAAAGCTTTCAGCAACGTATGTCTTCTTGCCTGTTGCCAATTCATAGACACAGAGGCGGTTGCGATCACTCTCATAACCATCGTTCTTCATACTTTGCCATGCAATGTACTTGCCGTCAGGTGAGAACTTAGGGTTAACATCGTAACCTACATTCATATCGCCAGCCTGATGATTTACAGCCTGATTACGCATACTCTTTGTAGCATCAATCTTTGGCTCAACATAGTCGGCTGGCTTGCAGAGATTCTTTGTTTGGCGAGTCTCCACATTATATATATATATGTCGGCATCGGTAGAGATGGCATATTGTGTACCTTCCTTCTTACGGCAGGTATAAGCAATGAACTTAGAATCCTTGCTCCAATCAATCTGCTCAATACCACCAAATGGTGCCAACGGACTCTCGTAAGGTTCGCCTTCGAGTACATCAATACCTGCACCGATACCCTCAGGAGTAACATCTGCAACAAATGGATGTGCATTGGTTGTAACGTAATGGTCCCAGTGACGATAGTTCATATCGGTGATGACCATACCCGTAGCCTTTGGCAAGTCGCTTGGGTTCTGCTTAATAGTGCCATAGTAAGGGATGCTCTTGATGAGAACAACACGCTTACGGTCTGGAGAGAATCGGAAACCTTCGATGTCGATATCCGAGTGTGTCAACTGCTTACGGTTAGTACCGTCTGCATTCATTGTCCACAACTGTCCACCTGTAAGGAATGCCAAGGTGTTGTTGTCGACCCATGCTGCATCACCCTCACTCTTTGCAGAGGTAGTCAGCAGACGGTCGTTCTTACCATCGGCATCCATCACGCGTAGTACCTGGTGTCCTTTGTTTTCTTTGACACTGTAATAACCCACCTGATAGACAATCTTCTTGCCATCAGGTGAGGCTTGTGCAGCACCGATACGTCCCATAGCCCAAAGTGTCTCAGGAGTCATGAGGTCACTTGTCAGCGTAATGTTGCTACGTCCGATGTTCACATCCTGTGCTTGTGCAACGCTACCACTCATCATCAGAGCCGCAGTCATTGCCATGGTTAAGTTTTTGTTCATAGTTATAGACCTTTCTTTTTCTTATTTAGCTCATCTTGCTTGCGTCGAAGTTCTTCTTGCTGCTGCTTCTGTAACTCCTGTAAAGCCTGCATACGAGCGAAGAGTCCACTACCCATATTGTTCTTAGGGTTGTTCTTTCGCTCTTCACGACGTGCTTCAAGGATAGCCAGAAGTTTCTCCTCATTGGTTGTCTTGCGCAATGCCCACATGATAGCAGCTGAGAAGAAGAGAGATATAAAGTAATAGAAGTTCAAACCTGATGAATAGTCATTAAACATGAAGAAGAAGAACAATGGCATACCAAACATCATCCACTGCATCATCTTCATCTGATCAGCCTGCTGTCCAACCATCTGATCCTTCTGCTGCTGCATGGTAAACCATGTGTAAAGCAAGTTAGCACCACAGAAGAGAATACAAGTCAATGAGATATGATCACCAACGAGCCAAACGTCATGGCTCCATGAGAAGATTGGATCGAAAGTACTGAGGTCGTGCATCCAAAGGAAGCTCTGACCACGAAGCTGAATAGCATTCGGTACGAAGTTGAACATCGCAATCCAGATTGGCATCTGTATCAACATAGGAAGACAGCCTGACAAAGGACTCACTCCATACTCAGAATACTTCTGCATCATAGCTTGCTGTTTCTGCATCTGGTCTTCTGGCTTATTGAATTGCTTCGTTGCTTCATCCAACTTTGGCTTCAACACACGCATCTTAGCAGAGCTCATATAGCTCTTCTTCACCATTGGGAAGGTAATAAGCTTTAATAATAAGGTAATGAGAATCAATACAACTCCCATTGGGAACACCTTACTCAACCAATCGAATACATAAAGAGTAAACCAACGGTTGATAATGCGGAACAATGGCCAACCAAGATATACGAGGCGTTCCATGTCAAGTTCCTTTGCAAACTTACTCTCTGTTTCAACAGACTGAAGCAGACGGAAATCGTTAGGACCAAAGTAGAATTCGAACTCTGAAGGGCGCTTACCTGTTGGATCAAAGCCAGCCTTCATGTTAGCCTCATAGTGCTTGAGGTAATGAGAAGACTTCTCAAGTGGTGTACTCTTAAGCTTTGCACCTGTTGCAAAGTTATCCTTTGCAATCATCACAGCAGAGAAGAACTGGTTTTTGAAAGCTACCCAATCCATTGAGTCCTCTGTTGTCTCTTCCTTTTCAGAAGTCTCACTCAAGTAATCAGTACCCCCATCATGCTTCTTATAGGTAAGTGTTGCGTAGCGGTTCTCAAATGTGAAACCACGTTCCTGCTGCTTACAACGCTCCTGCCAGTTAATATCTATCTGGTTATAATTTGGAGCAAAGAGTCCACCCATACCCTCTGCCTGCAAAGACATATTGAGCAAATAGTCCTTACCAAGTGTATAGTTCAAGGTAAGTGTCTTACCCTCTCCTGCCACAGCAGTCAGCGTAACAGTAGAATCTGTCACATTTGAAGGAGTGAAGATAAGGTCTTTTGTCTCAATATTACTATTCTTTGCAGCCAACATAAAGTTAAGGCTCTGGTCGTCACCACTAAACAAAGTAACATTCTTCTGGTCCTGTGAACCATCCTTAACAGCTATATTATGACCGATATAGTTTTTGATAACAGCCTTCTTTACAACACCACCCTTGGTACTCAAAGTCAGCTCAACCTTACTATTTTTCAATATAATATCCTGCGCCTTGCCATTCAAAGCAGCATAAAATAGAGCTGTAGTATCAGTAGCCTGCGCAGCCTTCTGCTGTGCCTGCTTCTCAGCAGCAAGTTTCGCGGTCTGTGCTTTCTTAGCAGAAGCGATAGAATCCTTTACAAATTCAGCTCTCTGCTGTGCTACCTGTTCAGCTGATGGCTGCTGCCACCAAGCAAAACCAAAGAGAATCAGGGCGATAAGTACAAACCCTGTGATAGTTCTTTTATCCATTTATTTGTTTTTCTGATTTTCAATTGAAGTCTTTACGAAGTCGAGGAAGAGCGGATGTGGACCGAGTACAGTTGACTGATACTCTGGGTGGAACTGTGTTCCAATATACCACTTCAAGCCTGGTATCTCAACGATTTCAACCAAGTCGCTCTCTGGGTTGCGACCAACACACATCATACCATGCTTCTCAAACTCCTTTTCATAGTCGTTATTGAACTCATAACGATGACGATGGCGTTCCTGTATATGCTCTTGCTTATAGATATTAAAGGTATGTGAACCCTGACGCAGTACGCACTCATAGGCTCCAAGGCGCATCGTACCACCCATATTGGTGATATTCTTCTGCTCCTCCATAATATCAATCACATTGTGTGTAGTCTTCTCATCAATCTCTCGTGAGTTAGCATCCTTATACCCAAGGACATTACGAGCAAACTCAATCACCATCATCTGCATACCAAGACAGATACCGAAGGTTGGGATATCGTGTGTACGTGTATAGTGAGCAGCAACAATCTTACCCTCAATACCACGCTGACCAAAGCCCGGACAAATCACAATACCATCCTGTCCCTTAAGTTTCTCAGCTACATTCTCCTCTGTCAGTTCCTCAGAATTGATAAAGGTAATAACCGTTTTACGGTCATTATAGGTTCCAGCCTGCAACAAGCCTTCACGAATACTCTTATAAGCATCCTGCAAGTCATATTTACCAACAAGTCCAATGTGTACTTCCTTAGTTGCTTTACGCTGACGATCAAGGAACTCCTTCCAAGGACCGAGTGCAGGCTTAGGACCAACTTCCTCACCGCACTTACGCAGAATAGCAGCATCCAAGCCCTGCTCAAGCATATTCACAGGAACATCATAGATACTTGGGAGGTCCTCACTCTGTACAACGCAGTCGAAATCAACATTACAGAAAGCAGCAACCTTCTTACGGATATCATCATCAAGATGCTTTTCTGTACGCATCACGAGCACATCTGGCTGAATACCTACACTCTGCAATTCCTTTACGCTGTGCTGAGTTGGCTTTGTCTTCAACTCACCTGCAGCCTTAAGATAAGGAACATATGTCAAGTGAAGGTTGATGGCACGCTTACCCAATTCCCACTTCAACTGGCGAATAGCCTCAAGGAATGGAGCTGACTCAATGTCGCCAATAGTACCACCAATCTCAGTAATCACAAAGTCATAGTGATACTTCTGCCCCAAAAGCTTAATATTACGTTTGATTTCGTCCGTAATATGAGGAACAACCTGAATAGTCTTACCCAAGTAGTCGCCACGACGCTCCTTGTCAATAACGCTCTTATAGATACGTCCCGTAGTCATAGAGTTGGCTTTTGTGGTCTTAATACCTGTGAAGCGCTCATAGTGACCGAGGTCGAGGTCGGTCTCCATACCATCCTCTGTTACGTAGCACTCACCATGCTCGTAAGGATTCAGCGTACCTGGGTCAATGTTGATGTACGGATCAAATTTCTGAATGGTAATGTTGTAACCTCTTGCTTGAAGAAGCTTACCGATTGATGACGAGATAATTCCTTTACCAAGTGAAGAAACTACGCCGCCCGTAACGAAAATGTACTTTGTTTCAGCCACGATGTATGTATGTTTAATTATTATCTTCTAAAACGAAAATCGTTGGTTCTAAACTAAAATGCAAAGATACTAATTTTCCATGAATTAGGCGGGATATAAAGATAAAAAAAACATAGTATATTTCATTTAATTGCCACAAGACCTATGAACAGTGCTATCATCTATGATTACAATGAGATTTTATCTACCTTATGGCAGATTTTATTATTACAAAACTAAGAGACATTTTAATAAAATATTTTGCAATAAAACACCCCTTTCACAAGACTAAATCTTATATTTCAAACAGTTACTATTACATAAGAAAACTACAATTTAGCAATAACGAACTAAGAAGAATATCACAAGAGAAGACTACTCTAAAACTTTAAAGAAACTTAAAATCCTCTTTACTGCCGCATTATTGTAAAACTAAAGTTCTATTTTTGCAAACCAATTTGAGGCTAACATATAGACGATATACGTTAGGATTCACAAGGAAAGATGCTCGAGTGGTTGAAGAGGCACGCCTGGAAAGCGTGTATACCCCTAAAGGGTATCGGGGGTTCGAATCCCCCTCTTTCCGCAAGAAAGGTGTAAACCAATGGATTACGTGGCTTGCACCTTTTTCTTTTCTGACAACTTAATATAGAAAGGGAAACATTCTAATAACCACAACTACACATCCTTACACAAAACACGTATTTTCCAATTCATTGCTTGTTATACGGCTTTATTTTCCTAACTTTGCAGAAAGTAAGATTAGGAAACGGATATTGTATCTACGTAATAACATCCAAATTTAACGAAAGAAATGATAGAACTCGATACTACCAATATGTGTTCACACCTGCAGAAGAAGCTCTTTAACGAAGAAGGTGTCTACTATCCTATATGGCAGGCGATGCAGAATGATGATGAGATAACAGCTGTGATTCGTTCACGACAGTTGCATATCTACCGCAATGGTAAAAAAGTTTTGGTGCTTCCCGGCAAGGCTGCACCGAAGATTATTCGCGAAGATAGCCTCAACGAACTCTTACCTAAGGACTTACTGAAATGAAAAAAGCAATCGTCGTAGGCGCCAGCAGCGGTATCGGACATGAAGTAGCACGACTGCTCATCGCAGAGGGATGGGCGGTTGGTGTGGCTGCTCGTCGTATAGACAAGTTGACAGACTTGCAAGCTATGGCACCAGAGCGGGTCTACACAGTCCAAATTGATGTAACTAACGAAGATGCAGAGACTTCCTTACTGCAACTTATAGAACGTATGAACGGCATCGACCTCTATTTTCATGCCGCAGGAATCGGTTGGCAAAACCCAAGTCTTAATGCTGACATAGAACTCAAAACAATGGAAACCAACGCTGTTGGATTCACCCGAATGATTGGCTGTGCCTATCGCTATTTTGCCAATAAGGGAGGTGGACACATCGCTTGTATCACTTCTATCGCAGGAACAAAAGGGCTCGGACCGGCTCCTGCTTATAGTGCAACAAAGGCGATGCAGAACACCTATCTACAAGCGTTGGAACAACTCGCAGCTTGTAAACATCATAACATCCACTTCACAGATATTCGTCCCGGCTTTGTCGACACTCCCCTACTCGCTGGTACCTCTCACCTCCCGATGCTGATGACCACAAAAAAGGTGGCACGCAGTATTATAAAGGCTATTAACAGCCGACGACACATCTGCGTCATCGATAGCCGTTGGTGCGTACTCACCTACTTATGGCGACATATCCCTAACTGGATATGGAGGCGAATGAAGCTATGTTAACCTCTTTTTCATACAAAGAAAACAAACAAGATTTCCACAACAACATAAACAAACACTAATTTCTTTCCTCATAAAATAAACTTTCAGGGTTTTCAATCATCTAAGCATATAAGTCTTAAAACTGTCCATAACGAAAGGGAAGGAAAAGGATAAGTAAAAAAGGAAACAACAGATAAACAAGTAACAAAACAATAATTATTTAGGATATGAGAAAATTCTGTTTAAAGATTCACCGTTGGTTTGCTTTACCATTAGGCGTAATAATGGCTATTTTGTGCTTCAGCGGTCTGGCAATACTGCTAATAAAAGACCTTGCACCCCTCTTTGACATGAATGCCAAAGAGATGCCAATCTATACAATAGTAGTACGACTGCACCGTTGGCTCTTTATGAAACCTGAGAATGCACATGAGGGTGGACAGTCACTTGGACGCATCCTTACAGCCGTGTCAGCAATCTGTATGTCAATCGTATTGTTATCGGGTGTTGTCATCTGGTGGCCAAAGACCAAGAAGGCGTTGAAAAGTCGTTTGACCGTCAGCACTAACAAGGGTTTCCGTCGCTTTGTTTACGACTCTCACGTGTCATTAGGTATCTATGTCTTTATCTTCCTTTTCCTCATGGCACTCACTGGTCCTGTCTTCTCTTTCGGCTGGTACAGAGCGGGAATGTCTAAACTCTTCGGTCAGCCTATGCCACCAAAGGAAATGAAGATGCAACAGCCTAAAGATGGAATGAAGCAGGGCGGAACAAACGACAAAGCTTTTGCACCTACGGACGCAAGTCAGATGAAAGGACAACCACAAGCACACAAGGAGGGAGCAAAAGATATGAAAGGCGATCAGCATGGTAAGAAGCCAAAGGGTGGAAAGCTCTTTAAGCAGTTACACACAGGAACATGGGGCGGATGGTTCTCACGCGTTCTCTATGCTATCGCAGCCCTTATCGGTGGTTTCCTCCCTATTAGTGGTTACTATCTGTGGTGGAAGAGAAGAAGTGCTAAGAAGAAAAAAGCATAAAACATAATCATCATATATCACAAGTCCATTGATTGTATTCGGTTGATTAACCTACAGAATACCATCAATGGGCTTTTACATTTATCCTTCAACGAAGCACTTACCTAAATGTACTGACAAACTCCCAACTACATTCATCCACTCACAGAGGATTAAACAACCAATATTATGTAAAGATTATTCAAACTACTAAAAAACAACTAACGCCCAATTAGACTCGAATTAAGCCTTAATTGGCTTTCAAAAGATGCCCTTTTGAGGTCTAACTAACGCCCTTTAAGAGTCTAAAAGATGCCCTTTTCAAATCGTATTTGTAAGAGTCTGATTATCTGACCGTTACAAAGCCCCATTTTTAGAGCGGTTTTCTATAAACAAAAGGCTTACAGAAAGCGTATTCTGTAATTATTTTTCACAGTCCACAAACCCAATAAACCATAACTAATAATCAAAATTATGTAATCTTTATTAGGGATAAGAAAACCTAATCACACAAAAAATAAACAATAAATTACTTATAAATGAGTATTGCCACCTTAACAAGAAGCCAGTACCTTTGCACTCGAAAAATTTTACAGACCATAATAACAATAATGATGTTATATAGAATATTAAATAAGGTGATAAGTCTGGTGGAAGACTTGACTTGCCGAAAAGTAAATCAGAAATACGTGTTAAAAGAACATATTTGTATTTATTTACATGCGTGTATAAGATGAGAAATAAATAACAAATGATTAGTTTATTTTAACCAAATCGACTTGCTTTTGTTCTTATCAAATAATATATTTGCGACAGATAATCTAATTTGGCGCGAATAAGATAAATACCATCATTTAAAGCTTTTACTCATTTTTAAATACCAGACAAAGAGATTTTTCTCTTTTAAAAAAGTCTAATCAATATTATATTTTATCTAATAAAACCCTTGAAGAGTATGGAATTAAAAAAGACACTCTACTCCCTAATGTTAGGTGGCATTCTTCTTTGCTTGTTCTCATGTGCAAAGGAAGACGAATTTGAAATGCCAACACTGGTGCTTTCTGAAAACAGTATTGCCTTTGATAAAGGCGTAAGTGAAAGAAACATTAGTGTAACAACAAATCAAAACAGCTGGATTGCATCGTCTCCACAGGAAGGCGACTGGCTCTCGCTGGTTCAGGACGGTAACGTACTGAAGGTGAAGGTAACTGAAAACAAGATTGGAACAGAGCGCACAAGCTACGTACTCGTTAATGCCAACGGCGCATCTGGTAAGATTGCTGTGACTCAGAGCGCAGCTGACGTAACGCTTGACGTGGTTCCAAATGCTATCTATCTGCCACAGACAGGTGGTGAGAAGACGATTGACATTACGACGAATTCGTCTGTCTATGACGTAACAACCAGCGAAGAAGTTAGTTGGTTAAAGATTGTCAAGTCGGAGGAAGAAATCAAACTGATAGCTGAGCGTAACGATACCTATCAGAAGCGTGAGGTGAAACTTTACGCCAAGAGCGGTAGTGTTATCCGCGAGATTGTTGTTTCTCAGTCGGGTATTCAACGCTACCTCCTCCCTATTCATCCAGGTGTACCACAGGACGAGCATAAGATTATGGACTTTGAGTTGGGTCGTGGTAGCTACTTGCGCGAGTATCAAGCAGCTATGCCAGCTTACGGCCTTGAGGAGACTTACACCTTTATCACTGCTTCGCCTATCTTTACTTTGATTCAGTATTGTAGCACTGATGGTATTAATCCGTCACAGATTATCATGATTGGCGATGGTAGAAAGGCTATTGATGCCGTGAAGGACAAGGCTTTCGATAAGTTCTTGACTGACAATGGCTATGTGCGCAGCAACTCTCAGTCTGACAGAGAATATACCAATGACAAGGATTTACTCTCTTTGAAGGTTTATATATCAGAAAAGGAGAATAACGAAGGAGTTAACCTCACTTTCACACCTATTATGAAACAGAATGGCGAATACAAGACTTTCAGCAAGTTACCATTCTATCCTCTTGAGCTTCTGCAGAAAGACAACGTGAAGTTGGCACAGATTGAACAATACGAGCAGAAGGCTGGTAGTACAGAAGAAGAGCGTAGCCTCAACGAACATAAGAATACTGAGGTTTCACAGATTCAATATAAACTGAAGGCAAGTACAGACCCTTCTGCAGCCTACGGACGTATTCACATCTTCTACACAACGGATAAGGATGGTGATGCACCAGACAATTTGGGTAGTGTTCAGATTGGTGCATTACTCTTCAAAGACACCAACCTCGGTGTATGGAAGTATGGTACTAAATGGGTTGCAACCAAAGAAATCAAGAAGGTATTGGGTGATGAGGGCTTCTCTTTCCTCCGCACATCAGGCAACAACCACTTCTTTGTACGTGAAAGCGACCACTTGGTTATTGATGTTACCTGCGTGTTAGACAACGCTATGCCAGTACTCGCATTGCTTTACAGCTACGATCCATCCGTATCGGGTGCAAGTAGTAAAGCCATAAAGACACAGGCTAAGATGATTAGAAACTTCGCTGCTGCCAAGAAGGCTTTGAAGTTCTAAGCAAATTGTTATACCTTATTTAAATAATTACATGATATGCGTATAATCAATATACATAAGCTGCTGCAGTTCTCTCTGCTATACCTATTATTAGGTATAGCGGTTGGATGCGCTGAGAATGACAGCTTTGACCAGCCCTATCTGAATGTTTCAGAGAAGGAGATTTCTTTCTCTAATCAGATTGGTGAGAAGACAATTACCGTAAACACGAACTGTAAGGAGTGGATGGCTACTACACCGAAGGCGTGGGTACACCTTTCACAAAGTGGAAACGAGATTGCTGTACACGTTGATCCTAATACAACAGGAATGGAGAGAAGTAGCTATATCCTTGTTGATGGTGGATTGGCAGTGCAGAAAATCATGGTAAGTCAGAGTGCTGCTGACATCACATTAAACTTAAACAATGGTGAGGTAATTCTGCCACAAGCAGGTGGTACGACAACTGTCGACTTGAAGATGGATGCTACTTCCTATGACCTTACACAGAGTGAGCAGCCAGAGTGGATGCAGGTTATCAAGAAAAAGCATGGTTTGAAGTTTATTTCTAAGCCTAATTATAGCACTACGGAAAGAACCACAAAACTGACAATAGCCTTTGCAGGAAAGAATCATGAGGTGGTTGTTAAGCAGCCGGGCGTAGCTACTTTTATCTTGGCTTGTAACCCAGGTAATCCTTATAGCTTGCATAAGATGATGGACTATGAGTATCGCCGTGGTAGTTTCTTGACGGAATACGGCGGCCCTGACGAGGTAAACGGCATCTTTGAAGAGAGTTACTTCTTCAAGACTCCATCGCCTTTGTTCAAAGATGTGGTTTATGTACACGACACAAAGCACTCTGTTCCAACGCGTATCTACACACGTTCACTGACAAGAGAGGGTGTGAACGCTGTTAAGTCGCAGGCTTTCCAAGAGTTTATGAGAGCCAATGGATATACAAGGGACGAGAAAGATACGAATCATTACGTCAATATAAAGGAAGCTTTCACGATGGATGTAGACATTAGAGAGGAGAATAATAGCGTTGTGTTATTCTTCTATCAGATGCACACACAAGACCGTAGCTACCCTACCTTTAGTAGTCTTGACCTTGGTCCTGTTGACCTTTTGAACAAAACTGACAAGAAGATAAGTGATGTCGAAGCTTATGAGACAGGTAAGAACAGTGAGGAAATGAAGCGACAAATGTCTAAGAGTAATGAGGTTGAAGCTATTCTCTACAAGACAAATGATCCTACATTGATTGCTCGTACTTACTTCTTCTATCTTCATAATGATGCCGCTGTACCACAAGAGAAGGCTGGAAGCGTTGAGCAATACAGTTTATTCTACAGCCAACCAAACTTAGGAATATGGCAGTATGGTAATGAATGGTTCGTAACCCATGAGTTCGACAAACTGCTTACTGCAAACAACTTTGAGTTCGTTGGCTACAATGGTAAGCATCATGTCTATGCGCGTCGTTCTGACTATCTGACCTTAGCAATCTCAGGTGGAGAATATGCTGACGTCAACAACGGTAAGGCAGTCATGCAAATTACTGTTCTATACAAGCCAACTGTCTTTGCAGGAAGTAAAGAACAGCGGTTGGCTAAGGTAGAACGTATGCTCAAACAATACAATCCAAAGAAATAAAATAAAGGAACATTGATGAGAAAATCGATTATATATCTATGTGCGTGTGCGCTCTCTGGCATGATGGTTACTACCTCATGCCAGGATAACTTGGACTCGGATGCGGGCGTTTCCAACACACGCTCTGTCAATATTGACAAAGACCTTTTTGCCATAAAAGGCTGTATTAACGTGAAGTTGGCAAAGGGTACAAACCAAGCTATACCTACAACGCGTAGTGGTAGTGTGGAAATGCAGAGCGTCCCATCGGCTATGACTTCTGCAATGCAGTATTCTGGGGCTTATAAAATGGAAAGAGTCTTTAAGCCAGCAGGTATCTATGAAGCACGAACCGTAGCTGAAGGACTCGACCGTTGGTACACAATCTATTTTGATAAGAGCAAAGATGTGGCTGCTGTCTTAGACCAATTCAAGAAGGCTGAGGGTGTTGAATGTGCAGAACAAGTACTACCAATGGCAAGACCAACGGTTAAGATGACTCCTTACAGCCCTTCTGGTGCAAGTATGCAGGCTACAGCAAGTACTTTTGATGACCCTCTCTTGGCTAAACAGTGGCATTACTACAATGACGGTTCAGTAAATGCACGTGCGAAGAAGGGTGCTGACTGTAATGTTAAACCTGTTTGGGAAAAGTACACAACAGGTAAGAAAAACGTTATTGTTGCCGTTGTTGATGGTGGTATTGATATCACTCACGAGGACTTGAAAGACAATCTTTATGTCAACGAAAAGGAGAAGAACGGTCAACCGAACGTCGATGATGACGGCAATGGCTTTGTTGATGACATCTATGGTTACAACTTTGTGACTGCTAAAGACGTCGTTGGCGGTACTATCGAACCCGATGATGGCGGACACGGAACCCACGTTGCGGGTACTGTCGCTGCACGCAATAATAATGGAAAGGGTGTGGCTGGTATCGCAGGTGGCGATGGTTCGCCAGATAGTGGTGTACGCTTGTTGAGCTGTCAGATATTTAGAAACAAAGACGAGCAGGGCGATGCGGCTGCTGCCATTAAGTATGCAGCTGACAACGGGGCTGTTATCTGTCAGAACTCATGGGGATATTCCTCTACTGCAGGTGTCACCTCTATGCCTCAGTTGCTGAAAGAAGCAGTGGACTACTTCATCAAGATGGCTGGTTGTGATGCTAACGGCAACCAACGTCCAGACTCTCCAATGAAGGGTGGTGTGGTAATGTTCGCTGCTGGTAATGAGAACAAAGAGTTCTCTGCTTACCCTGCTTGCTATGCTCCGACGGTTTCTGTCGCTGCAATGGCATGGGACTTCAGTAAGGCAAGTTATAGTAATTACGCTAAATGGGTGACCATTACGGCTCCTGGTGGTGATCAAGACCGCTTCGGAACAGAGGCTGGCGTATTGAGTACTGTACCAAAGAAGAAGGTTGCATCTGGTTATGCTTACTTCCAAGGAACATCAATGGCATGCCCACACGTGTCAGGTATCGCAGCACTCATCGCCTCTTACTTCGGTCGTCAGGGCTTTACAAATGAAGAATTGAAGTCACGTTTGATTACAGCTTATCGCCCTTATAACATCGATGAGCAAAACCCAACCTACAAAGGTAAGTTAGGTAAGGGTTATATTGATGCCGAAGCAGCCTTCGAAACTGATACAAAGATTGCCCCAGAGAAGGTGGGTACACTCACGCTCAAGCCTGATTTCGTGGACATCAATGCGGAGTGGAGCATCGCCAAGGACGAGGATAAGACTGCAGCCTTCTATCGACTCTACATTGCTCAGGGTGAATTGACAGCCGATAAACTCAAGGATATGACCTACAGAGAAATCAATGGCATGGGTCATAGCTTGGGTGAGACACTTAAGTATGACTTTGATGACTTGAAAGACAACACCACCTATAGTGTTGCAGTGGTAGCAGTAGACCGTTGGGGCAACCTTTCTGAGCCAATGATTCAGAAATGTACGACCCGACTCAACCATGCTCCAGAGGCGACAAACTTCCCAACAGAGGCAATAGAGGTCATGGAGAACGATCGTAAATCATTCTCTTTCAACGTTGCTGACCCTGATGGTCACAACTGGGACATCAAGGCTACGGGTGAGACAAAGGGCGTTTCTTACACTGTGAAGGGCAATACTGTGACCGTCAACCTCGTTCCTGTGCTCGAAGCTGGTAGTTACAACTGCACCTTTATACTCTCAGATGACTTAGGAGCAAAGGCAGAGAAGAGTTTTACATTTAAGATTGTAAAGTACATCCCACCACAGCTAACAAAGCCTTTCGAGAACTATATCATTGGATTGGACGAAGGAGTTGTAACTATTCCATTGACAGGTCATTACACACATAGTGGCAATACTCAGCTTACTTACAAAGCCACAGCTGCCAATGGTAGTATTGCTACAGCTACTATCAGCAATGACAACCTTCAGTTGAAGGGAATGGCAAAGGGTGTTACACGTATCAGCATCGCTGCTACAGACGGTCGTGAGACATCTTCTGACGGTTCTTTCCAAGTACGAGTTGTTGAAAAGAAGTCGGCTCCTGTCTATGCCGTCTACCCTATTCCAGTACAGAGAGACATCCATACCCTACTCAATCCAGAGGTGAAACAGGCTGAACTCGTCATCAGTTCTACTGTGGGTGAGCGTCTGATGAAGGCTACTGTGACTCCAGATAAGAACAACGTAGCCACACTTGACCTTTCTAAACTGAATCCTGGAACGTATAAGCTGACCGTATATACCAGTAAGGGCAACCATACCCAGATGTTCATTAAACGATAAACACAACAAGTATGAATACAAAACATATCATTCTCATGGCTTGCGCAGCACTTCTCGGTGCTACGCAGGCTAATGCTCAGGGACAAGATCTCTCGATATTAACAGCAAATACCGATGCCCGAACAGCCGCTATGGGTAATGCTTCGGCTGCTGCTGAGGGCATGTATCTATACAATAATCCTGCTGCTTTCTTCGCAACTGATAAGAAGTTCACCGCAGATGCTTCTGCCTCTCTCTTTGAAAAGGCAGAGGGTGCCGATGGAACCTTCGGTATTTACGCGCTTTCTGCTGGCTATAAATTGGCTAAGCGTCATGCTGTCTTTGTTGGTTTCCGCTATGCTGGAGGACTAAGTCTAAAGGGTTCCGACCTCTTGGGCAATCCAACCAAGGACTATAAGCCTTATAACTGGACCCTCGACTTGGGTTATACCTATTTCTTAGGTAAGGGATTCGCTACCTATGCAACAGGAAGTCTTATCTATAGTCACCTCTCTAAGAATGCTACAGGTGCTGTTTTCAGCGTGGGCGGAGCCTATCAAAACAACGAGTTGACCCTTGCCAACAAACCTGCCAACCTCATGCTCGATGCGAAGGTGGGTGCCATTGGTCCTCAACTCGACTATGGTAACAAGCACAAGACGACGCTCCCAACCTATCTTGCCGTAGGTGGTGCGCTGTCTGTAGAGGTAGCCGAGAAGCATCAAGTTGCTGCAGCCTTGTCTTCTCGTTACTTCTTCCAACCTTCAGAAGCCAAACTCTTTATGCTTGGTGGCGGACTTGAATACACCTATAATAAGATGGTATCAGTGCGTGCAGGCTATGAGTATGGTGACCACGACCTCAGCCATGTCACTATGGGTGCAGGCTTCAAGTACCATGGCTTACGTCTGAACGGAGCTTACAACCTGAAGACAGCAGACACAGGAAGTAGCTACTGTACCATAGGTATTGGCTATGATTTCTAAAACAAGGACAAACAAAACAATTCATTTAATCAAAAGTAACAGTTATGAAAAGAACTTTATTCTCAATTTGTGCATTAGTACTGAGCCTTACAGCTTCCGCTCAGATAATAAAAGACACACCTAAAGGTAAGCTGATTGAAAACCTGTATCGCTCAAGCAAGTCTTGGGTTAAGAAGGGTTGGACAGGTGTTCAGCCAGGTAGATATGAAGGCTTGGTATCTAAGATTGTTATCGGCGAAGATGGCTGTATTTACATTTACAATCCACTATCAGGACTCGACAGCAAGTCATGGTTGAAGCTTGAGAGACAACCTGATGGTAAGTATAGAGCAAAGCTACCACAGGATATCCTTACAGACGACTACGGTGGGGACGATGATGAGGAGGAAAGTAGCGAGCGCACAATCTCTCTTACTCGTTTGGTTTCTTCTGATGATGGAAAGAATTACGAGCCTATTGGTGCAAATAACTACGTAGATTTCACAGTGGAAGGAAGAACACTCAAGATGTCTGGTATGGGTCAGAAAAAGCAAATATGGGGTGCTTCCTTTAATAATAAGTGGGAAAGAAACTATGGTGGCGACTGGGCTCTGACGATTGAACCACTTAAAGAGCAGCTTATTACACCACCAGCTACAGCTACAAAGAGCCAGTACACCGTTACTTCTAAGTCTGATCCTTCACCACGTATTGTTGAAGTAATGACCAATAATAACGATATCTATGTCAAGGGCTTGTTCAAGGCTGAGAAACTTGCAAACGTTTGGGTGAAACTTACCAAGCAAGGCGACAAGGCTGTCATGCCTACTAATCAGTATTTGGGTATTACTAAGAAGACAGACTTTAAGAAATACGATAGCGATAAGTCGGAATATCACACCTTTGCCGCAGCTTTCGAGAGTGAGACCAAGGCTGCAGAGAACCTTGAGTTCAGCATTGATGCAACTGGTAAACTGACTGCTTCTAAGATTCTTAGAACTTCTTTAGGTAGAGCAAGTAATGATAACATTACTGGTGAAGACTATATAGAGAGCTATGAGGGTCTTACCTTGACTCCTTACGTTCAGAAGGAGGTTGGAGCCCCAGCGACACCAGAATACTTCTATTTAACATCTACTCCAAACTACGACAACACGTCTAATGAGATTAAGTTAGCATTCTATGTAAAGAACGCAGATATTAATGGCAACGTTCTCGACCCAGAGAAGATGTACTACAATGTCTATATTAATGGCAGTACAGAACCTTTCAAGTTCAAGAAGAGTGCAAGTCAATACAATGACATGCATGAGGAAGAAATGACTAATATTCCTTTCAACTACAAGGACAAGAGAAATTATGACTTCAAGGTTATCGATAACCTACGTATTCTTCATTTCTATGACAGTTCTATCACACGCCTCAAGGTCGTAATGGTTTATGAGTCTGACGGCAAGAAGTATTCAAGCGAACCAATGGTTGCCTCACTTACTACCGATGGTATCGAGAGTGCAAACTTCAACAAGACTACAACAGAAAAGTATTACACCGTTGATGGTCGACAGATTCAGAAGCTACAGAAGGGTCTTAACATCATCAAGTCTTCTGATGGTACTACACGTAAGGTGGTTGTCAAGTAAACAAGTTGACGAGTAAACAAGTTGCTTGTATAGTTGGCAAGTGAACGAGTTGACGAGTAAACAAGTTGCTTGTGTAGTTGACAAGTGAACAGGTTTACAAGATAATTGTATAGTTGGCAAGTGAACGAGAAAATAGTTATATCTATTATAACTAACAACTCGCTTACTTGCCAACTTTTGTATTTGAGAAAGACTGATATAATTCAGAATTCATAATTATGATTACTGCTTTAATTCAGAATTCATAATTCATAATCCATAATTATGATTACTGCTCTAATTCAGAATTCATAATTCAAAATCCATAATTATGATTACTAATATAATTCAGAATTCAGAATTCAAAATCCATAATTATGATTACTGCTTTAATTCATAATTCATAATCCATAATCCATAATTATGATTACCGACAAAGATAAAGTTTAAAGCTCAATATTCAAATCATAAAGCTCAATATTCAAATCATAAAGTTCAATGTTCAAAACTCAAAGTTCAAAGGTCTAAGAGTTCAAACATCAAAGGTCAAAGGACTAAGAGTTCAAACCTCAAAGGTCAAAGGACTAAGAGTTCAAACCTCAAAGGTCAAAGGCAGAGGGGTATCTCGCTATCTACTCCCCTTCCCTTGGGGGAGGGGTAAGGGGGAGGGGCTTTTTGTCACATTTTTTCGCACATTCCAAATCCAACACATGCTCTTTTAGCTTACAATTAAAGCCCAATTGGCTTGCAAAAGATGCCCTTTTGAGCTCCAACTAACGCCCTTTTGGACCCTTACTAACGCACTTTAAAAAAACAATCTTGCAAGTATTTGATTCTCTGTAAGTTACAAAACCACCAAGATTAGCCCTTTTAAGACCATTTTTCAACCCAAAACACACCGAATTTTGTAAACATATTTCACCCTCACCCTACATTATCAACTGGTTATCTCATCCCCTTCAAAACCTGTTAAACATGTTACCCTGTCTCCTTGTCCCCTTGTTACCCTGTCTCCCCTTACCCTATCCGCAAACAACTCGTTCACTCCTCAACCAGTCAACTCGTCAACTTATCCACAAAACCTAAGGTATTCTTGTATTATTTTAATATCTTTGCATAATCATTAAAGAGTCAATACGCAAAAAGAAAAATAAGACAATGACAAGTACCGAACTTAAAGACCTCGAAGGCCGTCTGTGGCAATCTGCCGACATGTTACGTGCTGGTGCACACCTTGCAGCCAATAAGTATAGCCAACCTATCCTTGGTCTTATCTTCCTCCGTTATGCCGATGTGCTTTTCAAACAGCATAAGGAGGCGATTGATACAGCCTATAACGAGTATAAGGGCACACGCATGGAGCGTAGCTATAAGGACATAGCCATTGAGAAGTGTGGCTTCTTCTTGCCTGAATGTGCTTATTTTGATTACCTCAATGATGCCCCCGACGATGCTCAAAAGGCGTTGTTGGTAAAGGCTGCGATGGAGGCTATTGAGCATGAGAACCCACGCATGGACGGCGTTCTGCCAAAGGAGGTCTACGGACAGTTGGTACCAGAGGAAGAACCGGAGCTACTGAGCCGTATTGTACGCGTATTCAAAGACATCCCTGAGAATATCAGTATTGACATCTTCGGACAGATTTACGAATACTTCCTTGGCAACTTCGCCCTTGCTGAAGGTCAGGGAGGAGGAGCCTTCTATACCCCTGCCAGTGTCGTACAGTATATGGTTGAGGTCTTACAGCCTGCCACTGGCGACAAGAAGTTTCTTGATCCTGCCTGCGGTTCGGGCGGTATGTTCGTTCAGGCAGCACGCTATATGCACCGCCACAATACCTCTAACGAACAGATGATGAACTTCCGTTGCTATGGCGTGGAGAAAGAGCCTGACACGGTGAAGTTAGCAAAGATGAACCTTCTACTCAACAATGTGCGTGGCGAGATTATGGAGGCTAACTCTTTTTATAGCGACCCTTACAATGCTGTCGGACAGTTTGATTATGTCATGGCTAACCCTCCGTTTAATGTCGATGAGGTGGTTGTTGAGAGGGTGACAGACGATGCACGCTTTAACACCTATGGTGTACCACGCAACAAAACAAAGTCTGCAAAGAAGGCTTCTGACAAGAAGGAGACCGTACCTAATGCCAACTATCTATGGATTGGCTATTTTGCCACAGCCCTCAACGAGCAAGGAAAGGCAGCACTTGTCATGGCAAACTCTGCCAGCGATGCAGGAGGCAGCGAACTCGAGATACGTAAGAAGATGATTGAGGACGGCATTATCAGTCAGATGGTGACCCTCCCCAGCAATATGTTCTCTACCGTGACCCTCCCTGCCACACTCTGGTTCTTCAATAAGAAACGAC
This sequence comes from Prevotella melaninogenica ATCC 25845, assembly GCF_000144405.1. Classification (NCBI taxonomy): domain Bacteria; kingdom Pseudomonadati; phylum Bacteroidota; class Bacteroidia; order Bacteroidales; family Prevotellaceae; genus Prevotella; species Prevotella melaninogenica. The sequence continues at coordinate 783,598 of NC_014371.1, forward strand.
CAAAGAAAGACGAGATTCTCTTTATTGACGCTCGTAACATCTTTACACAGGTAGACCGTGCACACCGTAAGTTCTCTGATGAGCAGGTGAAAAACCTCGGAATCATCTCTCGCCTTTATGAGGGCGACAGCGATGCTTTCTGGGCATTGGTTGAGGAATATAAGGCAGAAGGCAAGCAGAGCGAGGCTGACTGGCTCTTAGAACGCTGGCCAGACGGCAAGTATCAAGACATTGTCGGGCTGTGCAAGGTAGCGAAACTTGAAGGTGAAGATGGCATCATCGACAACGATTATAGCCTTAACGCAGGACGATATGTGGGCGTAGTGATTGAAGACGACGGAATGACCGAAGAGGAATTCCGCACCGAAATGCTATCGCTAAACTCGGAGTTTGCCAAGCTGTCGGCTGAAGCTAAAGACTTGGAGAGTGAGATTGAGAAGAACTTAAAGGAGTTGTTGGGGTAAGGAGAGGAAAAATATGGAATACGTAAAATTTAAGGATGTAATTATAAATAGTCAATATGGTTATACTGCAACAGAGACTTCTCAAACAGAGGGAACATATAAGTACCTCAGAATTACAGATATTGTTCCTTATTACGTAAACTTTGATACAGTTCCTTTTTGCAAGATTACGGAAAAAGATGTTTCAAAATACATTGTAAAAGAGGGGGATATATTAATAGCGCGTACTGGTGCCACAACTGGATATAACTATGTAGTACCAAGTGGGATAAGTAATACTGTCTATGCTTCCTATCTAATTAGGTTTATAGTAGACAAAAAACTTGTACTCCCTTTATTTATGAAGTACGTTCTTAAGACTCAATCATATTATGGCTTTATAAATAACTATATAGGAGGTTCAGCCCAACCAGGAATGAATGCGAAAGTCTTTACGAAGTTCAATATACCTAAATTATCATTAGTAACCCAGCAGAAGATAGCCTCTATCCTCTCCTCCTATGACCGTCTTATCGAGAACAACACTCGTCGTATCCGTCTGTTAGAACAGATGGCAGAGAACCTTTATAAAGAGTGGTTCGTCCGTTTCCGATTCCCTGAACACGAGAATGTAGAAATAGTTAATGGATTGCCTAAAGGGTGGAAAACTATTCATATAAAAGAGTTAGCACAGTTAAAATCTGGATATGCTTTTAAAAGTGAATGGTTTGTAGAAGAAGGAGAAGCTGTAGCTAAAATTAAAGACATTGGGAATATCTTAATGGATACATCAAATTTTTCATATGTAGATAAAGAAAATTGTATCAAAGCTAAAAAGTTTTTATTAACTACAGGCGATTTAACAATAGCGCTAACAGGTGCAACTATTGGTAAAATAAGCATTGTACCTAAACATAAAGGCAATATTTATACAAATCAACGACTTGGAAAGTTCTTCCTTGGAGATAATCCTATGGAAAAGCTACCCTTTCTATATTGTCTTTTCAAGCAAGAATCTATGGTTTCAAATATAGTAAATCTTTCAAACTCAAGTAGTGCTCAACCAAATATAAGCCCTGAACAGATTGAAAAGATTAAGATATTAGGAAATCATGATATTATAAGTATGTATAACAAGACTTGTAATCCATTATTTTCAAACATATTAGCATTATATTCACAAAACCAACTCCTCACTCGCCAACGTGACTTACTCCTTCCACGTTTGATGAGTGGCAAACTTGAAGTTAAATCTTAATCAACCCATTGTATTATGAAATCGTTTATCAGTGAAGACGACATAGAGCAGACCCTTTGTACCCGACTATCGCAACCAGAGTTCGGATGGAAGCGTATTGAGTGTGACCCGAGTGTGGAGGCACAAGACGACGTTAGCAAGACGGGGCGTCGCAATTCGTCAGAGTGTATCTTACCTGCAGTGTTCCTTACTGCCTTAGAACGACTTAACCCACAGATTGACAAGAGCATCTTAGCGCAGGTTGTAGCCGACTTCCGTAAGGACTATACGGGTAAGGACATGATGGACACAAACTATAAGTTTTATAACTATCTGCGCAATGGTATCAATGTAAAGGTGAAGAAGAATGGCAAAGACGACTTTGACATCGTTCGGCTGATAGACTTTGATAATGTAGAGAACAACGACTTCCACTGTGTCAATCAGATGTGGATAAAGGGTAGAATTCGTTATCGTCGTCCCGATGTACTCTTGTTTGTCAATGGACTTCCAATGGTCTTCATCGAATTGAAGAACTCAACCGTAAAGATAAAGGAAGCCTATGAGAAGAATCTCGTTAGCTACCGAGAAGATATACCCAATATCTTTGCACTAAACCAGATATGCGTACTCTCAAATGGTATGCAGACGAAGTTGGGTGCGTGGAACTCTAAGTATGAATTCTTCTTCGACTGGCTAAAGGTCAACGACGAACATGAGAAACTCGACCGTGAGCATATAGCCGAGTATGGTCTTTCAATCATCAACCTCATTGACAGTCTTTTCCGCAAGGAACGCTTGTTAGACTATATCGAAAACTTTATCTTCTTTGACAATAAGCGCAAAAAGATTATCGCTAAGAACCACCAATACTTAGGCGTAAACAACCTCATGAAGAGCGTGGAATGCAGAGAAGAACTAAAAGGAAAGTTAGGTGTGTTCTGGCATACGCAGGGTTCGGGTAAGAGCTATTCGATGGTGATGTTTGTACGAAAGGTAAGACGCAAGCTAAAGGGTAACTTCACCTTCCTCGTCATTACCGACAGAGACGACCTCGACACACAGATACATAAGACCTTCGTGCGCAGTGAGGTCATTGGCGAGAAAGAAGAGTGCCAGCCAAAGAATGCAGCCCAACTACGTGAGTTCCTTAGCGGTAACAAACCGATGGTCTTTACGCTGATACATAAGTTTCAGTATGATAAGACAAAGAAATATCCCCTCCTCTCTGAGCGTAATGACATCTTTGTCTTAGTGGACGAGGCACATAGAACACAGTATAAGCAGTTGGCAGAGAACATGCACACGGGTCTGCCTAATGCCAACTACATCGCCTTTACAGGAACCCCTTTGTTAGGTTCAAAGCGATTGACCAATCAATGGTTTGGCGACTATGTATCAGAATATAACTTTGCACAAGCAATTGAAGACGGTAGTACGGTGCGCCTGTACTATAGCCGTCGAGTGCCAGAGGTGGGATTAGAGAATAACTGGCTTGACTCAGACATTGACAAGATAGTCGAAGAAGAAGAACTCAACGACAGAGAAAGAGAACTCTTAGAGAACTCCTCCTCACGTATCTTAGAGGTAATCAAGCGCGACGGACGTCTTGACCGTATTGCGCAAGACATTGCCCACCACTTCCCAAGACGAGGTTTCTTAGGAAAAGGTATGGTGGTCAGTGTGGATAAATACACGGCTGTGAAGATGTATGAGAAGGTGCAACACTACTGGGGAGAAGAGAAGAAAGCCCTCATCAAGGAGCGCAATGCAGCCAAGACCCAAGAAGAACGTGATGAGCTGACAGCACGATTAGACTATATGAATAAGGTTGAGATGGCTGTCATTATCAGTGAAGAAGCTGACGAAGTAGAGAAGTTCAAGGCACAAGGATTAGACATCACTGTTCATCGCAATAAGATGAACGAGATAACACCAGAGGGAAAAGACATTGAAGACAGATTTAAGGACAAGGATGATCCGCTAAGTTTGGTCTTTGTTTGTGCGATGTGGCTCACAGGCTTTGACGTCCCTTCGCTCTCAACCCTTTATCTTGACAAGCCGATGAAGGGACATACACTGATGCAAGCGATTGCTCGTGCCAACCGTGTGTATCCCGGTAAGAGCTGCGGTATCGTGGTTGACTATGTCAATGTATTTAAGTATATGCAGCAGGCACTGTCTGACTATGCCTCAAATGGTGAGGAAGGTGCAGAGTTCCCAGCAAAAGATATTACGCAGCTAATCGCAACCATTGACGGTTGTATTGAGGAGTGCGACTCGTTCTTACAAGGTTTAGGGATAAGGTTGGATAAGATTATCACCGATGGTGACACATTAGACAAACTGGAGTCTTTGCGATTGGCATACGACAAAATCCTTGAGAAGGACGAGAGTAAAAACAGGTTTAAGGTGATGAGTAACCTCATGATGAACCTGCATGATGCAGCAAAGCCAGAGATATTTGAACTTGGATGGAAGAATGAGAAGTTCTCTCCACTGAGTTATCTCAACGGACTGTTCTGTAACAGAATAGATGATGAGAAACTAAGAAGGGCAAAGGAGAAGATGAGCTACACACTGGACGATAGCGTTACGGTGATGGTTGCAGAAGACAAGCCACAATATAGTATTCATCAGAGTAAGGTGATTGACTTGAGTAAATTAGATATAGAAAGTATTCGTAAGTCTATCAATGCAACTCCTTATAAGTCAATGGAGATTGATAACCTACGCACCTTTATAGAAACAGCTTTGGAACAGTTGATTAATAAGAACTGTACGAGAGTGCCATTCTCTCAAAGATACAAGAATATCATTGATACCTATAATGCAGGTGGTACGGAGAATGAGGATTACTATGAGAAGTTGTTACAGCTGATTGATGAACTCAAGAAAGAGCAGGGACGGTCGGCAGATATGGGATTAAGGGAGGAAGAACTTGAAATCTACGACCTTCTTATCCAAGGTCGGAAGCTAACAAAGGAGGAAGAGAAGGAAGTTATCCTTGCTTCTAAAAACCTTTATAACAAGTTGGTGGAGGAAAAAGAAAGATTGTTGGTGGTTGACTGGTATAAAGACCCACAACCAAAGACAAAGGTGTTGGGACTGATACAACGGTCGCTGGATAAGGATTTGCCAAAGACCTATGATAGGGAGGTGTTTTCGAACAAGACAAACCTGCTGTTAGATCACTTTGTAGATATGGCTGTACAGGGGTATGGTTGGATATCATAATGGTTAGGTCTATGCCATGCCATAATGGTTGGGGCTATGCCTTCTCATTAAGATAAACGAACAGCCTACATATATCTGTACATAGATGTGCCTTGCATTCCTTTCATGAATTGATTACCTTTGCAACGGTAAAGTTCAAACCTCAATGCTCAAAGGATAAAAACTCATATCATAAAGTTCAAAGTTCAAACATCAATGTTCAAAGGATAAAAAACTCATATCATAAAGTTCAAAGTTCAAACATCAATGTTCAAAGGATAAAAGAGTTCAAAGGATAAAACTCATATCATAAAGTTCAAAGTTCAAACCTCAAAGTTCAAAGTAAAAGAAGAGTCGAACAAAAGCTGTCCGACTCTTCTTTATATTATTTATTTAAGGTGAAACCTTATTGAAGATCCTTCATTGTAAGTGGTTGAGCAAGGGTAGTAAACTCAAGACCACCTGTGGTACACTCGATACCCTTAGCAGAATCCTTAATCTTATTGCCATTTACGGTCTCTGATCCATTCAACTTGAAATAGAGTTCCAAGCCGTCAGACTTAGGATCTACACTCAGCATATTCTGCTTAATCTGATTCTCACTACGAGCAACACTCCATACACGAACCTCACTCATATAACCATAGAATGGACGTTCACCCCAAGGGAAGCCAGGGATCTTACCAATGTTGAAACCGACATCAGCGTTAGGATCGAAGCCAGAGATATTCCATGCAGACTCAGCCCACTTCGTACCATTAAGGTACATAACAGTTTTACCAGTTGCCTGATCGTAGGTCAATGCCACATGATACCACTTGTTAATCGAAAGTTTCTCTGGTGCTTCATAGTGCTGTCTACCTGCTGCCTGTAAGATACCAGAAGAAATACCACCACCAACATCACCTACGCGGAAGATCATCAGACCCTCTGAACCCATAATAGTACAGTTGCTGCCCCACCAAATAGAGTGAACCAATGCCTCATAGGTGAAGGACTTAAAGTAGGTTCCTGCTGGGAACTTCACAGAGATATACTTATTATAGAAGTCACCAGCCTTTGTAATCTTAACAGGTTTTGCTAAAATAATATACTCAACATCTTCCCCATCAATAACAGGAGTAGAACTTGAATGTAGCTTGATAGGCAACATATAGTTCTTTCCCTCTGCTAACTGGTCGAGATTGTTAAGCGTCAACGACACCTTATCAGCATAGATACTTCCAGCTGCAATCGTTGAAGAAGCCTTACTGAACGTAACATTCTGATGCTTTAAAGCAACGTAGTCTGTTCCGTACTTGCTATTATAAAGAGCAACCAATGATGAGTCGGCAAGTGAATAAGAGACATCTACTGCCCCATCTTGCTTGTTAGAAAGGCGAGAAGTAATGTCGACACCTAAGGTTGAACCAGAGTCAGGCATTTCGACTTTGTATAGATTGCTATCAAAATAAACTTTCTGCTTCAACAAATCGCTCTCGCTGTCTTGGCAACTCACCACACAGCATGCGGCAAACGCCACAGCAATATGTTTGAAAATATGCTTGTTCATATTTGTATTCTATTAAATTTATAATGTGAGATATGCAATGTTAAGGTTGAGTGGTCTGCCCCATTCTCTCCTTGAACACCTGTTGGTTAATCTGAATTGCCTGACGCATCCACTTGTAGTTAGGAGTATTGTCGTAGTCGTTATCGAAACGATAAGCACCTACTCCACCCTTGTAACCCTTAGAAGGCATACTCTTGGCTTGTCTTAACAGCTGACCACCACTCTTGAAAGAAGACTCAAAGTTATCGGTTGTAATAATTGTCTTTGGATCAACACCGTAGTAATCGAAGTGAGTTGTACGACCGTAAGCCTGATCAATCCAGTAATCAACATATCCATCCAAATCCTCAGTAAGTCCACCAAAGTGGCCATCAATACAGATAAGACGGTGGCCCTTGTGCTCTGGATCACTCTTAGGACCGATGTACTTGTTCATCTCCTTTACCAAGTAAACGAGGTCGGCATTGGTACTGAGTGTACCATCCATATCGAAGACACCACTACCAATCTCCCAGTCGATATCGTAACCGTCCCAGTCATTGGCTACCAATGAGTCGCAGAGAGCCTTTGCAAAACGAGCCAAAGCCTCTTTGTGGTTATCAGAACCAGCAACACCCTCGTAGCCCCAGAACTTCCAACGAGCCTTCTTCTTAGCCTCTTCAACGCGAGCTTGGTCGTTTGCCCAACCCTCTTTTTCAGCCTGCTTCTCAACAGCAGTATAGACAGAGTCAGGAGTTCTACCCTTACCAATGTAAGACAAGAGTGTAACTTCCAAGAGTTTTGTACCCTTCACCTTCTGCACAAACTCCTTGTCCTTCTTCTGCTCAGGTGTAATATTAAAGCGGTTAGGTGCACCACTCCACATGGAAACGACGTCCATACTATCTGGCATAGAGGTAAGATAGCCACGGCGATAGGTACCTGCTGGCGACCAGTTAGAATACCAACCAAAAGCAACAGGACGACCATAGTTAACGGCTTGCTGCTTATAAGCTCTCAAATCGGCATAATACTTCTCGCTCTCAGCATTGTTCATCGTATTATATCCACCGATATGATCGTAAGGTTCGTTCTCTACCTCTGTCATCTTGCTACATCCACAGAAAAGGACTCCTGCACAGAGCAATACCAACGAACTGATATATTTAAAGTTTTTCATATTCAAAATGCTTGATATTAATGATTCTTATTGTCCCACCACAAACGTGTACCAGCCTTATCCAGACCGCCACGAAGTAGCTTGCGTGCACTCTCTAAGTTAGCAATATCCTCTGCCGATGTAGACTTATTAGTTGGGAAACGCATACGGCGGATGCCTACCTCGCTATCAATCTCACCGTTGCTATAGTTTGTAACCACACTATGCAACTTAGGATAACCTGTACGACGATACTCTGTCCAAGCCTCTTGTCCGTTAGGATAGAGTGCAATCCACTTCTGTATCATAATCTTCTCAAGTTTCTCCTCATCGGTTCCACTCCATGCCGTAGTAGCCTCTGTTACTGCTGGTACGTCAACATTCACACCTGGATTGGTGAGATGAAAACTGTAAGCAGATGGCTTGAGACCAGACGACATATAGTCTGCTACCTCAGAACTTGCAATACCATTCTCTTCAAATGACATCTCGATACCCTTCTCATAAAGTGACTCAGCAGTGCCACCCACAGCGAATCCATGCAGAGCAGCCTCAGCCAAGAGGAAATAAACCTCAGAAGCACGCATCCAATAAGTTGGAGTTGTACTTGTGATAGCTGGGCGTGAAGAATCCCTGAAAGCATCGTTAGAGCTTACGTCATGACCTGTTGGTACACCAGAATACTTTCCGTATGTGCCCACAGTCACTGCCTGAGAAACAGTACTTGTATTGAAGTACTTTGGCAAACGTGGGTCTTGATAACCGCCTAAGTAAGCCAACATAGAAGAACCCATACGGCACTCGTTATACTGATTGATAAGAACATCGAGGTTGTTCTTGAACTCCAAGCTTGCGCCTCTCTCCATCTTAGCCTCATCATCCTTGGTCTTCATCACGCCATAAGAATGATTGACAGCCTGTAAAGCATACTTCTTTGAGAGTGCAGCATCAGCATAATAAACACGCATAGCAAGACGTAACATCAAAGAGTTAGCATAGACAACCCACTTGTGAACGTCGCCTGCATAGACAGCATCAGCATTTGGCAAGAGTTTGCTATTACCATTATCAGCGTACTTTGTCAACACTTCTATAGCATCAGAGAGTTCTTTGAACATTGCCTTATACACTTCTTCCTGACTATCGTATGGCACAGTGATGAGTCCTTTACCTGCCTCCTTATAAGGGATAGGTCCGAACATATCGGTAGCCTTATGCCAAGCAGAGATCTTTAGAATCTGTGCTAAGGCGAAAACCTCTGGGAACTGAGTCTCAGTCTTACCCTTTAAGTCTTGCCACAAAGGTACAACCGTTGAGTAAGACTCGGTGTAAGACGATGCTACCCAACCATCCTTGAGGAAATAGTTGAGGTTATTAGGACCGCCCCAGTTATTGTTCTGACCGAAATAACCACTCCAACAATCTGCTGCAAGGTTATAGGCTGTTTGATATCTATTAGCAACACTGGTACCATCTGCCTGTGTTCCTACTGGGAAGACGCATTTCTGCATGGCAGTTATAGGACCACCAATAGAAATACCATCCATCAATCCCTCCTCTGGGAGGAGTTCAAATTCGTTAGTGTTTACCTTTTGGAAGTCACAAGCCGTAAACAAGGACAGCGCAAGGACACCTACGATATATTTATATGCTTTTGTCTTCATGTTCAATTAGAATTTGAATTTAACACTGAAACCATAACTCTTCAGACTTGGCTGCATGAAATAATCATTGCCCTGTCCGTATGTACCTGTTGAAGCAGTAAGCTCTGGATCGAAAGGTGCTTTACAATAAATCATCCATGGATTTGTAGCCACAAATGAAAGTGTCAAATCCTTAATGACATTATTAAACAGCTTTGAATTAAACTTATAGCTCAAAGTAAGTTCCTGCAAACGAACGTTTGTTGCGCTGTAGGTATAGTAACCTGCGAGGTCGTTCTCACCTGTAGCAACAAGTGTATAATACTTCTTTGCATCATACAAGCCCTGATTTGGAATCATCACGCCACCAGCATCTCTTGCATCAGCTGATGCCTTAGACACACCGAAGCGGTCTAATAATGCCTGTGTTGAAGAAGTAACAATACCGCCAACACGTGCATTAATCAAGAAACTAAGCCCGAAGTTCTTGTAAGTGAAGTTGTTGTTCCAACCCATTGTGAAGTCTGGGGTAGTCTTACCTAAGTAGATAGGCTCAACAGTCTCTAAGTTCATACCACCTGATGGACTAACATTTACAAAGCCTTGATTGTCCTTTGCCAATACCTTTCTTGCATAAATATCATTGATAGAACCGCCCACCTTAAGCAGAACACGGCCATTATCCTTTGATACTTCAGGGATATTGATCGGCTTTGGACTCAATGGGTGATGGTAGTCCTTCACCATCTCCTTAATCTCATTGACGTTCTTAGAGTAAACCAATGATGAGTTCCATTGCAAACCACCAAAGTTATCGCTATAGCCTAATGCCATCTCGACACCACGGTTCTCTACATTACCTGCCTGCAAGTAAACAGCCTTGTAACCAGAGCTCTCTGGCAACTCACCGATAAATGTCTGATTGTAAGTATTAGACTTGTACCAAGTGAAGTCGAATGATAACTTCTTCCAGAAACGAGCAGTCAAACCGAACTCGTATGACTTTGTACGCTCTGCCTTATAATCAGTAAATGGATAGATATCAGTAGATTTCAAGCTACCACCCACGATTGGAGTTGTAATAGTACCTGGTGTCATACCTGAACGTGAAACAGGAGAACCAACCTCAGTGTAAGAACCACGAACCTTCAAATAAGAAATGAATGAAGGGAGTTTTGTCATCTCTGAGATAATACCAGATAAACCAACTGATGGATAGAAGAATGATTCCTCAGATGAGTTTACAAGACGTGAGTTCCAATCGTTACGACCTGTCAAAGTAAGATAAACCATACTTCTCCAACCCAATTCGGCACTTGCAAAAGCAGCAACGTTACGTACCTTTGAGTCACCACCAGCCTCACGAATCTTGCTATCAGTTGGATTTATGTTATTCAAAGAGAACTTATTTGGAACTAACACTAAGTTACCACCATAACCACGGGTGAGAGATGCATAGTCAGAATAGCTATAACCAACGTTGGCAGCAAGACTGAACTTACCAAAGGTTTTATTAATATTGGCAATAGCGTCAATATAAGTCTGATGATCCTTATAATCATAGTAATCATAAGCGCCCTTCTCCTTGGCAAAGTAATTGAATGAAGAAGCATAAATCTTACGCTCACTTGTGATAAACGTCTTGTCGAGACGAATACGACCTGCTACACTCAACCAATCAAAGATATTATAAGTAAGACCAGCATTGAACATGAAGCGATCCTTATCGTCTGGTGCTAAGTTACGATAAGCCGTCCAATAAGGGTTCTGATTAGCAAAACGGCTATCACTGATTGGCCAATACTGAGTTGGGAAGTTTCTCACGTTATCGTAACGCTCAAAGGTCTTGATTCCCTCAAATGACTCACCGCGTGGGAAGAGATAAGCTGCGACGATTGGGTTCCAGTACTCACCCTGTGACACCATGTTATTGTCTTTCTGCTTGATATAAGATGCACCAAGGTCGAGTTGCACCCTATTCTTAAACATACGCGTAGTGTTACGGATGGTGAAGTTGTAACGATCGTAAGTATTATTTGGTACGATACCACGTGAATTGGTGGTTGCTACAGAGGCAAAAGTCTGATTAAACTCATTACCCATATTCAATGTCAAAGCATTGATGAAGTTCGTTCCTGTACGGAAAAAGTCCTTCTTGGGATCGTATGAACTTGGTGTTGCGAGTTTCTCACCCCAACTCTCATAAGAACCAAGCTTGTTGCCATACGTATTCTGAAACTTTGGCATCAACAATGGTGAGCTAAAGTCTGCAGAACTTGAGAAAGAAATGTCTACACGTCCTTCTTTACCCTTCTTTGTGGTGATGAGGATAGCACCATTAGCAGCATTACTACCATAGAGGGCTGCAGCAGAAGGACCAGCCAAGACGCTAATGCTCTCGATATCCTCTGGGTTGAGGTCGGCAATACCTTCACTGCTTACACGGCCTTCTCCCATGATACCGCTATCGCGTCCACCACTGAAATTGAAGATTGGAATACCATCAATAACATACAATACGTTGTTATCACCTTCGATAGACTTGGCACCACGCATGATTACACGTGTTGCACCACCGACACCACTGGCACTCTTAGAAATGCTAACACCAGCTACTTTTCCGTTTAATGAGTTCACAAAGTTAGCATCTTTGTTACGTGTCAACTCATTTGAGCCTACTGACTGTACATTGTAACTCAAAGCTTTCTCAGCACGTTTAATACCCAAGGCTGTCACAACAACCTCATTCATTGTGTTTGCAACTTCTTTAAGCGTAACATCGATGGTGGTTTTGTCGCCCACAGGGATTGTCTGGGTAGTATAGCCAACATAAGAGATAACCAACTTTGCCTTTGACGTGGTATTGATAGTAAAGTTACCATCAATATCCGTTACAGCACCTTCTTTGGTTCCTTCCACCATAATAGTGGCACCAATCAGTGGCTCACCAGCAGAGTCAACAACGCGACCAGTTACCTTGTGATTGCCGTTTTGTTGCACAGCCTGAGGCATAGAAGCATCAGGTGAGCCTACGGGATTTCCTACTGCATAAACACTCGTTGGAGCTAACGCAATAGAAAGGGCAAAAGCGACTGAGAAATACAGATGCTTCTGCTTTGTTTCATGAATCATTCTCATTAGGTTCAGGGTTTAAATATTTATATTTTAGGTTCCTAATTGTTACTTATTAATAACAGCTGCATGAACAACTGCATTACAACACTATCACCTTATTATAGTAAGGTAATGATGAATAAAGAAACATTTTTTATTTACACAGGTTGTTTAACGTATAAACGTAAAGATTATTAATGAATAATAGGTTAGGTCAATTAACTCATAATAACGAGTGCAAAAGTATAAAATAAATTTGTAAACAGCCCTCCTTTTTATAAAAAAAAGTAAATAATATATTTGTTATTGCAAAAAATAGAGATATACGCCAACACGTATATCTCTATTTTTTTTATATATAAACACGTAAATGCCGTTTACCCGTTCTTTACATCAACTATCTTTGTTGGAGCCTGTTCCTTATTGCGACGATTGACAACAGTGACTACACTCTGCGCAAGACTGAGAAACGACTGACCTGTAATGGTGTCAACCTGTGACGCTGCTGGTGTTCCGTTATCACCATTCTCGCAAATACTCTGTACAATTGGAATCTGAGCAAGTAGCGGACATCCAAGTTCTTTTGCTAAGTTCTTGCAACCATCTTTTCCAAAAATGTAATATTTATTCTCAGGAAGTTCAGCTGGAGTAAACCATGCCATATTCTCAACCAAACCGAGAATTGGGATATTCACCTTGTCATTACGATACATATCAATACCCTTACGTGCATCTGCCAATGCAACATTCTGAGGAGTTGACACGATTACTGCACCCGTAATAGCAAGTGTCTGCATGAGTGTCAGGTGAATATCGCTGGTTCCTGGTGGTGTATCGAGGATAAAGTAATCGAGTTCGCCCCAATCAGCATCAGCAATAAGCTGCTTAAGAGCTGAGGTTGCCATACTTCCTCGCCAAAGGGTTGCTGTGTCTGGATTGACAAAGAAACCGATAGAAAGCAACTTCACACCATACTTCTCCACAGGTTCGATAAGCTGGCGTCCATCCTTTTCTACTCCGTATGGACGAGCATCTTCTACACCGAACATCTTTGGCATACTTGGACCGAAGATATCGGTATCGAGCAAACCTACCTTATAACCAAGGCGTGCCAAGGCTATAGCGAGGTTAGCTGAGACGGTGCTCTTTCCTACTCCACCCTTTCCTGAACTAACAGCAATGATATTCTTCACCTGAGGCAACAACTTACCCACCTCTGGGCGTGGCGCATTCTTAAACTCTGTTGTAATGGTTACTTCAACTTCCTTACCAACAGAATAGTGAATCTGAGCCTCAGCAGCCTTAATAGTAGACTTGAGGAATGGGTCGGTCTCACGTGGGAAAATAAGCGTGAAACTTACTTTATTACCATTGATGCTGGGTGTATCTGCCAACATCTCACTTTCAATAATATTCTTTTTCGTTCCTGGATAAATTACTTTCTCCAGTGCATCTGTAATGAGTTTCGGATATAATGTCATTGTTTTATTATTTTATAATCTTTGGAGAATGAAGCTATCTCACTGCTATAAAAGCTTATATTCCTTCTTATTAGAATTTCACTTACTTCTTTAAGTTAACAAAAAGAATGCCACAAAATAATCGGACACATTAGTTACCGTTATTTTGCGAGTTCTCCCATTCTTCCCATTCCTTTGCAACAGCTTTCCAGTCGGTCATCTCTCCCGCTTCAATGGCTTGCTGCTCACGTGTAGCCTCATCACGCGCCTTATCACGCGCACGCTTTGCCTTCATATCAGCGATAGTGGCATCATCAAGAATCTGAATAGCTCCTCGTTGGATAGCACCCTGTAACTCCTCTTCACCGAAAGCCTTACCGGGCTCATTGAAGTCAGAGATATTAAATTCATAAATTGTACGGAGGTCATGACGAACCAATTTCTGTTTCGCCCGATTACCCGCATTCTTCAGTCGGAGTAGCTTTGCTATTTCTTTTATCTCGTCTTCTGCGAATTTATTTCTTCCCATGTTTTGATTCTTATTCAGATGCCATTGATGGCTTTCGTGTCTGCGAAGATAGCAACAAAATCCCAATACTGCAAGTTTTTTCTTAAGGAATACATTACGTAAAGTATGATAAATTGGCTTCATTCGTTAAACCTAAATCTGTCATTAGTCCACAAAATGTATAGTTTTTATTACTATGGTATTGTTTCCTAACATCTTTTATTTTTTCGGTATCGCCGCTCTTTGTATCTTTGATACCTCCATGATATGGTTCTTCCGAAATATGGAGTGATAAACTAAAAGTCTTATATTATAAGGCACACAGAGTCACGGAGAGGACGGAGGTAACGCAATGGCACGGAGGTGTAGCATACAGATTCTTGATAACTATTCTGGGATAAACGCTTTGTATATAAATTGCTAATAGAATTGGCTAACAAGCTCCGTCGCTCTATGCCCGACGGTGCCTCCGTGACTTCCATTGCTTTGTTTTAATAATCCTCCGTCCTCTCCGTGTCTCCGTGTGACATTTCTTCAGAAACCTAACCTTAAATAACAAACCTTATCACTCCAAAATCCAGAAGAACCCATGATATTACGTTTACCTCTGTCTCTCTATGTCTCCGTGTGCCTTATTAGATAAGAACTTTAGCCTATTATTCTATCTTAGGAAGCGACCTCTTTTTACACAACCCACCTATATTTGTAAAATTGTTTCAAACGCTTAATTATCAATACATACTCTTTAAGCTTCTTAAAGATGCCTAATTAGCTTCCAATAGGTGCCCTTTAGAAGGCTTACTAACGCCCTTTTGAAGTCCAATTAAGCATCTTTTAAAACACTTCATTATAACAAACTGACTTACTGACAGTTACAAACCATCTGGTTATACTTATTTTTCTCCTTTATTTTAAGGCTCTTATTCAAAAACATGTAAGTATTTTTCGCAAACCAATACACGCCCAACAACCTACTCTTTTCAAGGTATCAACTCATTAAGTTACAAACAATGTTATAGATTGGCTGCCCGATAGTTGACATGGTAGGTTTTCCTTTCTATTGATTCCTTGGCACTATCCACAACTATCTCCGCATGAAAAACACTTTTGGGCAGCAATAAACAGGGACGTCAGAGCGTTATTGTTGACAGAATAGGTTACGACAAAAGACGGTCATACGACCTATACGAAGCTTGGTAATGGCACCGAGACTACCTATACATATGACGAGCAGCGTGAACGTCTGCAGGTGATGAACCTTACAGCAGGCGGTCAGACTGCAATGGAGAACTGATATTAATCCAGAGTAGATTAGCATAATTCTCAAAAAATAGTAGTAATAAAGAAAACAGATAAGAAATTATGAGGCAGGCTATATCGATTATTGTCCTATATGCTTTGATAAATATTCTATCATTGTTATTCAATATAATTTCTTTTTCTACTGATGGGAAGATAGATATTGGCTTCCCTTTTATTTTTATCCATTTAACGAGTGCAAAGTATGATCCTACTTTTCCATACAATAAATTACTCATAGAGCCTTTTTTATGGGATATTATTTTTTTATTTACGATAGTTTGTTTATATTTGTGCTGCCTAAAATTTATCAAAAGGATTCGTGATTGAGAAAACCTAAGAATGAAAAATAAATGATGACCTACGATGCGGTGAGCAACCTCACGGCATAGTTGAGAAAGTCTATCGCTAAGAAGGAGTTTGCATACGCATGAGTATGATAATTTGAACACCCTTATCCATGCAAACGGTAAGGCGAACTGTTATACATCCAACACTGCTGGCGAACGCATCATGAAGAAATGCAAATATTAGGAGATAAATATGAGTTGCAGGCATAGAGAAAGCCAGATGTCTTCTTCCCTGCATTTACTGAGCTTAAACAAACGATTTATGATTATAGCACATCGACTGACAAAGAACATCATGATTTAATACAAAAGTACCCTAATTTACAGGGAACTAAGTTGTATAGAGCAATTAAATCCGAGTTAATTGAACAAAACAGTAATTAAAAAAACATTTGATCATGATTTTAAGGAATACAAAAAGAATTATTAATTATTGTGTGTTGATGATAGGGCTTGGCGTATGGGGATCATGTAACTCTAAATCACAACATGTTTTACTCCCTGTAGATAATGTCAAATCTTATAAAATATGTGAGAATAATGACACAACAACAATTTTCGAAGAAAGAGAAGAAGAGTCTGAAGAAGTAATTAAATTTTATAAAGAGGGCAGTGAAATTTTTACTTCCGACTATGGTGGACGCAAAGAATTACTGATGTCCACAACAGAGATGCTGGATACTGTATATTCAGGAAACACTTATTGTAGGGAGCATCGAATTCTGATAAAAAAAGAAAATTCCAATCTGTTTTCTACATCTATATATAATATTATTATACACCCTGTATTGGTCTTAACGATTTATTATGACCATTCATATAATATAAAAGCTATTCGTAATTGGTTTGCATTTACGACTTATGAATCGGAACACATTAGTATCCCGCTAATATCGAGACCAGTTAAATATTAATCAAATAACCCCGGAAAGAGAGGACAATCGAGTTCTCTCTTGCAAAAGACTGTAGTTCAATTAATTCAAAGAGCTATTAGTCCTCTTTAACGGGACAGTAGTAATCGGAACATGAAGAAAAAGAGCTCTTTTGACAATGGACTCAGACTCCGCATCCTAACACGACACCAGGCACCAGCCTTGGGTGCGCCACTCTCCATATTATCTACTGGAAAGATGGATGTAAGACAAGGTGTAAATTTGAAACTATCTGGTGTAGAACGGAAATGCCGATTGCATACTGTTTTCGATTTTGCTGTCATTCCTGTCACTTCACTTTTGACATTAACCTACTATCTATAAACCCATTACACGAAGTGTTAAAAGTGACAGCAACTAAAAATAAAACTAAATTAGAGGTTTTACCCAATTCGGTCATTAGAGCCTAAACATTTTTGGTTTTAGTATCGAGTAGATTGTTTGGCTTTGGAACGCAGGCGTAGCGGGCTACGTCAAGTTACAAAGACAGACAAAATGTCGATAAAAAAGATGTTAGGAAACAATACCATACTATCGTAAGAATGTACATATTGTAGTCTAATGATCGATTTAGGTTAAATGATTCCCTCTTGGTTACATTTACACATACAATACCCTCCATCTTTTCTCCTTTTCCCATGTTTTTAAGACCCTTTTACAAAATAAAGTTGTATATTTGCCTTTGAAATTGCTATGCTCGATATGACTGTTCTTTCCAAAAAGAGACTAATCCTGAAAAGTATAGCCACAACATAACACATAACAAAGGACGTCTGCAGGCACAAGACCTCACAGTGGATGTCGGGTTGTGGTGTAGGAAAACTTCTCCTCAATGCTGTAATGAACGGCAAAGAAGGGGAATAATGTCCCTGCCTAACATACATTTCCTACCCACACATTATTCCTATTCTCACCACTGAATTCCGATACCGTCTCTTACAGACAGTTCAAAAAAGCATCAACCAACGTTTAAAATGAAAATAAAGAATATTTTAGCTGTTTTTATAATAGTAGGCGGCATATCTTATGCTCTTTACTTTTCATTAGTTACAGATGTTTTATTAAAGTATGGTGAAACAATTCACACAAAGGCTATTATTGAAGAGAGATTAACAGGAAAGACTTCCGATCCAGTGCTGCGCTATAGATTCTTATATGAAAATCAAGCTTATATCGGTTTTGTGTCAGAAACATCACGTTTACATGTGTCTGATACTATTAATATTGTATTCTTAAAAAGTAGACCGTCTATAAACAAACCATTAATAAAATAAATTTTATATGAAAAAGAACTTGTTATTCTCATTTGATGATGAGATTACGACTGGGGTTTATTATGACATTGATGGTCATAAAATTGTAGTTTATTTTGCGGCTTATTATGATAATGGGAGGTTCGTAGAGAAGAAATGCCAACTTATTATTGAGAAATGGGAGTATGCAAAAAGTAAATTATCAGTGGATAACCGATATAAAGATTTAGAAGATCATATTGGAATTATAAGTATGATTTTAGATATGCATATTGCAGATAAAAAATTGTTTTTAACGGTGAATACATTAGATGGTCAATATGTGGATTTACTGTTTTATAATTGCAATGTTAAAATAGAAGATATTTCTTAAGTAGGACTTGTATAATACAAAATGTGACCTTATGAATTTAAAAATAAAACCGACTCATAGTACCCTTTTGAAAAAGATAAGATGACACCTTCAAGGTTTCTTATGGTTATACAACTTATAAAAGGTTTACTTCTAATGGCAAAAGATTTTAATATATATACATATCCTACCTTTTTTTCATTGTTACTGATAATGCTAATACCATTTGCATTATCAGTAGATGATATTATGAATAATCACCAAAGCAATATGAAAATAATACTTTGGATTTCAGTATTTATAATCATCATTCTTGTTTATGGATTAATAAAAACTCGCAAAAGAAAAATAGTCATAAATGAGTTAGGCTTACTAATTACAGAAAAGGAAGGAAATATAAAGATTCCATGGGAGGATATATCGCACATATTTTTTTGTTCAACACCAATTTGGGGGCTATATGTAAAAATAACTTTTACTAATCGAAGGAATCCTTTAATTATTGACTTTGGGAAAAGCAGTTTGTGGAGTGTCAATTTTTATCGTTTTCGGATAGCCATATTGGCGTTTTCACATAAAAAGGATATAATAGTTGTAAAATCCAATCAATGGTATCTAAAGCTAATATAAAAATAAATACACAGATAGAGAAAAGGCCACATGTCTATATTTGGCAACAGCAAGACAAGCTGCTACACCTATAACACAGGTGGTCAGTGCATCATGAAGTGTTATGGTACGATGGAGGGTGTCTTTACCAATGGAGCATCATAGGGTATTGCCTTCTAAGAGTAACAAGAAGAGGTATGAAGGCGATTCTCGTTATAGAACAATAATAATCATTCAAGAAATGAAAAAGAAACTCATTTTTATTCAGCTCTGTATTGTATTGATTTTATTTTGTATAAATGTAAAAGGGCAGAATGCTTCTCTAAACAAAGCATTGGAAATCTCATACTATAATTTCTTAAGAACAGTACCTGACAGGTGGAAAGATAAATTTGACAGAAAAGATTTCTATCTCGTCAATAATTATAATCCATATGGTTTTAATGTTCAAAGAATAAAGGGCTGGAATAATTTACACCTTAAGAACGGTAAACTTATAATAGGAAAGAATCTTGTAGGATATCCGCTTTTACAAATGATAGGCAGGGATACACTGCTAATAGAGATAGGGCAGATCTTTTGCAGACAAGATAAAATGTGGGCTTTTACAGACGGATATACATCACTCTTTAATGTGGATAATAAAACTTTTAAGGCAATAAAAATCTCTCAGAAAGACTTATATTACAAGCCTGATAATGCTAAGAAGCAAGGAAAACTTATAGACTTTGACAGTATTTATGATAAGGCCGTTAATAGAGCGATTGGCTATTTGGAAAGATCAGGAGTCCCTCGGCATTTAATATATATAAATAAGGAATATTTTCCAAGTTGGTTTTTCAAAAACCAACAAGAGAATGTCATTGAAGGTTCTGAATATAAAAAATACATCAAAAAGAATTATTACGTTATCGGTTGGCCTATTTTATTTATAAAAAAAGGGAATATAATCGTCAGGTTGCATTGTTCATACAAATCTGGTATAAGAAAGAAAATTATTTCAGAAGTCCAATATACATTTGACGAAAAGAAAAATAAATGGACACTTCATAATGAAAATTCCACTACTATGTCTATTAAAATGAAATTAGTTGATGAGCATAGTAGCAGTGAGGACCTGCCATATAAGTTCAATGGCAAACAGGTCGATGAGAAAACAGGTCTGTACTATTATGGTGCAAGATAACACCTTCAATGTTTTCTTACGTTAAACAATTTATAAAAGGTTTACTTCTAATGGCAAAAGATTTTAATATACAGACATATCCTACATTCTTCTTATTGTTATTGATAATGTTAATACCATTCGCATTATCAGTAGATGATATTATGAATAATGATCAAAGCAATATGAAAATAATACTTTTGATTTCAGTATTTATAATCATCATTCTGGTTTATGGATTAGTAAAAACTCGCAAAAGAAAAATAGTCATAAATGAGTTGGGCTTACTAATTACAGAAAAGGAAGGAAATATGAAGATTTCATGGGAGGAGATATCGCACATATTTTTTTGTTCAACACCAATTTGGGGGCTATATGTAAAAATAACTTTTACTAATCGAAGGGATCCTTTAATTATTGACTTTGGGAAAAGCAGTTTGTGGAGTGTCAATTTTTATCGTTTTCGGATAGCCATATTAGCGTTTTCACATAAAAAGGATATAATCGTTGTAAAATCTAATCAATGGTATCTAAAACTAATATAAAAATAGGTAGTTCAATTGTTGTTCAAGGTGCTTCGTTAAAAGCTAATAAAATAATTTGGTTTGGCTTTACAACATTGTAACTTTACATCTGATGGTCAATAGCTACACGAAAACAAAGGATTACAACCATGAAACCATTTAGTGTTCAAACGGCAGAGAAACATCTTATCAATATAATTTATTCGGTCGAAAGCTTATATTCTTTTAGAGAATCATGGTTAGGATAAGGAGGAGTAAAACATTTAATTTAAAAAAGTAAGCTATGTTAGAATATAAAAGATATCAAATTTTGAACCTAAATTTTATTAATGAACTTGATACTGTCATTTTAGATTCAAAGCTTAAATATATTTCTGATTTTATTTTCCGTCAAGTACAAGGAAAATCTGTTTTCCTTTTTGAGATGAAGCCAACGAAGACATCAATTCTCTATGATATAGACCCAGAAAGCAAATATCATAGTATTAACTCAAGAAAAATAATTTATACTAAGAATTTAAATCTAAGCAAAAAGGTAATTTCTATGATAGTTGAAGATGAAAGCTTCTATTTGGGACATCTTTTAATTATTATAGGGACTTTCTCAAAAAGTAAGATTTCTAATATTTCAAACATGTGGGAAAATTTATTAGAAACAGGAATAGAGTATTTTAAGATGGGAAATGATGGAGAATCTTTTTATTGGTGCAACCCTCAGATAAATTCAGCAGAGGAAGAGTTCAAATTATTTATTAATGAATTGAACACCTTTGCCAATGGTATCAAACATATTAATAATGAAAACGGATAAGAATATTATTGGGGTTATAGCATTACATGTAATAACTTTTACATTTGTTATAATTTCGTGGAATCATTCATTTAATAGCATAGGTTTTAATATAGTCTCTGGTATTTCATGTATGTTATTGGGAGGCAGTTATTTACATCTCGAATTATCGAAATATTCTGAAGAAGGGAAGGTGACATGGTTCAGTATTACGCATACGATTATACCTTTAATCTTCTTGTTATTCTGGGCTGGTATTGCTCTTATATTTTATCATTATATCGTAATAATGTCTTTATTACAATGTCTGGTCACAAGTTTAATTCCCCTCAGTTTTTTGTACCTTAGGAGTAAGCGTAAAGAAAATAAATATATAACGCTATTACTCATAATTATAAGCGGCATCTTCATAGTTCTACCCTTTATAGTTTTATCTATTTTGTAACTATTCAGCGGTATCGATCAGTCTGTATTCTCTCTTCTAAAATCTTCGTATAAAGACTATAAAGATGCTTATTTTTCTTGCGTATTTCAGATTTTCTTTGTACCTTTATACCTATGAAAGAGCAAGTTACGGACATATCAAAAGTATTACAAGGCATAACGGAAGATATGCGATTGTTGCGTGAAACTATCAATCAGCAGTATACTGAGATTATCAAATCGAACCGTAACATAAATGCTCTGAACCTTGAAATTCGCAAGAAAGATACGAAACTTATAAACTTACGGAGTGTGCTTGATTATGTGACGCAGGTTATTTCCATTCCAGAGTTGAAGCCCGTAATCAAGGAAATCCGACACTATGTGATGATATGCAAGAACTGTGGTGAACGTATTCGGACGGTACTGAGACGGCGGTCAAACAACGTGGTATATGATTCAAGCGTAAAGACCTTAGTGGTTTATCTGAGTGTCGTTCAATTTCTTCCTTACGGGTCGCATAGCAAGTTTTTTGCGTGAGGTATTTGGACTCACTCCAAGCGAAGGTTCGCTGGTGAACTGGGTAAATGAGGCTAAGAGAAATGCGCAACCTGTGATTGATAAGATTAAAGAATATATCAAGTCATCAGCAGTTGTTGGTTTCGATAAGAGCGGCTTGTACTGTAACAAAAGACTCGACTGGGCATGGATTGCACAGACTGTTTATTACACATTGCTTTTCCGTGCTGATGGAAGAGGATCGAAGGTATTAGCAGACAAATTTGGCGATAGCTTGGAACGAATGACTGCCGTTACCGACCGCCATAGCGCATACTTTGCACTCCATTTTGGGACTTGCAGCCCTAAATGCCTTAACTTTAGCATTGAATGACTCGGCATTTGCATTCGTAGCTCTGTTTACAAAGAAATTGAGTATGGTTTGATAATGATTTTCAAACGTGTCAATCACCGTGTAGAAATTGTCCACTCCTAACTCTTTAACCTCATTAAACCATTTAGCCAGCTTCAGCCTTGCAGCATCCTTGATGCTCTTGATGTTATAAATATCGGTAAGTTTCATAGCCAAATCATATGCCTTTTTCAGTGTCGGATAATGTTCAAAGATGATTTGTGCCCTACCTTTCTGTGTTTCAGTCCACTTGGTCTTGTGCTTGGTCAATATGAACTTTGCTCTGGCGAGCAACTGCTTACGCGTGTCACCATTGCTGTATCTAAAGGGTATATATTCCTTACCCTTACTTTTAGCTTCTTTTATCTCCTCATTCTCTTTATCTCTTGCCATCCATCGGTAAGCGATACGCATGTCATCCAGAGCATCATAATATAGTTTCTGCACATGAAATCTATCATTGGTAATAAGCGCTTTGGGAAAAACAGAGTGGGCTATGCGCATCATAGAAGATGACAAATCGAGTGTTATCTCCTTGACAGTCTTCCGTTTAGAAAGGTTTATCTTCTTGAGAACCTGAATAACGTCCTCTGCCTTGGTCCCTTTAACCACAGCTACCAAAGTCCCTTTTCTGCCCTTCCCCGCCTTGTTGGTCAGAAAAGTATAAACCTCGCCACTGCTTAGACAGGTTTCATCAATACTTAGACTCTCACCTATGTTATCTTCAAACAATAGCCAGTCTTGAGCATGTCCCAACTGATCCCAGCTACGGTAATCACTGAAATACTCCTTGTACTGTGTGGATAACAGCTTGCCATTTACGCCATAGTGAGCACCGATACTTGCGATGCTCTCTGCGGTGGACTCTATTCTATTCTTTTAAAAAAGAAACGAACTCGGGGGATAGTCTACTGCCCTCAGCCGTCAAGTCATCATATGAATAAGTAAATATCTCTCCGTTGGAACTGTCACGCCACTTGCGACGGCGAACATGGAGGTAAACTGCTTTGCCACGAAGGGGGAAGTCCTGAATAACACGCTCGCTGGTAAAACCATAACTGCTTACAGTGCCTAACTTATGGTCTGACTTTTCCATAAAGTTACGCTCGTCAAGCCAAAAGTCAATCTGCGAAACACTCTCTTGAATATCGACAACATCAAAGTAGTCGGCAAGTACATCTGGAAAGATACAACGTAATAATTGGTGATTCTTCATGATGCAAAGGTAATAAATACTTATGAAAATATGTGCTTAAGAGTATAGACTTGCAACTGGGTTTTGGGACTGACCCGTATTTACTCCCTCTGTACGTACTCAGAGAAGAAGAATGTATATAAAAAAGAGGGTGTGTCAAAATTGATACATCCTCTTTTTATTCTTCCTTTACCTTGTCTACCACATAATTCGTTATTTACTGCAGCTATGCTGCTAATTTCATATAAAATGATTTATTGGGCTTTAAATAACCTATATAAACTTGTATAAAGTATCTGAAGGTGACTAAAAGTAGCTCCATAACGGCTTTTAGTTCCTTGAGATTGGTTTTTCTACACATTTTCCCTATGTTAAAGGCAATAGCGAAGAAGGCAAAGTCCATATTGACCTTGTCTTTCCCAAAATGCCTAAACCTCTTGTAGGCTTTATTATATTTTGTTTGTCCAAAAACAGCTTCAGGTTCTATGCACCTTCGTCCTCGATGCTTGATGCCTTCTTCCGAGGTCAGTAGTTCCCGTGCCTTTTGTTTATAGTGCTGTAGTTGGTGGTTTACTTCTATAATTCTGTTCCCTCTTGCCTTAAAACATGAGCCTCTCAAGGGACAACCATCACAGCGTTCTGCCTGATAACGTACGCTGTAAGTAACGAATCCATTAGAGGTTAGGGAACGCTTCATACCTATACGCTTCATATGCTGTCCCATAGGGCAGACGTAGAAATCCTGTTCCTTATTATAATAAAGGCTTGCGGGACTGAATGGGTTAGGTGTGTAGCGTGGACGCTGCTCTTTATGGAAGTAGTTATACTTCACATAGGCTTCCATATTATGTACGTCCATGAACAGATAGTTCTCCTCGGAGCCATACCCCGAATCGGCTACGACTGTCTTGGTATAACGATGATAGCGTGATTTGAAAGACTCCAAGAAAGAAGGTAGTGTGAGTGTATCGGTACGATTGGCATAGAGTGCAAAGTCGGTGATGAACTGGTTCTCCGTTGCTATCTGCAGATTATATCCAGGCTTAGTCTGTCCGTTCCGCATAGCGTCCTCCTTCATGTGCATAAACGTGGCATCAGGGTCGGTCTTGCTGTAGGAGTTTCTCTCTCCCATAATCTCAAGGTGTTGGTCATACTCCTGGAGTTTATTACGTTTCTTCTCAAGTTCTTTAAGCTGTTTTTTCTTGGTTCTAACAGCCTGCTTATCTTCTTTAGTCTTAGGCTCAGGGGCTGATTCCAAAGACTTGTTCAATTCCTCGGATATCTCATCGAGCAGAGCTGCAGTAAACTCGACACCTTCTGTTTTAGCGGCATTGTCCTGCGCTATGACATCGTCAACCTGAAGCAAAAGTGTGCGTATTTGTTCCTGCAACTTGGCGCGGTTCTTTTCCACGGTTCTCTTCCAAACGAAGGTATACTTGTTGGCTTTCGATTCTATTTTTGTGCCGTCAATATATTCAACGTCAAGACTTATCAAACCTTTGGCTGCAAGTACTAATACGACTTGTGTGAATATATTGTTGATTTCCTTTTTCACACGATTACGAAAACGATTGATGGTAATAAAATCAGGCTGCTCATATCCTGCAAGATAGATGAAATGAATGTCACGCTTGAGAAGCGACTCTATACGACGGCAGGAATAGATATTATTCATATAGGCGTAAAGAATCACCTTGAGCATCATTTGTGGATGATAAGGCTTGCGACCACTGGGCTTATAAAGTTTGTAGACATTATCCAACATAAGATTATCCACCAAGGCGTCTAAAAGACGAACAGGGTCATCTTCTGCGATATCCTTATCGATTCTTTGAGGAAAAAGAATCATTTTCTTGTGTATGTAAGAACGAAAGTGTACCTTTGTCATAATGAGATTTTTTGTATGCCTAAAGGTACAAAAACTTTAGGAAATAGCAAAGCCCTGGCTTAAGAAAGTCGGGGCTTTGTGCAGAAAAAAGAGGATGTGTACATTTTGACACACCCTCTTACGTTTTGTTAGGATTTCTCTGTTGGTCTGTTCAGAGTACCTAAAGCGGAGAGAGGGGCTCTTTCTCTTGTTATGTCATAAAACATCACGAGATATCAACCTGCTGTTTTTTAGTGTATTGAGTTCATTTCAAGTAAAATGAAAAATCATAGAATTTTCTTGGGTATATCAGAATTTGGGTGTAATTTTGGGTGCATAATATCAATACAAAAAATTCAATATGGCTATTACCAACGCATCTAAGGAGGGTCTGATTCCATTCATTATAGGAGGAGCAGAAAGTATATGGAAAAATAGGACCGGAAAAGATCTTGTGTCTCTCTTTCAAGCATATGGTTTTAGAGATGATGTTTATGATAATGGGTTGCCAAAACTTAATGGATCTAATCTAAACACCTCTAAAACACAATACTCAAGAGCTAGGCTACTTCAACTTGATGAAGAAAGTTTAAAGAAGTTGATAGAACAACTTTTAATAGAGTCAGCAAATATCAATGAAGCAATAGAAGAGATAAATAACATTTTACTTCCGGATAGAGTAAAGATAACTAATAAAGGGGATCAGGGCTTCATGTGGGAGGGGGTAATCGTTAATGAGGATGTTCAAAACCTAGCTTTATTTCGGCAAAACGAAAAGCAGGTAATCAATGCTATTAAAGGAGCAAGAGTATCTATTTTGGTAGCAATGGCTTGGTTTACCAATGAAAAAATTAAAGAAGCTCTAGAGGAAAAACGTCTTGAGGGATTAAGAATTGAGATTGTGACTTTTAAGGATGGGGTAAATGCTCACCATGGAGTGGATTTGTCAAACTTTGATCATAAAGAGATTCGAGGAACACGTGGAGGAATAATGCACAATAAATTTTGTGTTATAGATAACTTAATTGTAATAACAGGAAGCTATAACTGGTCTACAAATGCAGAGTGTAGAAATGATGAGAATATTCTAATTACATGTGACCATAAAACAGCCACGAAGTATTCAGTGGAGTTTAGAAGTCTAAAATCTCTATTATAACATATGAATATCAAACGCAATATCATCTTTGCTCTTGAGAGTCGTATGAAAGCAGGCATTCCCATCGTGGAGAATGTCCCTATTCGCATGCGTGTGAACTTCTCCTCCCAGCGCATCGAGTTTACTACGGGTTATCGCATTGATGCTGCCAAGTGGGATGCCGACAAACAGCGGGTCAAAAATAGCTGCACCAACAAGTTCAAACAGTCGGCAGCCGAAATCAATGCTTCGCTCTTGGAGTATTACACGGAAATACAGTCAATCTTTAAGAGGTTTGAGGTAGAAGACGTAATACCAACGCCCGAACAGATAAAGGAGGCTTTCAATACTTTGCACAAACCTGCGAGCGAAGAGCCTAATCCCAAAAAGGAAGCACTGTCTTGCGATTTTTTCAGATGTTTGATGATTTCGTAGAGGACTGTGGACGTCAGAACGATTGGACAGATTCCACGTATGAGAAGTTTGCAGCCGTGAAAAATCATTTGATCAACTTTCGTGAAAGACTTACTTTTGAGTTCTTTGATGAGCGAGGCTTGAATGACTATGTTATTTATCTGCGCGATATAAAGGACCTGTACGCCAAACTTATTATAGAGGTAATGAACGCATTGACGAAGTTACACCTAAATATGCCTTGCTTGGAACACACGCTGGTCGTAGAACGTTTATCTGTAATGCGCTTGCATTGGGCATTCCACCGCAAGTAGTTATGAAATGGACTGGGCATAGCGATTACAAGGCTATGAAACCTTACATAGATATTGCGGACGACATCAAGGCGAATGCCATGAGTAAATTCAATCAATTATAACACCGAAACAATATGAGTCAAGAAATAAATAAAGCAGAGAAACAATATTTATCACTCATTGTTCGAGCCATCGGTTCTGACCTTGAGCATACGCAAGTACGCATGATAGCCTCTGCAAATGCAGATATGCTTTTCCACTATTGGAAAGTAGGGCACTTTATTCTCTACCTCCAAAAGAAAGAAGGTTGGGGCAGCAAAGTCATAGATAATCTTTTATTGCTGTCCGGTAACCCTTTTTCACATATAAAAGTTAAGGGCTAAAATCCGTATTTGGATTTCAGCCCTTTTTGTTACTTTTGTTTCTGCGATAAAACTTCAATAACATGGGCAAAAGTACACATTTTATCGGACAGCCGGTCTATAATCAGTTAATAAAATTACTCGATAAGCAACAAATCAAGCAAATCAGCCTTGAAACACCCCGAAGTGAAGCTTATGTGAAGCGTCTTGATGGGTGGACTCACCTTGTCATAATGCTTTTCGGTGTTCTCAAACACTTTGATTCTCTTCGGGAAGTGGAGATAGGCATGAAGGCTGAAGTAAACAAACTGCATCATCTTGGCATCGACTATGTCGTCCGTCGTAGTACGCTTGCTGATGCCAACAAGCGTCGCCCACAAGAGTTCTTTGCAAGCGTTTATGCGTACCTCTTAGAGCGTTATGGTTCTTTTTTATCGGACAGCCGTCCTAAAGGTGAACAGAAGACATGGGAAAAGCTTCTGTATATGATGGATTCAACTACGATTACCCTTTTTGACAACATACTCAAGGGTGTAGGCAGACACCCCAAGAGTGGTAAGAAGAAAGGCGGTATGAAGGTTCATACGGTGATGAAGTATCATGTTGGCGTTCCCATGGTCGTACAGCTTACCTCTGCCGCCACACATGATCATTATCTACTTAAAGAAGTGCATCTTCCTAAGGATGCTACCCTTACCATGGACAGAGCATACGTTGATTATGCACAGTTCCAGCGACTTACAGAGGAAGGGGTATGCTATGTGACCAAGATGAAGAAGAATCTCACCTATACGGAGTTGTCCTCAGTAACCTATGTAAGCCCTGATGGATTGGTTACACATACAGACAAGAAGATTGTCTTTGAGAAGGGGGAGATAAGACACCAGGCAAGACGAGTGGAACTGTGGAGTGACAACTCACATAAGTCAGTTGTCCTGTTGACCAATAACTTTGAGCTTGATGTAAAGGACCTTGAGGAGATTTACAAGCGAAGATGGGCTATAGAGTCCCTTTACAAGCAGCTCAAACAGAACTTCCCACTGCATTTCTTCTATGGTGACAGTGTAAATGCCATACAGATACAGACATGGGTGGTACTCATTGCCAATCTGCTTTGTACCGTTATCTCCAGAATGATAAAAAGACACGTATCCTTCTCGCAGCTGGTAACCATGCTGAGGCTCACACTGATGTATTACACTGATTTCATCTCATTTATGGAAAATCCACAAAATGATGAACTCATCATAATAGCTAAAAAGGCAAATTCACCACCAAAAGAACTTGACTTATTTGATTAGGGGGCTTGGATTTCAAAAAAGAATGCGGAATTACCTATATAAAGGCTATTCCGCAAGGATTTATATGTTATTTAAGTTTTACCGGACAGCAATATTATAGAAGTAAACCACCAACTACAGCACTATAAACAAAAGGCACGGGAACTACTGACCTCGGAAGAAGGCATCAAGCATCGAGGACGAAGGTGCATTGAACCTGAAGCTGTTTTTGGACAAACAAAATATAATAAAGCCTACAAGAGGTTTAGGCATTTTGGGAAAGACAAGGTCAATATGGACTTTGCCTTCTTCGCTATTGCCTTTAACATAGGGAAAATGTGTAGAAAAACCAATCTCAAGGAAATAAAAGCCGTTATGGAGCTACTTTTAGTCACCTTCAGATGCTGTATACAAGTTTATATAGGTTATTTAAAGCCCAATAAATCATTTTATATGAAATTAGCAGCATAGCTGCAGTAAATAACGAATTATGTGGTACACAAAGTAAAGGAAGAATAAAAAAGAGGATGTATCAATTTTGACACACCCTCACCCTTTACCGCTGGCGCAAGAAGCAGCTAGTGCGTTACCGCTACACGGAGGGTGGCGATGTGCGCTACTTCTTCAAGTCTATCGTGATAGCCACGAAATGTAACCGACTCCGCGTATCAGGTATGAGAAACGATGAGGTTCTTGGGCGGCTCAACCGTTTCAAGGACAATCTCATCATGAGTTCATGTCTTAATCCTAAAAACCGACAATTATGATAGAAAAGGAACAGATTCTTTTACTTACACAAGGAGGTTTGAATGTGTTTTCCCATTTCCTTGGCTTTGAGGTGAACCTTCATCGCAACTTCCGCAGTCCATTCTATGACGACAGGCGGGCTTCCTGCCATATCTACTACGACAGGAAAACTTTCTCTTACAAATTCTATGATCATGGAGATACCACCTATTCTGAGGATTGCTTCTGGTTTGTGGCAACCCTCCGTAATTTGAACCTGAAAACAAGTTTTCCCGAAGTATTGGAAACGATTGTACAAGAACTTGGATTGTATTCTTTATGTAATGGTGGAAAGCATAGCAGCCATATCACGTCAACATATAAAAAAACTATTGTTCCCACTCCTAAGGCTGATATAACCAAGTGTACGGAAGAACATCCATATAGTTTTGAGATACAGCCATTTGACGATGGTCTGCTGAACTATTGGGCACATTATGGCATCCATGAGGATACACTCCGTCGCTTTCGTGTACGGAGTCTTAAACGCTATGAAAGTGTATCTGCTGAAGGCAGGAAGTTTGAACTTTATAGCTCACCTACGGAACCTATGTTTGCCTATATCGGAAACGGCTATGTAAAGATATACCGACCTCACAGTCCAAAAATCCGCTTTCTTTATGGTGGACGGATGCCTGCCACGTATTGCTTCGGAATGGAGCAGATTCCTGCCAAAGGAGATATGCTTTTCATTACAGGTGGAGAAAAGGATGTACTCTCATTGTATGCACACGGCTTCAATGCGATTTGCTTCAACAGTGAAACGGCACAGATACCGACAAGTATCATTGAGAGCCTTCAGCTTCGTTTTAGGCATATAATACTCTTATATGATGCGGATGAAACAGGTGTACGGGAGGCACATAAACAGTCTGAACATCTGGTGGAATACAAGGTCTTGAACCTTTCACTTCCGCTAAGTGGTACGAAGTCTGAAAAAGACATTTCTGATTTCTTTGCCTTAGGCAACGGGGCAAAGGAACTGAAAGAGCTGCTTGCCAAGATGTTCTCAGATCTATATAGCCAAACCATGATGATGTTACGTTCCTGTGAGATTGATTATGAGAATCCACCGGACATTTCCAAATCAGTAGTAGCAGTAAACGGTGTGCCACTCGGCACACAGGATAACCTGTTCTGCATTACTGGAGGTGAGGGGACAGGCAAGAGCAACTATGTGGGTGCCATCCTTGCCGGAGCGTTGGGAGAAAAACGATTGCCGATAGAGAAGACCCTGGGATTAGAGATTACCCCCAATCCCAAAGGCTTGGCGGTCCTACACTATGACACGGAACAGTCCGAGGCACAGTTGCACAAGAACTTGGGTAAGACACTGCGTAGGGCTTCTTTGACGGCAGTACCGGAGTTTTGCCATTCTCTGTACCTTGCCTCTCTGTCTCGTAAGGACAGACTGAACCTTATCCGTGAGAGTATGGACTTGTTCCATCACAGGCATGGAGGCATCCACCTTGTGGTGATTGACGGAATAGCCGACTTAATACGTTCTGCCAACGATGAAACGGAAAGTATTGCCATTGTGGACGAGCTTTATCGCTTGGCGGGGATTTATAATACCTGTATCATATGCGTGCTACACTTCGTACCGAATGGTATTAAACTCCGTGGGCATATCGGCTCAGAATTGCAGCGCAAAGCAGCTGGAATTCTTTCCATAGAGAAAGATGATAATCCCGAATACTCGGTCGTAAAAGCATTGAAAGTCCGTGACGGAAGTCCGTTGGACGTACCGATGATGCTTTTCGGCTGGGATAAGGCAGAGGACATGCACGTCTATCGTGGCGAGAAGTCTAAAGAGGACAAGGAAAAGCGCAAGACTGAAGAACTCATTGCCGTTGTCAAAGAAGCCTTCCGAAATTCTTTCAAGCTCACTTACCAAGAACTTTGTGAGGTTCTGATGCGCGAAATGGAAATCAAGGACAGAACTGCAAAGAAATACATCGCCTATATGAAAGAACAACGTATCTTGGCACAAGATACCAATGGTAACTATCAAAAAGGAGAACTATGCCGTACATAGATTATAAAACCGAAGACACTTGGCAAAAACGCCTGTTCGACAAGCTGATAAGCGTCGAGGATAAACTCGACCGCCTGCTTGTCCTGCAGGATCAATCTGTTGACACGACCGTCCATCCTCCCTTGAAACCCGAATACTTGGATATCATTGATGTATCCAAGATACTCAAAGTGGAGCAAAAGACCATCTACAACTGGGTTTGGGCAGGAAAAATTCCCTATCTTAAAGCCAATGGCAGGTTGCTTTTCCTTCGGGAAGAGATAGATGAAATGGTACGGAAGCGAGATGGTTGGTAATTGATTTTCTGATTAGATTATTTTTGTTGTGTAAATGCAAGTGTTTACACAACAAAATAATTACCTTCGCAAGTAAAAAGTTGGTTGCGGATTTACCGCACACAACGATAACAGTACTCGCTTATTTCTTTGATAAGGAATTTACCATATATTGTTTGAAACTATTGAACCGATAAAGATAGCGTTGCGGACAAAAAATATTTGTAATTTCTACATTTGATGCTACTTTTAATGGAAAATTCATCGCTTGCAATGATTTTTTTCGGCATTTTCCTTGCGCATTCAAAAAAAAGCAGTAATTTTGCAGTCAATATGACCTCCCACGCTTCTCATCAGAACAGCGCACCCGGGGAGGTCTTCGAGTTTATATACGGTTATGAGGTACGAAAAGAAGCCCATAGACACATCTGAGCAGGTTAAAAAGCTATGCGATCGAGGACTTAATATTGGAGACGAAAAACTTGCGTCCCAATATCTTTATAACATAAGTTATTATAGATTACGAGCATACACATACCCTTTTCAAAATAATGGGAAAGGTGCTAATCACGAATTTCTGAGAAAGGACATTTCTTTTCAAGATGTGATAGACCTTTATTGTTTTGATAGGCGTTTACGCTCTTTAATCTTCAATGCCATTGAAAAAATCGAGGTGGCATTAAGAACAAGAATCGCCTTAACTTATTCCGTTGATGAAAATGACGCCTTTTGGTTTCTCAATCATAAGTTATACTTTCACCACGATAAGTTTATCGCATTGACACACCCTGTTGTAGGGGATTTAATGAAAGAGGTCAAGCGAAGTAATGAGGATTTTATAGCTCATTATTATCAAAAATATAGCGAACCTGCTTTTCCGCCAGCGTGGATGACCTTAGAGGTTGTTTCTATGGGAACATTGAGTAAGTTGTTTTTTGCTTTGGATAAGAATAATCCTTCTAGTAAAACAATTTGCAGGGATTTGGGACTATACAATGTCGATATTCTGAAGAATTGGATGCATGGTTTATCGTCTTTACGCAATACTTGTGCCCATCATAGTCGTGTATGGAATCGCCGCTTTACAATAGGCTTGAAGTTTCCTTATAGAACGAATTATCCTTTCTTGTCAAAGCAAGAAGCTGCAACGATAAGGGACAATAAGTTGTTTGCCTACTTATCAGTAATTTTGTATTTGCAGCAAATAATCAGTCCTGATAGCTCATTTAGAAAGAGTTTGCTCACCCTATTGGACAAATCTCCCAAATTGGTAGTTTTGAAAGACATGGGCTTTCCTGAAAAATGGAGAGAATACTCTTTGTGGAAATAATATAATACGATGGTGTATCAATTATGACACACCATCGCTATTTATCTCAGTCTGGTTTTTACAATATATCCCTTACTTTCTTCTTGTTTGTTTCTATTATTCATAGAACTTGAATAAATTACCCCCTCCTCTTCCTTTTTAGTATTTGGACTATTACTACTATTTTGTTTTAAATACTCGGATTGGTCATTTTCGTTTGATTTTTCATTTTCTTCATTTGGTTCGTTCAATGTAAGTGCAATTTTTCTGTCAAGTTCTGCTGCCTCGCCTTTGAGTGAGCGAAGCTCGTCCTCTTTTTTCCAAGAACTGTTGGCAATGTTGGTGTAAACGTCTTTATTTGCCACAACTTTTGCCATTTCCTTCTCATGCGACTCTATTACCTTTGGAATACGCTCCAAGGCATTAACGAAGTTCTGACACGCAAGTTTCGGGTCTGTTGCCAACTTACCGTTATTATAGGTATAGTAGATACTCTCCTGCCCTTTCACAAAGAAGCGGTTCACCGAACAGTCAAACAAGTCTTTTGAAGTGCTCTCCGTCTTGACCATTATGGAAAAACCGTATATCTCACCGATTTTGTTGTACTCGCCCTTGGTTCGTGCCTTCTCGTCTATTTCTTGTAAACGTGCAGCAATAGCCTTGATATCGGTGCTGTCTTCCACACCTTTGATTGTCAGTTTATTTATAGGTGTACCTTCATCATCACGCTCCACACGCTTCTCAAAGAGAGCTAAGTCAGACTGTGCCTCCTTGATTTTATCCGTATGGAAGGATACAGAACTTTCAATCTCTGCCAACTTGCCCGTTGCGGCATCACGCTCACGGAGAAAGTTCTTGCGTTCTGATTCCAAGGTGGTAATCTTCTTATCCAATCTTGCTTTCTCTAAAAGCTCGGTATTACCTGAAAGCACTGCTACGTATTCTGAGAAGTTCATGCCGCTGTCCTCATCCATCGAACCCTCATCGATGGTACGACTGCCAAGCGTGTTTGTCTTCAGCTGATTGATGAAAAGCTGCTTATTATGCAGCAGGTTAAACTTGTAGCTATCCAAGGAACGTTCCACGGCATAGATAATCACATCAACCTTGTTGTCCGCAAATTCCTTGGCGATAAGATTTCCCTTGCGCACAGCTCGTCCGTTGCGCTGCTCCAAGTCCGAAGGTCGCCAAGGCGTGTCCAAATGATGGACCGCAACGGCACGCTGCTGTGCGTTTACGCCTGTTCCCAACATAGAGGTAGAACCGAAGATAATGCGAATGTCACCACGATTCATCGCATCTACCATCGCTTTCTTTGCCTTCTCGTTTTTACATTCCTGAATAAAGCGTATCTCGTAGGAAGGGATATGATAGTCCTCTACCAACTTACGCTTTATCTCAGAATAGACGTTCCATTCGCCAGGCTTGTAAGTCCCCAAATCAGAGAAAACAAACTGCGTTCCTTTTTGTGTATCGTACTTTTGATAATAGTCATTGAGCATCTTGGCACAGTGACTTGCCTTGTTGTCGATATGATCTGAGTACCCTTTTTCATCAATCATGCGTAAATCTAAGCTCATCTTGCGGGCATAATCAGTAGTTAAGAATCAAGGGAAACAGAGGGAAATACAGAGAATGTAACTATTTGAAATAGTACCATTTAGCATTTTCTTGCTGTTTTAAGGGTAAGCAAGTACGAGCATCAAACGGCAGGAGTTCCGTTACCAAATCGTAACCCATCAGGGAAAAAGCAAAAAGGGGTTACGAATTGAATGTAAACAACTGTGTCATAGGTTTTTATTCTTCATCTTTCATTTTTCTGCATCGCTCAGGAATACTTGTTCATCTGTACCTTTGCAAGCAAAGGAAATTTAGAAAAAACGACAGAAAAATGAAAGAAAACAAACTTAAAGTATCGTTCTTCGTTCAGGCGAAACGAACCGACAAGAAAGGACTTGTGCCTGTCATTGGGCGAATCTCCGTTGGCAGAACCCATTCGGGCTTCTCCACCAAGTGTAAGACTCCGCTCGCTCTTTGGGACAGCCGTAAGCAACGGCTCATCGGTAAGAGCAGCATGGCTGTGTCCGTCAATCAGAAACTCGGCGAATGCACCGCACTCATCCACGCACGCTTTCATGAACTCTGTGAAAGAGAAGAATCTTTTACCGCCACAGACGTGAGGGATGCCTATCAGGGGCAAATCCACTGTCAAGCCTTGCTCTTGGAGAGTTTCGGGGAGTATCTCACACAGACAAAGGAGCGCATAGGCATTGATAGAGCTTTAAAGACATTCAAACTCCGTACCTACCAGCTATCCCTGCTTCGTGAGTATGTGCAGAAGAAGCACAAGGTAAGCGACATTCCTCTTTCACAGCTGGACAAGTCCTTTATCGAGGGCTTCGAGTATTATCTCACCATCGACCGCAGACTGAAACGCAGCAGCATATCCAGTACCTTATCCACCTTGCAGACCATCGTCCGCATAGCGGTAAAGAAAGGTGCGCTGGACTTCTATCCGTTCTTGGGCTACAGTTACGAGCGACCAAAAGGCGAACCGAGAAGCATTACGCAGGAAGAACTTGAGCGCATCATCGAGTTGAAGATTGAATGGAAGAACTATCGTATTGTTCGTGATTTGTTCGTCTTCTCCTGCTTTTCAGGGCTTGCCATCTCCGATGTCCGCAATCTCAGAGAGGAAAACATCGTCCTTGAAGAGGGTGAACTCTGCATCAAGGGCAGGCGAATGAAAACCAAAACTCCGTATCGTGTACAGGTGCTTCCCCCTGCGCAGACTATCATGAATCGTTATAGAGGGATAAGGGCAGGCTTTGTCTTTGACGTTCCAACCACCGACGTTATCCTCAATGGCATGCACTATATACAGCGAAATATCGGTATGAAAACTCCGCTGACCTTTCACATGGCAAGACACACCTTTGCATCGCTTATCACGCTTTCGGCAGGTGTACCTATTGAAACGGTGAGCCGTATGCTCGGACACACCAACCTGAGAACAACACAGGTATATGCAGCGGTTTCCTCCGAAAGAATACATAGGGATATGCAGATAGTGCAGCAGCGAATACAAGATACATTCACCCTAAAACTTTGACATCATGGCACGAAGTACATTCAAGACACTCTTTTATATTAATCGCTCCAAAGAGAAAAAGAACGGCAAATGCCCGATTATGGGGCGCATCACCATAGACGGAGAACAGGTACAATACAGCACGGGAAAGGAAATCGCTCCCGAACTTTGGGACAGTCGTAAGGGACGGTGCAAAGGTATAGGCGAAGAAACAAAGGAAATCAACCGCTACTTGCAAACCAAAGAGGAACAAGCCAAAGCGAAGTATCAAGAATTAGTCTGGCAACGTGGCTATATCACCGCTAAGTTGCTGAAG
Organism: Prevotella melaninogenica ATCC 25845; assembly: GCF_000144405.1. NCBI lineage: Bacteria > Pseudomonadati > Bacteroidota > Bacteroidia > Bacteroidales > Prevotellaceae > Prevotella > Prevotella melaninogenica. The sequence continues at coordinate 820,883 of NC_014371.1, forward strand.
CGTGAACTCATGGAAGAAGACAAGCCCAAAGGTTTTCTTATGGAGGAAGCCCAACTATTTATTGAGGAAAAGCGTCCTTGTGTGGGAATAACGGTTGCCAAGCCGACCTTTACCAACTACATCTATGCAGCACAGCTTATCGAGTCCTATCTGCGTGAACGCTTGGGGCTGGAGGATATTCGCTACTCATCGCTTGACTATGGTTTTATCGAAGGGATGGACTTCTACCTTAAATCAGAGCGCAACCTTTCTCTTGCCACTATTCAGGTAGCGGTCATCTTCCTTAGAAAACTCATCGGCATCGGACAGCAGAAGAAATACATTCGCATCGATCCATTTGTGGATTACAAGGTGGAACTACCACACCGAACACGCAGGTATCTCACAACAGAAGAACTGCAACGAGTACTACAAACGCCCATTATTGACAAGCAGTTTGAACGTGCAAGGCAGCTATTTCTTTTCTGTGCCTTTACTGGTCTGGCTCGTGTAGATATGCAACGGCTCAAACCGAAGCATATCATCCGTAATGCAGATGGCACAGAGGAAATCCGCATCAAAAGGCAGAAAACAGACGTGGAAGCCATCATTCCACTCCTGCCCATTGCCAACCAAATCCTTTCGCTTTATATCAAGGACAAGAAAGCAGACGACTTGATATTCCCCAATCTCACAATAAGGAAAGCATCCTTTGCATGTGTGAACATCGGGCAGATATGCCGGATAGATAAGGGCTTGACCTTTCACATGGCTCGCCACACATTCTCAACCACGATTTGCCTTTCCAATGGTATTTCGATGGAAACGCTCAGCAAGATGCTCGGACACAGCAATATCGGTACGACACAAATTTACGGAAAGATAACCGACCATAAGATACAAGAGGATATGACCGCACTCACTCATAGAGAGCATTCAGCCTTTGAAGGTTATTGTGAGTCGATAGCACGGCAGAACGTTCCATTGCAACAAGCATAAAAAGGAAGTAATTACCAAACATTTATTATTCACGATTGAAAACCAAACAATTATGAAAGAGAACAACAAACAGGAACTTTCCTACTTTCGGTTGAAATTAAGAAGTTATATGAGTGAGCATCACCCCGAAAGATTGCACGACACAGAGTTTATCACCACACGAGCAGACATGGCTCTAACTGCTTACTGCGATGCCGTGGCGCAAGGTTTTACGCACCTCGAAGCAGAGAGCATAGCAAGTGAGGTATTGTATCACGGTTTGCACTTTTCCAAGTACGACACGCTTGTTTCCGTCTTGGAGAACGAGTTTGAGAGGGAACTGCCTACACCACTCCCTGAGAAGCTCGCACCCATATTGTTGTCGAACAAGGCTATTCAAGCCACATTCGACAAGTTCGGTTTGACGGACACATTGGCTTCTGACGAGCAATACGACCGTCTTTACACCGAACTCACAGGCACGATAGTGCTGCTCATCGAGAGCAACAACCTGCCAACGGTCAGACTGACGGAGGAAGCAAGCCCGAAGACGTTGTAAGCAAAGGCGCACGCAAAGCCCCTGGAGCCGTTTCTTATCGTGCAAAGGTATAACGGCAGCCAATCTGCCCTGACAAGGTCGAGTCCTGCGGATGGAGAGAAGAATCTCCACCGCAGGATTTTTCTTTTTTTATGGCTGTATCGCAATTCCCAATATACGTGCGGTCGTATTCATCTCTCCCAACCTTGCAGGGCAGGGCTGCCGTAAGAGAGTATAGGCACGACAAGAATACGGCATACTCAGGCTCTTTGGACGCAAGGCGTAACAACCAACAATAGATAGGACTGACGATAATACGGACTATCTGTTGTTTGTACAATTTATTGTCATGACTATCTGTTGTCAAAACTATATATCGTCAAAATAATCTATCGATAAAACGATATATCGATAGTTCTACATATCGATTTGTCGAACTATCGAACTGTCGAAAGAATAATTGCTATGTGATAAAAGGAAAGAGCCGGCACCTCATCTCATTACCGCAATAACACAGATGGATCTCCTTTGGTCTTTTCTCTTGTATTCTCTCTATTTCCCTGCTTTTCCTCATTTCTTGCAGCGGTACTTCCGAGGGTTTACTTTTGCACTCGATAAGTACGGCAATGGACTGCATAACAGTTTGTTTGCCGAGTAACAATAAAGTAATCAAAACAAAATCAAGGCAATGAAACTCATTATCATCGACCGCAAAGCGTGGGAGCGGCACTGCTCCGAATTTGCAGACTTTATCCACAGTATCGAACAACTCATCGGCAATCCGCCCGAAAAGGACGAATGGCTCGACAACGAAGCTGTATGTCGCAGACTCGGTATCAGCAAGCGTACCCTGCAATCATACCGAGATACGGGAAAAATCCCTTTCTCAATGATTGGACACAAGTGTTATTACAAGGAGAGCGACATCACGGATTTACTGAACGCAAACAATGAATGAATGAACTATGGCGGAGAATGAAATCATTACGCAGGAAGACCCTCAGATGCAGTTGTTTGCACAACTGATGGAGGGCATCTTAAAGAAACTGGAGCGTTATTGTTCTACAGCCCGACCGATGTTAGGCGGAGAGGTTTACCTCACTGGCGAGGAGGTTTGCAGTCTGTTACGTCTGAGTACCCGCACACTTCAGGACTATCGGGACAGCGGAACGATAGCCTACTGCAAAATCGGAGGCAAGATACTTTACAGGCAAAGCGACATACAAGCTATGCTCGAAAGACATTATAACGCAATACCCAAGAAATTATGGCAAGAATAGATGAACAAAGGAAACAACGTCTGGAACAAGCCCTTCGAGATATGGGCAATTATGGCGTTAAGCTCCGCAAGCCCGAAGAGTTGCCCGATTTTGACCAGCCGATAGATTATGAAGAGGAAAAGAAAAGATTTGAGCCTGTTAAAGTTGAGGAACAAAATGACAAGGAGAGTCACAAGGACTATTCTCAACCGTCCTATCAAGAAACAGAGTTGTCACCAACGGAAAGGGCTACTTCTATCGAAGAGAATTATCAACGAATGGGAAAAACAAAGGACAGGAAGCAATTATCCGAGTTTCAGGGGAAATATCTCCAGCCCTTTCGCAACAGCCACCGCAAAGCCGTGTATGTATCAGAGGAAACTCAACGAAAGTTGGACTTCGTGGTGAGGAAAATCGGTGAGCAGGGAGCAAGCGTTTCAGGATATGTGGAGCAGGTGCTTCGAGAACATCTCAACCAATACAAAGATGATGTGGAAAGATGGCGGAAACTCTGAAGTACTGCATTCCTCGAATGTAAGCCTACGCCGAGTTACTGTATTCAGTGAATGCAGTAACACGGTATGGGCTTATAATCCCATTTTCTACATCAGCAAGGTGTGTCTTTGTACCACAAATTGCCATTTGTACCACAAAGACCCTTGCCCCAAAAGGGGAGATTAAATCACTCCGAAGTCGTGATTAAATAGGCAAGCTGGAACTTCAGAAGTTGATTTGATGTTGTAAGTAAAAATAATCTGACATCGCAACGAAATATCTTCAAAGCAGTTTACATTACAATCAATTTATAATTCTTTGCTTTTGAGATTATCCAATGATCAAATCGTTCTAAACTATCATAAATAATGTTGTAATAGCCAATTTAGGATCTCGCGCGTTATTCTTTATTATGAATTACCAAAAGAATTCTAATAGGCTCATAAAACACGCGTGGTAAGGTGTTTATTTCCTCAGAATAATTGAATAACTTAAGATACTCTTCTCTACTATATTTTAATATTTCATCTTCTATTATGACTTCTTTGATGCTGAGATTGTAATCACCTAGAATTCTTGAAATATCTGATATTATTTTATTATTTTTATTCTTAAATTGCGAAGAGATAGTATAATTTGTTCGTTTTTTATTCTTGTTAATTTCTCTATTTATTTGAATAAAAGCATCTCCAAAATCAGAAGGGCATATAAATATCTGGTGAAGATGACTTAAGTTATAATTATTTGCGATATTCCATAGCACAAGCCTTATGAAATTTATTCTTTCCTCATAATTTATGCGCACTTTGTATGTGCCTGGCTTATCTTTTGAAATCATCCTCATGCTTGTAGGATGCCCTTTTAAATCCAAGCTTAGAGTGAAAATGTCTACAAGAGGTAAATTATTACGTATACATCTATATTCAACATTTACCGAGTTGGATAAAGTTCTAATTTCGTGATGAGATTTATATTTTCCATCAATAATAACAGTATCTCCACTTATATTGGATGCAGCAGAGATATGAACGTCTAAAATTACGAAAGACATCAGTAAAATCAATCTAAGATGAGCATATTTCATATCTTTTCCTAAATGTAGTTTTATTCAATATTGTATCTGTTTTAATAAATAAAATTTGGATACTGCTTTTTTAGAGGGGTAGCGTATATATTTATAATACGCTACCTCTCGTCCTAAGTTTAGTTAAATTAGCTTCTATTTTGACATGTGTAGATAACTTTTTATTGTATTACAGAAACTTGAAAATCTCTTTTCTTTTGTTGGTCGTAATATCCATAACCTCCTGTTGATCCCCATTTATAATTAAAAACTACATCTACATGGCCAGAAGCATTACTGAAATATCTTTTGGGGATGAAAGGCAAGCCGTAATTTACTTTTTTATGATGTGTATATGACACGATATGGCCTGGATATACTTTCCTTAAATAATTATACATCAATTCCGCATTTACAATATAATTCATTCCATTTGCACCCTTTAGGGTCTGCTTTCCCATTGCAGGAATTGTATAACCTGCATTGTTTAATGCCATGCTTAAGCGTAAAGCGCATCCATTTAGATCATTACCAGCAGCATTCCATTTAGTTAATTCCTGTTTAACTTCTCCTCCTATTTTCTTCGCAAGAGAAAGTGCGTCTATCCATTCATTACCATCATATGATCCAATTAAATATTCATCATATATTTTCTTTGCCCTTCTAGTTCCAAGTGAATGAGACAAATCATTAAATAAAATGGAGAATGCACCTGTAACTGCACCATTGGCAAATTTTCCCCCACCAATTTCATCAATCGTCCCACTTAATATAGAATTAGCCATAATTTTTTCTATGTCAGATAAGTTTACTGAATTTATAAGATGACTTCCACCACTAGATACAGCTCCCATCATAAAACCGTGGAGCATATTACCTCCTTGTACACCTTCTAGCCAAGCTTGTGAAAACGTATGTTTAAACAATTGCTCGAATATAGTACCATCGCCTGACGCAAAATTCAAAAAACCACTTGCGCCACCAACTACGGCTCCGACAAAGGTGCTTTTTGCTATTTGACCAAGATTCGCCCCGTTAAGTAGGGCACCCGTCAAAGCGCCAGCAGCACCTCCTGCAGCCCCTGCAATTATGGCAATAGCAGGTCCACTCGCTGTACCTGCAGTTACTACAGAAACTGCTATACCAACTATAGACGCAGTAATTGTTTTCCAGTTTTTGCTGAACCAACTATATCCAGATGGATCTATCAGGGAAAGAGGGTTGTTTATACAATACGCATAGCGGTTCAGACTTTGTGTAAAGTCCGGACTCTGTATAAACGGGTCTGCGGAAATAAAACGCCCTACGACAGGGTCATACATTCTACCGTCCATATTGACCAGTTCAAACAAGTCAATATGCTCATGTCCGCCGAAGCCATGATCATTATAAGCATTGTTTGATGCCATCACATCAAATACTACCCATGTCTCTGGGTTACGTCTTAATCCCCATGCATCATAGCTTAGTTCCTGATACAGTTTGCCGAGTTCATCGGAATAAGCCTGAATGGAGCCTAAGTGGTCATGATGTATGTATTTTACATCTTTAATGTCATTAGCATCCTGTGAGAGTATTGCCACAGCCTTTCCCAACACAAAGATATAGTTCGTGCTGCTTATCTTACCATTTTCAACTTTCTGCTCAAACAGATTATCCACATAATATTTCCGCACTCCCTGAATGTCTACCAATACTCTCGATTTGTCTGGACCATATTCTATCAGCATTGTTTTATCGCCTGATACAATCTTGGCAACTTTGTCGAAAGAGTTATAGCTGATTTCATCCCAAGCCGCAATGGAACGCTTGCAATCCGTAATGGAAGACAACTTGTTGGAACCGTCTGTATAGATATATGTTCCGACATCAGACTTGCTGGTTATATTGCCAGCGTTGTCATAAGTCATGGACTGTGTTACCTGACCGTTCTTACGAACTGTTGTCAGACGATACAAACCATCATACGAGAAGGATTCCGATAGATTTCTCTTTAAATCACGGCGTGTGACAAGATTGCCCATGGCATCAAAACTGTATGTCCAATTTTGAATTCCGGGTGTCAATATGCTGGAGATAGTACCTTTCTTTGGATCATGAGCCGTTGTTGTGATGAGGCCGTTTCCGTATTCTTCCTTCTCAATCTGTCTCCTTGCATCCAGGGCATGGAGCTTCCAATAGAGTTTCTGGTTGTCGGCATTTGAAACTGATATCTGTATTCCGCAGGCATCATACCCATTCTTTACTTTCAGTCCTTTGGGATATTTTATGGTCTCAACCTGATTTGCCAAATTGTATGTATACTCCGTCTCATACTCCCTGTCATCTATGACAGTATTTTTCTTGACAACTCTTCCGTAATCATCATAAGTATATATCTCTGACGACTGTATGGAACCGACAGAAACGACTTCGTCAACAGCACCTTTCCATCCTCTGTCATACGTAGTTGAAATTGTTACATCCGGTCTGATTTCCTGTATAATACGTCCACCAGTGTCATATTCAAATCGGGTCTCCCCGTGACCATCTTGATGGGCTATGAGCTCTCCAAACGCATTGTATGTGTCCTGGGAATGCCCTAAATCCGGATCATCCAAACTTATTCGGTTTCCTGCTATGTCATAGGAACAGTGGATGGTCGTCCTTGGCCCCTTAGTTTCTATGCACTTTCCATCCGCATCATATTTGTAAGTAATACCTGTGCCAGCATTGTCAATACTAGAAGCCAGCAAGCCGTTAAGATTGCTAATTTTTGTACTGATGCTTCCAAGTGGGTCCGTTGCCGTAGTCTTAAGTCCACTATATGCGAAGATGTGGCGGCTTCCATCAGGGGCTGTTTGCGCAATCGTCCTGCCCACTACATCGTATTCATTCTTGCTCCAATACTGTTGTCCGCCGACATAATATGGCTCAGAAGTCCTTTCGACAAGCCCCTTCTTATCATAAGTCTGGTCTGTGTAGACCTTCTTCCCGTTAACCGACTCCGTAACTTTTCTCAACAGACGTCCTAAACAGTCGTAGAACTCGATGGAAGAAGGCTCTCCTGTAGTCTTGTTCCATTCAAAATACAATGCGTTCGCTGGTGCATCAGACATTCCGGCACTCCACCCCGTAGTTTTCAATGCTTTTGAGATAGGGGTAGATGCTGTAACAAGATTACCGAATTTATCGTAAGTGTAATTGGTAACAATGCCGTTCTTATCCGTTGAAGCGGTAACAAGTCCCTCCACCTCATTGTATTTCGATGTTTCAAGAAATCCTAAACTGTTGATAGAGGATACGATATATCTACCCTTGGCATCATAGTGGGTTTGAGTAATCCTTTCTGATGAGCCATCAAGAGAAGAAACAGTACTTTTAACAATGTTTCCAAAGTTGTCGTGGACGTATGTTTTTCTATAGCCCAATTCGGTATTTCCCGGGGCAAACACTTCTGTGGTCAGCATGCCGGAATTCGGATCATATTCGAATGAGGACTTCCGAGTTGTTGTACCACTCTCATTGGATTTGGAAACAATACTTTCCGTTAGTCTGCCTAAAAGCCATTTGTCAGTATTATTGATGAAAGTACTGGTGGTGGTTGTCTCAATGCTTCCATTCTTAACAATGGTTTTTGTGGTATTCCCCCAAGTGTCATACTCATAGTCTGTCTTTACATCCTTGATTAGTTCACCGGTGTTAAACTCGTAGTTCTTCTGATGAACCGTCATCGGCATATAGGTATAGATGCTAGAATTATAGGACGACGAAGCATAGTTTGATTTAAGTGTATATGTAAGGTAGCTCTCCTCAATCACCTTGTCGTTGACAATGGTCTGGCTATGCTTGGGCGCAATCACATATTTCTCGATGTTCACCGAATATTCGGTAGTGTTCAGTGTATTGGTGGTCTCGTCTTTCACATAGCATTTTGCAAAGCCCAGCAAACCACGCCCATTTTTGTGGAATAACGCATCTTCATATCTGTAAGATGTTACATTAGTCCCGCCAATTCCATCTGGTGTTGAAACAGACGCCACTACAGGCCATGACAATCCTATGGAGACAAGAGGATATGAATTTGTCCTGCCTCTGGTAAATACACTTTCATCTGTCAGATATTTATAATCAATATTGGTGGAATTGCCCAAACCGTCTTTGATACCCGTCAAAAGACTATGTTTGTCAGATGGCATCAAATAAACCTGATAACCATCCCAGTTGCTTTTATTCCAATTAGAGGTACAAACGAAATCAGCTTTTCCGTCACCGTTGAAATCGCCAACATAGAAATGCCACCTGTCTGTAGCATATACACTACCACCTTTTACCTGTTTATAAAAATTGCCTCTTCCGTCACTAAGGTAGGCCTGCGGTTGCGTCATATTACTTCCAGAAGATGTCTTGTCGATGGCCTGGAAGTCATCGAATCCATCACCGTTTAGATCCGCAATATACAGTTGCTTTGAACGTGCATCAAAGGGTTTTTCATAATACTCTGTGGTAAACTTGCCATCCCCTTTTGAATAATTGATGCACCAAGTACTCCATCCTCCTCTATTGGGATCTTTTGTCCACCCAGTAAGCAGCATGTCAGTCTTTCCATCTCCATTGAAATCTCCAAGTTCCAGATAATGGTTCTTATTAGGCCATGACGATTTATCCTCCTTAGTCATGGTTCCCACACCATCACAATACATGATACAGTTACCGTTGTCATTAAGGTTCATCACATCTGTCAGTCCATCTCCATTGAAATCGCCAAATTCCACTTTGTTCCACTTTTCGGAGCAATATCTAACCGCTGTATAACCTAAAGGTGTTATCCCATATGCACCCTGCTCTGAGCGGATTAGTTTACACTCTTTGGAATTCGAAAGCCATGCGAACAAGTCGGCAACTCCATCGCCATTTAATTCTACTGTTTGGATTGTATAGTCTGTTGGAAGTGAGATGAAACATTTCGAGAAAGCAAGACTTATCTTTCCGTTGTTGTCCACCGATGTTGTGTATAAGTCGCAGTTATGCCATTTGCCGGAATGGCATCGTTTTGCAACAACATCGGCATAACCGTCACCGTTAAAGTCCCCACAGACAACCTGCTCAAGTTTATCGTCATTCCAGTTCCATGTCCCACTTGCGACCTGTTCAAAGTAAGTGCTATGACTTATAAAAAGTTTCCAGCCTTTCCAACCTGCTCTGTCATTCTCTGGAGTTGCTATGAAATCTGCCAATCCATCGCCATTGAAATCACCTACAGTCAAAGTCGCCTTGTGAATAAGTTTTGTCTGGGAGTAATTGTAATTCTTTACCTTAAAATCGCTAAGATTGGTCCACGTCAGTTGTGTCGGATTCTTATGTTCTCCTCCAGACGCGGTCTCTGTTACTTCTGAAAGTTGATATTTGCGGTTTTCGACTTGATAATTAAACTGAAAGTTACGCACGACTTGGTCTCCCATGAACAGTGCTATAGAAAAAAGAAGTTGGCTCCTTTTAACTCTCGCGCCATTGACATAAGTAACCGGTGAATAAGGATTGCTCATGTAACTAAAACGGATTGAGGCATAAGGAGACAATCCTACCGTGGCATTTCCCGTATAGTCAATTCGTGAAGGATAGAAATCATTGGTACTAGCCTCACCACCATATGTGACGGTGAAATAGTTACCTTTTGTGTCAGATACTTTTGACACAAGCCAAAACAGGGTTGAGTCTGTTTCTGCCTTACCTAATGCTTTTGATACGGTTACATAATCATATATCAATCCGGACTTGGTATATACCGTGAAAGATGTAGGGTTGGTACTTTTTCCATTTGCCAAGATTTTTGCGAAAGAATTATTTTCTGTTCTATATTCTGTTTCCGTACCATAAGAATAGTTATATTTTATTAATCTCTGACCGTCCAATGCAAAATGATCACGACTAGTAAAATCTATTGCTGTGGCCATCCCATCATGAAACCTGTCTGATGGAATTCGGCTTATAATGGATAGTCCCATAAGGTCAAAGCCATATCCAGCCAAACCATTTTTCGTGGAACTGTTGTAACATACTGATAAATTCGGCTTCATACCACCTGTTCCGGGAAGAGCTGGTATCGGGATTTCGTATGACAGTTGTCCTGTAGGAGAAACATTTATCTCATCATTGATTTTGCCGAAAACTCCATTTCCGACTCCTCCGTGTTCTTTATCAGTATAAAGACGTTCCTGTGCAAGACTGCTTATCGTTACCAATAAATATATCAAAAGAAGTAAATGTTTTTTCATAAGCTCTAATTTTTAAGCAATTTATATGATTTTTCAAAGTCCTCTCCACTTACTTTAACAATGTAAATTCCTTTTGGCAGGTTTGTAGTCGTTAAGGTAATACTTCCATTCCCAATTAAACCATTGAAAGCAACTTGACCTGATACATTTGCCATGATATATGATAAATTATGGCCAGACGGCAATCCCATAACCGAAATAGAAAGCTGATTTTGAAAAGTCGGGGATGGTGAGAGGTCTACTTTTAACCGTTTTGTGTCTATAGAAACCTTTGGGGCTTTCTTGGCTTTTGGAGGTGTTCCCTTAATAACTCGGGAAGTACAGCTTCCTTGTGCATTATATGTATAAACAATCGTCTGTCCCTCTGCCTTAGTATATGTAAAGACAAATAGCAGTACAGATAAAATGGCTTTGTTCTTCATCGGTTTATAATTTTAGTTAACTATTAAATGAATACTTATAAAACATTTACGTTAATAAGAAATTAAGCTTATAGAGGATACTTTGGTAATATCCAGTATAAAGGCAAAAAGATACTATGGGAAGAAAAAGTTGGAATTGTGATAGACCAACCGAAAAGTCAAACGCCACGAATTGGAAAGATACGCGACATGTACAAGGCATATAGCAAAATAGTCTGCAGGTATTCCATACTCCAAAATCTTTTACTATTATATCGCAAAAATAAAGTATTAAAATGAAATTGCCAAGAAAATCGAAGAAAATTTCTGCAGAAAGTGCATTTTTAACATTTCGAGCACTTTAAATGCATGCAAACAAGGGAATGTCAGGTGTATACCCGCTGAAAATGAGACTCCGTTTTTCTGTAGGGACATAAGCTATATTCATTGACGGAAATAGCCCCTGATGGTAAAAGTTGATGTTCTCTTTTGTTTTCTTCAAGAAATAAACTACCTTTGCATTGTTGAGTTAAATATTCTTTGAGACAATGCAGAATAAAGAAAGGGTAAGCAACTTGCTCGTTTCCAAATCGTAACCCATTTACCCTTTATTCATACTTATTTTATTGACTATCTGAAAGATACAATATTCTTGAATCTTTTGCGGGCGTAATCCGTTGCGATGAGCATCTTTGCCTTTTCCTCGCTCTCACTCAGAGGTGCTCGTCCCAAAAGCGTGGCATCGCCACTCTTGGCAAACTCCATCAGTTTGCCGATAAACGCCTCCTGTTCGGGCGTGGGTGGTATATTATGCAGAATCTCATTCTTTTCAGGGCGGTCGATGCCGATGTCCTTGGCAGTACGAAAATCGCAAATCTCCGCATAAAAGTAGTGGGTATGAATGTAATTGGCTGATTACTAATAGAAAGCAGAATATATGATATAATTAAGGTGAACGATTAAGAAACGAGCGAGTTTCTTTTCCTTTCTTTATTCTGCAATGCTTCAAAGACCAATAGATACGGCAAAGATAGTAACTAAAAATGAAATATCCAACAAACTCAATGGATTTTACCTCTCGTCCACAGTTTTTCATACTATTCATTCCTTTTACAGGAAATTAAGCCTACAAAAATGTTAAATTTACGATAGTTGCGGTTGATTTTCACTGTTTTTCGTATTTTTGCAAAAATTATCAAACAGTTAGCAATATGAACATCATCAAGTCAGTCACCGTATTAGCACTATGTCTCTCATGCGGGCATTTATCCGCGCAAGATTCCGCCTTCAAGTTAGGCATCCGCTTAGGTGGCGGCATGTCTGTCACTACTGGTCTGGATAGGATTCTTGTTCCTGAAGACTATTATTCCAATTACAGTTTCAAAGACAAGTGGCAGCTTACGCCAACAGTTGGTGTATTTGCTCAGTATCATGTTGATGGTTCCATCATAGGTGTTGAAGGTGGATTTAGCTATTGGCAGAAGGCTTCACAGCTTGTCTATAATGATAATAAGGAGTTAAACTATAAGGTAACACCTCGTTATAATTACATTGGCGTATCTGCTCTGTTGAAGATTTATCCTTGGCGCAAAGGCTTCAATATTTCAATTGGAGGACGCGCGGGAGCTAACCTTAATGGCAAGGGCATATCTTACGAGAGTAATCAAGAAGACAGTAAGTTTGCAAACTATCATTTTGCCACTGTCGATGAGACGGAACGTCTAATGAAAGAGAAGTTGACAGGACAGCCAGATATTGCTGTTGGCGGTGGTTTTGGATATGAAATAGGCAAGCATTGGAATATAGACTTACGTTACTTCCTCGGATTGAACTCTACCATTAAGACAGAGCGTAATGACTATAACTGGGCAGAACATTCAACCCATGGACAGAACATAGAGCTAAGTATCAGCTATCTTTTTAAACCTTAACCCTTATGAGTTTATCTATGAAGGACAAGAGCAACAGGAAAAAACGTTATATTCTGGCAGGAATCTTTCTTGGCATAGCTACTCTTTTTGGTATAGAACGCTGTGTTAATGACGATCCAGAGTCTGAGCAGCGTATAGAACAAAAGACAGCAGACAAGGCACCATCACAATCTACTACACCGCATGTCTCTTCTTCTTTAGACAAGACAAAAGTGCAGAAGGATTCGGGACGTTCAGATTGTGTATATAATAAGCTGGGGAATGTGCCCCGAAACGTTACAAGTATCAATACAAGGAGAATTAAAAAATCAAGCAGGACAAGAAAAACTGCTAATGGCAAACATTCCTCGTCAGAGCAGCCTATCCTTTCTCCATCATTATCAACTGACCTTTCATATTTAAACGATAAAACAGCCATTAGAAAACATGAGATGAGCGAACCAGACAATGAGCCAACAAATCTGAAAATAGGTGAACATGTTCTTGACAACTCTATGAATAGTCAGCCCTCCATCGTACAGGAGAATCCGAAAGAATCACTATCTTTGATAACTTATTCTTTTCCTCACTATCACCTTTTTCGGATAGGACTCAGAGCTGGAGTTGGTTATTCCAGCATTTCAGGATTAAGCAGTATTATTGAGAACTATGATATACGCCCTACTTTCACAATGAGTGAACGTGGTGGTGTAAATCCTCGTATTGGAATCTTTGGCACATGGCAATATCGTAGATTAGGTGCTGAGCTGGGCATTGATTACACCCGTATTCTCAGCAAGCTGACAGAGCATAAGATACCTGAAAATGTAACCGAGACTACACGATTTCATTATAATTTCATTACTCCACAAGTCCTGCTTCGTTTCTATGCTTTCCCAAAGTTCTATATGGGAGCAGGAATTAGTGCTGCTATTCCGTTTGGCAGCCGTAATATCGATTTTACTAATGACCGTATTGGAGAGGTATATCGACAGCAGGCAGAACGTACTCAGGATCATCTGAGAGAATCTGTTAAGGCACGAGTAGCATTCATTCCTACCATTAAGATTGGCTATGTTGATGTAAAGAATGGTCTGGAGGCAGGACTGGAATACGGTTTCGGATTTAATGATATTCTCCGCACCAGTGCTAATGACTATGGCTATCAGGAGCGTATGAACAATCTGCAGACTGTCAGCCTTACCATTGGCTATAGTCTTCCACTTGGTAAAGCTAAATAAGCAGCATCCTCGAATCATATTAAAATAGTCTCAATATGAAACATAAATACCTCACAGTAGTTTTCTTCTTCATATCCACTCTTTCTGCTACAGCTCAGACCCCAGGTGGTGTAGATAAGCCAATGGTATGGTCACACGATTCTACCTCTGTCCGTGTCTCTGCTGGTGCTGGACTTACCTATATAGGCGTAAGTAAGGTATATGGCGAAAAAGAACAGGCAATATGGTCTCTTGGAAGTGGAAAAGCTATTACCCGTATACAGACAACTAAACGTGCTGCTAACCTTGGCGATGGTACATTCATGAATTATGCCAAGGACTCGCTCCCTGAAATGCGACTTTATAGCTATACGACCTCTTCCAATATGGGTAATGGTCAGACTTTGCATATCGGTCGGAATGGGAATGCTAAGTTGCCTGTAAAGAACCTTGATGGTAGAACTGTTGAGTATACCGTCTTCGATCGCCGCCTTTCTGATACAGAACGTTGCCGTGTGGAAAGCTATCTTGCTTTGAAATATGACGTGAGTCTTCGCAGCAGTTACCTTAATTCAAGAAGCGAGGTTATTTGGAATGGGTATACCAACAAGGATTATAGCCACCGTATAGCTGGCCTTATCTCAGACAAAGCCTCTGCCCTGCATAAGACAAGAGCCAAGAGCTGTGAGGAAGATGGTTTCCTTACAATCAGTATGAGTAAACCTCTTGAAGATGGTGAGAGTCTTCTTTGGGGTGACAATAATGGCAAGCTTTCTTTCCGCCAGAGTAAGGCCTACGGTAAGTGGATAGGTAGACGATGGATGAATGCAGCAACACGGGTTGACAAGCCTAATGTTGATATTGTAGCTGATGGTAAGCAGCTACGCCAGATACAACCTCTTGCAGAAGGTGAGAGCTACTATCTTGCCGTTGATCCTACAGGAACGGGGAGTTTTCCTGTCAAAACTCTAAGCTATCATAAGGCAAACATGACAGTTGGTGACAGTATTGTCTTTAAGACTATACCGTTAGGTAAACGTGATGTATTCACGCTACGAGCTGCCAAAGATATGTTTACAACAATAGAAGTAAAGCAGCCAACGGAGAAGAGCGGCAGCACAGGAACACTTTCTGTCAGAGTAACAGGTGGTATTGCTCCTTACAAGATGATTCTACAGAGAGAACACATGTCTGTTTTCAATCGTACTACAAGCGACAGCATACTGTCTGTTGACGGACTCATAGAAGGGAAATACCTTCTTACGACGACAGACCATGTGGGCAACAAGGCTGAGAATGAGTTTCAGATATCGAAGACAGGTATCACAGAGATTCCTTCCATAAACCCTTCTGACGGAAATAGTGACTTCTTTGCGAATGTAAGTGTAAGTCCTAATCCAACGGCGAATGGATATGTCGGTGTGCAGGTGGAACTGAGCGAAGCTGCTCCATTGGACATGGCACTCTATACGGCGGGTGGAGCTCTTGTCAGTCGTCAGGCGAATATGCCAGATACATATTTCTCCACTAAAGTTTATCTGCCACAGACAGGTGTTTACTTATTGACACTGCAAAGTGGTAGCAAAGAAAAGACATTTAAACTGGTGAGAAAGTAATTCTCTTTTTATCCTTTATAAATTTTCCAACGCAAGTATATATACTAAGGACCTTTAGGCCTAAAACAAAATAGCAAGAATAATGAAGTATTCTACACATTCACTTCTCCTTCCGTTTCTGTTGCTGGCAGGAATCATACTAAACTCCTGTAATGGTGGAAGTAATCGTTCTGCTAAAGAAACTGTAATCAGTGATTCTACATCCAGTGATACAGTCTCTTCTGTACAAAAAGATAGCACTTCCCGAAAGACTACTTCCTTACACACACAAGTTAAGGACAGTGTACGGAACTCTTCTGTGAAGAGATTCTCCAAAGAAGTTGTAAGAAATCAAAAGTTGAATCATGTAGATACTCACAAGCCGAACAGGAAATCTGCAAGACTTTTTGCAGACTTAGGCAAACGTACCGTCAGCAAGTTCTTTGCTAACTCCGACAGCGATACACTCAATGTTGGGCGTGCCCAGCTTGCCGTACCACGTGAGGCTATGGAAAAGGGTAAAGTTCTCAGTATTACACCACTTAGAAAAGGTGAACTACCAACCTTGCCTACGGGTATGGTGAATGTTACAGGTGGCTGTGATACATTGATGGCAAGAACCGATACGGTGTCAGGTTATCGCTTCTTACCTCATGGCAATCATTTCGTCCATCATCTGGCAAGTATCGCAGTACCTTACGACAGCACGTTGATACCGAAAGGCTATACTGTAGATGATATCCACACCTATTACTATGATGAACTGCACCAACGCTGGACAATGCTCCAGTCAAAAGGTATTGATACTAAACGTGAGGTGGCAATGGCAGAGACTTCACATTTTACGGATGTCATCAATGGTATCATCAAAGTTCCTGAGAGTCCCGAAACACAGAACTATGTCCCTACAGGTATCAGTGAACTGAAGGCTGCTGACCCTGCAGCGGGTATCCAGCAGATAGAAGCTCCATCAGCTAATCAGAATGGCACGGCGTCACTGTCCTATCCTTTCGACGTTCCTGCAGGGCGTAATGATATTGGTGTAAGTGCCGGCTTACAGTACAGCAGTGAGGGAGGCAGTAGCTTTGTTGGTTACGGATGGAGTTTTCCGGTGCAGAGCATTGACATAGAGACCCGATGGGGTGTACCACGTTTCGAAGATCAGTACGAAAGTGAGAGCTATCTCCTCATGGGACAGCAGCTTAGTGACCGACTCTATCGTAGGACTGATTCTCTGGCAAGACAAGCTGATAAGCAGTTCTATCCAATGACTGAAGGTGGTTTCAGTAGGATTATCCGAAAGGGTAACAGCCCGAAGAACTATTACTGGGAAGTGACTGGCAAGGATGGTACAGTCTATAGTTATGGTGGTCATGGTGGTCATGTCAGTGATGCAACCTCTCTTACAGATACCAATGGTAACCGTATCAAATGGGCACTTGATCGTGTTACCGATGTCCACGGGAACTTTGCCGCTTTCCATTACATGAAGTCTGGCAATAACCTTTATCCTGAACGCTATACATGGACAGGACTCGGGGAGACGGAAGGACTGTATAGCATTGAGTTTGATATTGACTCTACAGCCACAGACCGAAAAGATGTGACGAGTAGCGGAAGACTTGGCATTATGCAAAAGGACAAAGGGCTACTCCGTAAGGTCATAGTGAAGAATAATGGTCAGCAGCTCCGCAGCTATACCTTAAACTATGAAGAAGGACCGTTTGGCAAGATACTGCTAAAGAGCATTGATCAGAACGATAGTAGGGATGGTAAGGTTGCTACACAATCTTTTGACTATTACAATGACCTCAAAAATGGCCTTTTCTCTTCTAAGGCAGAATTATGGAAGGCCGAAGGAGAAGATTACGAGGCATTCCTCAGCCATTCGGTTCGTGGGTGTGATGACAATCTAAGTCTTCTTGGTGGTGGAGCTTCAAAAAGCCACACTACGGGTTGGGGAACAATGGTAGGTATTGGCTTCGCTGCTGGAACAGTAAATGTTGGTCCATCTTTCTCTAATAGTAAGAGTTCAAATTCTGGTAAAGTTGCTTTTGTAGATATTGATGGTGACGGGTTGCCAGATAAGCTCTTCAAACGAGGTAACAAACTTTACTATCGTAAGAACATGAGCGCAGATGGAAAGAATTTACTCTTCGGAGAAACAATATTGATATCAGGAGTAAACTCTTTCTCTGATGGTAATAGTACCAGTCGTTCTCTTAATGCTGATGCAGCTGTTGAAGTTGGTCTTATAGGTAAACTTAAAGCCTCTGTTGGAATTTCTTATACACATTCAAAAGATCAAGACAAGACAACCACCTATCTTTATGATTTCAACAGTGATGGTCTTACGGACATTGCTGTCAATGGTCAGGTATATTTTAATCATATTGTAGACGGGAAACCAGTATTTAGTCCAGCAAGTAGTGTAACTGCCAATCCTATTATTGGCGAAGGGGCTCCTATTGATAAACATTTTATCCCAGACTATAAGGTTATCCGTGATTCCTTGGAAAAGGAATATCCACTAAATGATGCTGTCCGTATGTGGTGCGCGCCTTTTAATGGCAGAGTCAACATACAAAGTACTATAAAGAAGCTTAGCAATCAAGGTGATGGTATCATCTACAGCATTCAACATGAGGGTGACGGTTTCTTAGTTCGTGACTCTTTGTTGCAAGCTGGTAGCAAAACCAACAATCTTAACTGTGATGTAAAAGTAGGAGACAGAATCTTCTTCCGTCTTCAGTCCCGATATGATGGTGCGGATGATAAGGTCCTCTGGAATCCTATAATTACTTATATATCTTTGCCTGTTGGCAAGAATCGGTATCTGTCAGAAGACTTAAAAGCATATAATAGTAAAGCTGATTATATAGAGGGTGAAAACAATGTAGCAATCTTTAATCGTAGTGGTAAGGTTACGCTCCACGCCCCTTATAGGAAAGAAAAGACTACTGATGATGTTACACTTATCGTCACACGATTGGACCATAATGGTGAAACGATTGTAAAACGACTTAAACTCCCTGCTGACAGTATCGTCAATGATTCCTATGACTATACTGGTAATATAGATGAGAAAGATTCTGTTTCATACTTCTTCGAAATTACGACTACATCCCCAGTTGATTGGACAAAGGTACAATGGGCGGGTAGCTATAATTATGAAGATGACCAAGAAAGTGTACGTTTTGTAGCATCTCGTAGGATGTTCAACAAGCCTGTTAGTATAGCAGGGAGTAAAGTGTTGAAACAGGGTGTTACCGTATTAAATAGGAAATACCGTCCTAAACTTTTCATTGCTCCAACACTATCCGTTGTGCGTGAAGATAAAAAGAATGACACAGATACTGCTACTGTTTATTTCACTTTACATGATCAAAACGGACTTCCCGTATTGCATCACACCTGTCGTTTGAATACATCCAATACGCTCCAAGCAGATACTATCGTAGTTACAGACACAACACTTATTAAACGATTAAATACAGGTAAGGTAACTGCTACTTTTGCAATAAGTAATGAATTAGCTAAATCTACTTATGCTAAAGTTAGTTTCTTACGTGATAGCCTTTCTTACCAAAGTGCTACATCCACAGTTGTTACTGCTGAGCAGCGTGTTCTTGTGGATACGTTAGAGGCTTGTGTGTTCTCTGGGTATAATTCTGTTGATTATGGCAGGCTCTACCGAGGATGGGGACAATTTGCTTATAACGGCAATAAAGCCTATGCCTCCCAGCCAATAGAAGTGTCAGCACTGACCATTGACAGAGATAAATATAAGGATATAGCCGAGCATTATCATTCTACCCACGATGGGAACAGACTTGCAGAGAGTCTTACTCCTGTCAATGAACAGCGTTTCTTTGTTATGGGTTATGATACTAACAAGAGAATGTATGTTGGCGGCTCTGAACATGTTTTTATCTCTTTGGATACAATCTGTAGCTCTCGTATTGGTGAGGATGCTATTATAATAGACAGTGTGCATTATGCTAAAAATGCGGGTGAATTGTCTGCACCTGTACTTATGAGTGAGTCAAAGAGTAATGGCTATGGTGTAAGCGGTGGAGTCTCTTATGCAGGACTCAGTGGCAGCAAGAGTACACAGACATCTTATAGCAAGGTGGCTCTAATGGATATCAATGGTAATGGTTATCCTGATTGGTTAGAGGAGGTAGATGGCAATATTGTTACTCAATATACCAATGCAACTGGTACACTTGGTAAAGATCGCATGAAGTTAAATGTCAATCGACCAAAATTTAAAGCAAGTTCTTCTACTATAGGAGCAGATGCTAGTCTATCAAAACGGGCTTCGTCAAAGAGTGCTTTAGCTATCAGTATCAACCCTAAACCACAAGACGATGAAACATCAGGCGGTAGTGATGGACATAATTCATCCAATGGTAATGCTATCTCCAGTGTGTCCGTGAGTGCAAGTGGGAACTTTACTTCTGGAACCTCTCATACAGAAAGTGATTGGACTGACCTTAATGGTGACGGTCTTCCTGATATGCTCTTTGGTGATAAAGTGAAGTTTGGTCTTGGATATGACTTTACAAATGAAGAGAATAGCGGTGTTACGTCATTGGAGTCTTCTGAAAATAGCACATGGGGTGCAGGACTTGGTACATCCATTGAAGTTCTCGGTAATGCCGATATATCTTTTGGTGTTAATGGAACGAAGACAACAACAAAGTATAATGTATCTTTTATAGATGTTAATGGCGATGGCTTACCTGATATGGTAACTCGTAATGCTGAAAAGTTCACGATAATGTTGAATACTGGGTCGGGATTTATTCCTTATTCCGAAGAACAACAAGGTCGTTTCAATGAGTCATTGGCAACGTCCGTTTCTCAATATGGTAATTTTGCTGTTTCTATTCCAATACATATTCTGTTTTTAAAACTAAGGTTTACAGCTAAGGTTACCAAATCTTGGTCAAGTGGTGTTAGCCGTACGAGTGCTGCCTTAAGGGATATAGATGGCGATGGAAGACCTGATCTTATCATATCTGATGGAGGAAAGCAGCTTGTTGTTTATCGTAACCTTACGGGCAGAACGAACATGCTGCGCTCGGTGACACTTCCTTTCGGCGGACATATTAATATCAACTATGAGCAGACAACTCCAAGTTACGACTTGCCGGGACGTCGCTGGGTGATGTCATCGGTTGAGACGACAGGTGGATACAAGGAGAACGGAGCAATACGAAGCAGGAATACTTTTGAATATAGCGGTGGCTATCGTGACCGCCGTGAGCGTGACTTCTATGGTTTCAAGCAGGTACGTACCAATCAGATAGACACCGAGAACGGTGATAGACTCTATCGTTACTCGGTACAGACCTATGGTAAGAACAGGGATTACTATGCGCATGGACTTGTTACGAGTGAATATCTCTATACCGCTGATGGAAAGAAGCTGCAGGGAGCTGTCTATGACTACGACCTGAAGACACTCGCCGTTGGTAATAATACGACAGATGCTGTTGTCTTCCCTGCCCTAAAGACACTCGTTCAGAGTAACTTTGATGGGGACAGTCTGGCGGTTGCTGTCAGCAATACTTACGATGACTATGGTAACCTACAGGGATATAAGGAGACGACAACGGGCTATAGCTTAGAGGCAGATATCAACTATCATAAGATAGCCGACAAGTATATTGTCAGTATCCCGAGCCATATCACTGTCAGCAGTGGTGGTAAGACTTATCGTGAACGCAGCACGAAGGTGGACGGAAACGGTGAGATAACGGAGATCGTGCTCCATAACGGTGACAAGCCTTCTGTCTATAACATGACTTACGATGGCTATGGTAACATCACACGTATGATGAAGCCGGAGAACTACAATCATCAGCGTATGTTCTATGCCTATACCTATGATGACCTCTATCACAGTCTTGTGACAAGTGTCAAGGATGCATACGGCTATAGCTCCAGTACGGCTTATGATGGTCTTTGGAATGCTCCGTCTGTAACGACCGACCTCAACGGGCAGAAGATGGAATACACCTACGATGCACAGGGCAGACAGATGACGATCCGTGCTCCGTATGAGATAGAGAGCGGTCAGCCGTTTACTATCCGCTTTGAGTACTTCCCTGCAGAACGTAAGGCACATACCATCCATTATTCTAAGGAAGGTAACATAGATACCTATACCTTTGCCGACTCGCTGATGCGTGCCGTTCAGACGAAGCAGACGGGTGTAGTGTGGTCTGGTGGTAGCAATCAAAAGGTCTCCATCGTTACTGGAAGGGCTGTCATCGATGCCTTTGGACGTAATATTGCGGCTTATTACCCAATGACGGAGAGCTATGGTAACATCGGCACTTACAACCACGCGACGGGTGATCTGCAGGCAAAAACGGAGTATGATACGCACGATCGTACCACGAGTGTTACGCTTGCTGACGGCAGTGTGACACGTACGGCTTATACTATCGGTAGCCATGACGGTGAACCAATGCTCCAGACAACGGTTACGGATGCACTGGGACGACATGCGGAGAGCTATACGGATGCCAAGGGGCGCAACCGTGAAACGGTGCAGCATGCTCGTGGTGAGGATATCACGGTGAAGTACAGCTATGACCCTGTCGGTCAGGTGATGATGGTTCAGCATCCTAACGGCAAGGAGACGAAGTATGCCTACGACTTGCTTGGTCGGAAACTGATGGTGAACCATCCTGATGCGGGTGAAACGAATATGACCTATGATGCGGCAGGTAACCTCTTGACAAAGCTCACGGCAGAGCTTAGGAAGTCGATATCCGACAAGGGTTATATCTCTTACACCTACGACTTCGAGCGACTCCATGAGGTGCTTTATCCAGAAAATCTCTTCAATCGTGTTACTTATACCTATGGTAAGGCTGGCGATAAGTACAACCGTGCTGGTCGTCTTGCCCTCGTTGAGGATGCGAGTGGCGGTGAAGCCTATTACTATGGCAGACAGGGTGAGGTGACAAAGACTGTCCGTACAGTCATGGCGAGTGTGGCGGATATCAGGACTTATGTCTATGGTGCTACCTATGATAGCTGGAACCGTGTGCAGACGATGACTTATCCTGACGGTGAAGTGGTGACCTATCGTTATAATGCTGCAGGACAGGTTGAGAGCATGACGAGCAATAAACAGGGACGTCAGAGCGTTATTGTTGACAGGATAGGTTACGACAAGGAGGGTCATACGGTCTATGCGAAACTCGGTAATGGCACGGAGACTACCTATACCTACGATAAGCAGCGTGAGCGTCTGCAGGTGATGAACCTTACAGCGGACGGCCAGACTGTGATGGAGAACAGGTATCGTTATGATGCTGTGGATAATATCCTCGGTATTACGAATGCCGCCAACCCAACATCGCTGATGAAACTCAACAAGGCGAAGCTGGGAGGAAGGAGTTCGCATACGTATGAGTATGATGAGCTGAACCGCCTTATTCATGCCAGCGGTAAGGCTAAGCATGCATCGTATGATATGGTGATGTCGTTCGGACGGATGAGTGAACCGCTGACGAAGGTTCAGAAGGTGGACTCAACGACAACTGCTAAGTCTTATAACTTTGCTTATAAGTATGAGGACAGCAACCACCCCACCGCTCCAACGCAGATAGGACACGATCATTACACGTATGATGCCAACGGTAATCCAACGCTGGTAACGAATGACTCAACCAACACTACTCGTGAGATGTACTGGGACGAGGACAACCGTCTGATGGTACTCTCTGACAATGGCAAGACGAGTCGTTACACTTACAATGCTGCTGGTGAACGCATCATGAAGAGTTACGGTACGATGGAGGGTGTGTATATCAATGGTGCACCGCAGGGAATCACGTTCCACGAAACGGACAACTTTACGCTTTATCCTGCAAGTATCCTCTCTGTCAACAAAAACAGATTTACGAAGCATTACTTCCTTGGTGACAAACGAATCGCTTCAAGGATTGGAACAGGTCTGTTTAACAACGTCTATGGACGCAATGGCTCATACGTAACGGCTGGGCAGCAGGACTATGCTGAGCGTATAACTCAGATACAGAAGCAGAAAGAGGCATACTATAAGCAGCAGGGCATTGCCCCTGGTGTACCAACAGAGAAGGGCGCGTATGGTGACCCAGAGAACACGGGTGTTGGTTATAATGCCGTCCTCACCGAACTTGGCAACCATGATGTGCCACAGGGTTGGATTCAGACTCCACGCCCTAACACCACACCAGGCACCACCCCCGGTGCCCCAGTCTCATGGAACGACCCGAGCAATCCTGATGACCCACAGGCTGGATATGGCTACGTTCCTAATGATACTACAAAAGAAGAAACCTTCTTCTATCACAGTGATCACCTCGGCTCAACGTCTTACATCACAGATGATAAAGCTAACATCACGCAATATGATGCTTACTTGCCATACGGCGAACTCCTTGTAGACGAACACTCATCAAGTGAAGACTTACCGTATAAGTTCAACGGCAAACAGTTCGATGACGAGACTGGCTTGTACTATTACGGTGCAAGGTACATGAATCCCGTCACGAGTCTGTGGTATGGGGTGGATCCGTTAGCGGAAAAGTATCAAGCGAGTGGTTCATATCTTTATTGCAGGCAAAACCCTGTAAGGCGGGTTGACGTTGATGGAAATGATGAAGTCCATATTAATGGGGATGGAAGAATCGTGAAAGTTATAAATGATCATTCTGTCTATATAACGATCGTTGATCCTAAAGGGAATAGACATAGTCTATCTAGTTATAATATTTCTCCATATTTTTGGGGAATTGGAAGAGGAGATAATCTCCAAATAGTGGCTAATATTGCTGGCTATTATGCAAAACAAGCAGGCGTCCATGGATTAGTAGGTGCTAAAGGTAATGAAAAACTTGGTATTCTTGCTCATTATGATCCTAGTGACAAAGGAATCTGGCTACAACCATCTAATTCAAATGGAACTGTAGATAGTTGGTTAGATAATAAATATGACTTAATGAATATATTACAACATGAGTATTTCCATAAACTTGATGATCAAAGAAACGCTTATAAAAATCATCTTTTACATGCATCAGTTGATGAGAGAGCCAGTCGTACCAGGACCTTTGCCCACACATCTGACAAATTGAAGCTTAGCGTAGCTATAGAGTTCTCAGAGTTGGTAATGAATGCTTATTATCAACCTAACAATAATACAAAGGCTGATGTAATGAACCTAATAGATAAATTTAATCGGAATAATACTGGAAATATCTTTTTGAAGTTTAATCCAGCCGCCAGTACTATAAATATTAATTTAAAAGGTGAGGATCATCCCATCGATTATGTCCCAAGCCAAGATAAGTTTAACTTTATTATGCCAAAAGAAAAAAAATGAAAAAGAAAATTATAATTATTTGTTTGTTATCTATCTTAGCTTTCTTCATTGGCAAAACAGCTTATGATAGCTTTATGCTTAATTCATACTACAGTCATGGAGATGAACTAATCGCTAAGATAGAAAAATACAATATGGAACGACATACCTATCCTCTATCCTTAGACTCGATAGGAATAAAGGGATATGATTTGGGTGGAGGTCTCATATATAAGAATCTTTCTTTTAGATACTCCTGTGTAGGAATCGGCGATTTCCGTTTATCTTTCTATTATGGTTCATCATTCTATACCTATTCTCCATTATTAAGAAAATGGAGTAAAGACTTAGACTTAGATACCTTAAATATTATCAGAGAGAGTCTTTTCTTGGAGATAAGTAAAATGGAAAAGCAAAAGAAAATGAGACAAGTGTTAAGAATAATACCCCAGAATAAGTTAAAGCAATTTAAGGAGTTTAGCGTATCTGATACAGATTCTATCTATTTTGTACAAAACTATTATACAAATAATGATATAGCAGAAGAAGGCTTTGTAAAAAGGGATAAGGGGGAACTTTACAGAATAGGAAGATGGAAATTCTATGCTAAAGATGGGAGATGCATTATGGTATCGTATGAAAATAAATATATTGAAAAAGGATATGTTATAAAGGAAGGTTTTCCACGTAATAATGTTGATTATGTTAGTGAGTAATTGATAAAAAGATAGAGTTATGGAGTGATGTTACTGTAGCTCTCTAAACACTTGACGAGCAATAAACAGGGATGTCAGAGCGTTATTGTTGACAGGATAGGTTACGATAAGGAGGGTCATACGGTCTATACGAAGCTTGGTAATGGCACGGAGACAACCTATACCTACGATAAGCAGCGTGAACGTCTGCAGGTGATGAACCTTACAGCGGATGGTCAGACTGTGATGGAAAACAAGTATCGCTATGATGCTGTGGACAATATCCTTGGTATCACGAATGCTGCCAACCCAACGTCGCTGACGAAACTCAACAAGGCGAAGTTAGGAGGAAGGAGTTCGCATACGTATGAGTATGATGAGCTGAACCGCCTTATTCATGCAAACGGTAAGGCTAAGCGTGCATCGTATGACATGGTGATGTCGTTCGGACGGATGAGTGAGCCGCTGACGAAGGTGCAGAAGGTGGACTCAACGACAACTGCTAAGTCTTATAACTTCGCTTATAAATATGAGGACAGTAACCATCCGACGGCTCCAACGCAGATTGGTCACGATCATTACACCTATGATGCCAACGGTAATCCAACGCTGGTAACGAACGATTCAGCGAATACTACCCGTGAGATGTACTGGGATGAAGACAATCGCCTGATGGTACTCTCTGATAATGGCAAGACAAGTCGTTACACTTACAACGCTGCCGGCGAGCGTATTATGAAGAGTTACGGTACGATGGAGGGTGTGTATATCAACGGTGCACCACAGGGTATTACCTTTCATGAGACAGACAACTTCACGCTTTATCCTGCAAGTATTCTCTCTGTAAACAAGAATAGATTCACGAAGCATTACTTCATTGGTGACAAACGAATCGCCAGCCGTATCGGTACAGGATTGTTCAATAACGTCTATGGACGCAACGGTTCATACGTAACGGCTGGTCAGCAGGACTATGCTGAGCGTATGAATCAGATTCAGACACAGAAAGAGGCGTATTATAAGAAGGTGGGTGTAGCCCCTGGTGTACCGACAGAGAAGGGTGCGTATGGTGATCCAGAGAACACGGGTGTAGGTTATAATGCCGTCCTCACCGAACTCGGCAACCATGATGTGCCACAGGGTTGGATTCAGACTCCACATCCTAACACCACACCAGGTACCAACCCCGGTGCTCCAGTTTCATGGAACGACCCAAGCAACCCTGATGACCCGCAGGCAGGTTATGGCTACATTCCTAACGACACAACGAAAGAGGAAACTTTCTTCTATCACAGTGACCACTTAGGTTCAACGTCTTACATCACAGACGATCATGCCAACATCACCCAGTATGATGCTTACCTACCATACGGTGAACTGTTAGTTGACGAGCATAGCAGTAGTGAGGACCTACCGTATAAGTTCAATGGTAAACAGTTCGATGAAGAGACAGGCCTGTACTATTATGGTGCAAGGTACATGAATCCAATCACGAGTCTTTGGTATGGAGTGGATCCATTGGCAGAGAAGTATGCAAGTATGGGTGGATATGTGTATACGCTGGATAATCCGGTGAAGTTAGTGGATACTGATGGACGTATCGTAAGTTATCCGAAGAATCAACGTACAAAAAGGACAAAAGTATATTATAAAAAAGATGTTGTCTCATCTCCACATGGTTCATCCACAGCTCAAGCAATTATGGCCTTTGCGACATCTAGTATTATTGTTTTAGGTGCTGATGATGCTACAGGTATTGGAACTGTGGATGATATAGCAATACCAATAGTAGGCTTAGTCGGCTTCGGAGCATACGTCTATAATGAGTTTGTAAGCGCAAATAGCAGTCCCAAAGAGTCTATCTTCTTAGCTGCAGAGCATACAAAAGGTGCTAGAAAATCAACTAGTGATAAGCACACTGCTCATCGAGCCGGATCTTCATATGGACAGAATCGAAATAGTAACCGGGGAGACAAAAATAAAAAATATCAAAAGAAAGCAAATCCAAATAAACGTAAAAATGGGAAGTAATGGTTTCTTACTGCAAGAGGAGACGAAGCGAATAGATGAAAGATTGTCACTTCTTAAAGCCGAATCACAATGGAATAATCTTAAACTATTCTTAGTAAAAATGTCAAAAAAATATTATAATGAATCATTCTTCTTAACGGAACTATCCAATGTTTGCACTAAGTTGGAACAATTGGAAGAAGCATATGAATATTCACGAAAAGCGTTTGAGTTGAATTCCGCAGACTACTTGGTTAAGTATAATTATATATTTGCATTGCTGAACTTGGATAGGCTAGATGAAGCTTTTGTCATTATTAAACAAATTAAACGTGTTAGTACAATACATATAGCCTATAGTAAATCTGGAGAAGGTTTAAAATGGGCTAAATCTATAAAGAATGACACGAAATATCTTGAAGGAGTATATTATCTAAAAAAAGGTTTATTGGCTAAAGCCCAAAAATGTTTTACTCTACATTTAAGGAATAGAAGAAGAGGAATATATAGTGATTTTACTAAAAGGCAAGTTATGAAGAAAATTAATGAGTGCCTACACCATCCAAAGCCATGACGGTGGACCGATGCTCCAGACAACAGTCACGGATGCACTGGGACGACATGCGGAGAGCTATACGGATGCCAAGGGGCGCAACCGTGAAACGGTGCAGCATGCCCGTGGTGAGGATATCACGGTGAAGTACAGCTATGACCCTGTCGGACAGGTGATGACGGTTCAGCATCCTAACGGCAGGGAGACGAAGTATGCCTACGACCTACTTGGTCGCAAACTGATGGTGAACCATCCTGATGCTGGTGAAACGGATATGACCTATGATGCGGCAGGCAACCTCCTGACGAAGCTTACGGCAGAGCTTAGGAAGTCGATATCTGACAAGGGTTACATCTCTTACACCTACGACTTCGAGCGACTCCATGAGGTACTTTATCCAGAAAACCTCTTTAATCGTGTTACTTATACCTATGGTAAGGCTGGCGATAAGTATAACCGTGCTGGTCGTCTTGCCCTCGTAGAGGATGCGAGTGGCGGTGAAGCCTACTACTACGGTCGACAGGGTGAGGTGACGAAGACTGTCCGTACAGTCATGGCGAGTGTGGCGGATATCAGGACTTATGTCTATGGTGCTACGTATGATAGCTGGAACCGTGTGCAGACGATGACTTACCCTGATGGCGAGGTGGTTACCTATCACTACAATGCTGCCGGACAGGTGGAGAGCATGACGAGCAATAAACAGGGACGTCAGAGCGTTATTGTTGACAGGATAGGTTACGACAAGGAGGGTCATACGGTCTATACGAAACTCGGTAACGGCACGGAGACTACCTATACCTACGACAAGCAGCGTGAACGTCTGCAGGTGATGAACCTTACAGCGGACGGTCAGACTGTGATGGAGAACAGGTATCGTTATGATGCTGTGGATAATATCCTCGGTATTACGAATGCTACCGACCCAACGTCGCTTACAAAACTCAATAGGGCGAAGTTAGGAGGAAGGAGTTCGCATACGTATGAGTATGACGAACTAAACCGCCTTATCCACGCAAGCGGTAAGGCTAAGCGTGCATCGTATGATATGGTGATGTCGTTCGGACGGATGAGTGAACCGCTGACAAAGGTGCAGAAGGTGGATTCAACAACAACTGCGAAGTCTTATAACTTTGCTTATAAGTACGAGGACAGTAACCATCCGACGGCTCCAACACAGATAGGTCATGACCATTACACATACGATTCCAACGGTAATCCAACACTGGTAACGAACGATTCAACCAACACTACCCGCGAGATGTACTGGGATGAAGACAACCGTCTGATGGTACTCTCTGACAATGGCAAAACGAGTCGATATACTTACAATGCTGCTGGTGAACGCATCATGAAGAGTTACGGTACGATGGAAGGTGTGTATATCAATGGTGCACCGCAGGGTATTACATTCCATGAGACGGACAACTTCACGCTTTATCCTGCAAGTATTCTCTCTGTTAACAAGAATAGATTCACGAAGCATTACTTCATTGGTGACAAACGAATCGCTTCAAGGATAGGAACGGGTCTGTTTAACAACGTTTACGGACGCAACGGTTCATACGTAACAGCTGGTCAGCAGGATTATGCTGAACGCATGAATCAGATTCAGACACAGAAGGAAGCATATTATAAGAAGGTGGGTGTAGCCCCTGGTGTACCTACAGAGAAGGGTGCGTATGGTGATCCAGAGAACACGGGTGTAGGTTATAATGCCGTCCTCACCGAACTCGGCAACCACGATGTGCCACAGGGTTGGATTCAGACTCCACATCCTAACACGACACCAGGCACCAACCCCGGTGCACCAGTCTCATGGAACGACCCAAGTAACCCTGATGACCCGCAGGCTGGTTATGGTTACATTCCCAATGATACTACGAAAGAAGAAACCTTCTTCTATCACAGTGACCACCTTGGCAGTACGTCTTACATCACAGATGATAAAGCCAACATCACGCAATATGATGCATATCTTCCATACGGTGAACTGTTAGTTGACGAGCATAGTAGCAGCGAAGACCTGCCGTATAAGTTCAACGGCAAGCAGTTCGATGAGGAGACCGGTCTGTACTATTATGGTGCAAGGTACATGAACCCGATAGCAAGTATTTGGTATGGGGTGGATAGATTAGCCGAGAAATATGTCGCCACAGGTGGATATGTATTATTGGTGTCCGATAAAACTTTTTTTGCGTTCATATCTTTTTAATTCAGAATAATAAAAAAACGGGCTGATTGTTTTGCACATTCAGCCCTTCTTATTTCCTTTGTAGTTGTCATAATAAAACAATGAAATAAGATGAACAAAAGTACACATTTTATCGGACAGCCACTATATGTTCAACTGTTAAACTATTTTAATCGTGATAAAATTCTCTCTCTGAGCCAAGCTCAGGGAGGTGAACACTATATAAAGAAGTTTGATGCATGGCATCATCTTGTTGTCATGCTTTATGCAGTAATGCTGCGTTTAGACTCTCTGCGTGAGATAAAAGCCTCTCTCTTTGCTAATGTTAATCGCTTTAATCATCTTGGTTTAAAGCATTTCCCTTGTCGAAGTACCTTGTCAGATGCAAATAAACGCCGAGATTCCGAGATATTCGGTTCGATCTATATGAACCTATATGAGAAATACCGCCATGAGCTTTACTCGGACAGCCGAAATTGTGGACAGCCTAAATGGCTGAAGAATCTAAAGATAATAGATTCTACGACAATAAGTCTGTTTTCTAACTTGGTCTTTAAAGGTGTAGGACGTAATCCCAAAACTGGTAAGAAGAAGGGTGGAATAAAAGTACATACAGAGATATTTGCCAATGAGAATGTTCCAAGCGATATTAAGTTCACATCTGCAGCTAGTCATGATCAGTTTGCACTTATCCCAGAACGATACGCCAATGAGGACCTGATTGCTTTTGACCGAGCCTATATAAACTATGAAAAGTTCTCTGAACTGACGCAAAGAGGCGTTATATATGTAACTAAGATGAAAAATAATCTTAGCTTTGAAAGGATTGCTGATACAGATTACCAGATGACTACAGATTATGGAGCTGTACGCGTAGAAACCATTCTCTTCCATAAGCATACAAAGGAAAAAGATATTTACCATAAAGCAAGAAAAATCACATATCAGGATAAGACCAAGAAAGGGAAAATCAGATTCATATCTCTGCTGACCAATGATTTTCAGATGTCAGCAGAAGATATTATAGCTATCTATAAGAGACGATGGCAAATAGAAACCTTATTTAAACAAATAAAACAGAATTTCCCGCTAAGATACTTCTATGGAGAGAGTGCGAACGCTATAAAAATACAAATATGGATTACACTTATAGCCAATCTGCTTATAACCCTAGTGAAGAACAAAATAAAGAGACCTTGGAGTTTCTCAGGCTTGGCAACAATGATAAGAATTCTACTTATGAGTTATGTCTCAATACAGAGTTTCTTTGAACGGCCACATAGAGACTGGGATAGATTGATTACCCAGGTAAAAGCCCCACCAGAAGAGTTGTCATTATTCTAGTGGGGGGGCTTGGAATTTGAAATAAGAACAAATCATGCCTATTTCAGCAGGATTGAGAGAGGATATTGCAGTATATAGAGGTTTTATCGGACAGCAATAGATATGTATATACCTTGGATAATCCTGTGAGATTAATAGATCCGAATGGTAATTGGTCCTGGCCATGGGAACGAGGATCACTCATTGAATACCGTGGTAATGGGGTGTTTGGAATAAGAATAGAAAATTTTAGCAAAACTATGCAATCCAATTTCAAAAGAGCTAATAATAATCCTGATAATTGGAGACCAGGAGAACTTGGTATAAACACAGAAATCGGAAAAATTTCTGTTGACAATTATGCACATAAAAGTTTCACCATAGGGCGTAAACCAGCTGGTATAGACCCAAAAGATGGGAATGTAAGAATCAGGAGACCAATTGCGAAATCTACTGGCCAAGAAGATAGAAGATTCCATAGTTTTGACCCTATGCCTGTAAGAGGATCAGCTAAGGCTGTTGGAGCGATTGCCATACTAGACTTTGCAAATTATGCGGTAGATACATATATGACACTTTCGACCTTTTGGGATAGTAATGCATTTGACGATCAAATGGCCTCTTTCAGAAAAGCAATAAGAGCGGTAAATAGCCAAATGAATTCAATTCCCGATAATTACAGAAAGGACACTAATAAGATGGGCGCAATTCTAAATTATGTTTTTCAAGGAGAAAATACAACAAAAGATAAAAACATTGACAAAATAGGACAAAATATTTTATCAAAATCTGGGAGATATGATAGAACAAATAAGACTTACAAACCTTTTATTAAAAGGTAAAAAGCGTGCTTTCTTAACAGTGATTGTTATAATAGCAATCTTTTGTATTTTTACTATGGTCAAAAAGCATACTCCTCTGTATGATAATTTGCAAGGTGTATGTAATATAGATTTTAGCAAATCGTATTTCTGTCGTCAAACGGATTTTCATCCTTTAGAAAACAATATTTTCATTACTAAACAAAAGATTAGTCTTCCTGTTATAGTAACAGCCAATGATGATGTAAAAGGAAATTATAAAGAATTAGATAGACTAGAAGAAGAGGCTAAAGGAATCTGGAAAATAATTAGTGTTAATCCAGATTCCATTCAGATAGAAGTATCTAAAAGTATTCTAAATGGTAAATATTCTGTGATTTTTAAAAAGAATCAAAAAGAAAATGAAAAGTTAAACTATTATATAATCTTAAAAAATGATTCTACATATATGGTTTGTACTAAAGAAATTTTGAACTTTAAAAAGTAAAGTGATTAAAGATACACCTATCCGAGTGGTGAATGACTCGACGAATGAGACGAGAGAACTGTACTGGGACGAGGAGAACCAGCTGATGGTGCTCTCTGATAATGGCAAGACAAGTCGTTATACTTACAATGCTGCTGGCGAACGCATCATGAAGAGTTACGGAACGATGGAAGGTGTGTATATCAACGGTGCGCCGCAGGGAATAACCTTCCACGAGACGGATAACTTCACGCTCTACCCTGCTTCGATAATCAGCATTAACAAGAATCGCTTTACAAAGCATTACTTCCTTGGTGACAAACGAGTTGCTTCAAGGATAGGAACAGGTCTGTTTAACAACGTCTATGGGCGTAACGGTTCATACGTAACGGCTGGTCAGCAGGACTATGCAGAACGTATGAATCAGATTCAGACACAGAAGGAAGCATATTATAAGAAGGTGGGTGTAGCCCCTGGTGTACCGACAGAGAAGGGTGCGTATGGTGATCCGGAGAACACGGGTGTAGGGTATAATGCCGTCCTCACCGAACTCGGCAACCACGATGTGCCACAGGGTTGGATTCAGACTCCACGCCCCAACACCACACCGAATACTAACCCCGGTCCACCTGTAAGCTGGAATGACCCGAGTAACCCTGATGATCCACAGGCAGGTTATGGATATATTCCAAACGACACCACAAAGGAAGAGACCTTCTTCTATCATAGTGACCACCTCGGTAGTACATCTTACATCACAGATGATCATGCCAACATCACTCAGTATGATGCCTACCTGCCGTACGGTGAACTCCTTGTAGACGAGCACTCATCGAGTGAAGACTTACCTTATAAGTTCAATGGTAAACAGTTCGATGATGAGACTGGCCTGTACTATTATGGTGCAAGGTATATGAATCCTGTGGCAAGTATTTGGTATGGGGTGGATCCGTTGGCGGAGAAATACGTTTCAATCAGCCCTTATTCTTATTGTAAATCTTCTCCAATGAATTATATAGATGAAAAAGGACTTTACCCAAAAGGCATTGTCACAATTCACTATGAAAGGAGCATTGTAACAACAGCTCCAAGCATCACAGGTGCAACAATGAACGTCCCTACACAATATGTGTACTATAAATTTACAAAATCGGCAACTCATCTACTTTCTTTGGTTTCTGGAGTCCCTGAAAATTATATAAAGAATGTTAGGTTAGAAGAATTTAACCTTCAAAGAGAAAGTAATAGTATAACACTGGGTGATAGCCCTGAAAACACTCGCATGCTTGTGTCACCTGAATATTTCAATGAAGAAAATATTAGTAAAGAGCAATATTACGACTGGTGGTTTAAAGAGTTTTCACATGAAGTTGGTCACATAAAACAGATAAAAAGGGATGGGAGTGAAGGCCTATACCTGTTGAAGACCCTTTGGGGATATGTCTCGACCCTAAGCCACGATAAAGCCCCTCGTGAACGAGAGGCAGAAAAAGGCTCTGAAGTATTTGAGTCTTTTAGGGATTTTGTAAAATCTAAATTTCATGCAAATCTGAACAGATTATTTATCGGCAAAGGTTCAGAAGAAGAGAAGATTAAACAAATCGACAAGTGGTGGAACGCATATAAAGAACAAGAGAAATGAAGAAAATATATTCTGTTTGTATTTTTATGGTGTTGCCTTTCTTAATAGCTTGTAACGAGAATCATAGTTTCTCACTTGATGAGAGCCGGCAACTTTTGATAGTACATAACTTTTTACATATGGAAATAGAGTCTGACTGTCTAGATCCTAGCGAAAGTCATCTGTTCTTCATTACAAAGAAAAATGAATTTGACACTAGGAGTTGTGACACAATAAACTTTAGAAACGTATCGTCTGCATTATCTGTGGAGGAAATGAACAGTTATGGTATTACTAAAAATCTTCGGAGAATTAAATTCCGTCCCAATACAAGATATGTTGTAATCCATTCAGGAATGGGAGGTCAGGTGTATATCAAGGAATATTTCTGGGCAGATTCAAAGGGAAAATTAAGAAGAATTCGAAATCCAAAGTAGTGATTTGTACAAAGAGGTAAATAAGCATGTGTCGTAAAGTAACGATTAAGTAGTACCTACATGCGGCAGGGCAAATAGTTCGCCTTTCGGGCAATAAACAGGGACGACAGAGCGTTATTGTTGACAGGATAGGTTACGATAAGGAGGGTCATACGGTCTATACGAAGCTCGGTAATGGCACGGAGACCACCTATACATATGACAAGCAGCGTGAGCGGTTGCAGAACGCCAAGCTGACAATCGAGGGTCAGACTGTGATGGAGAACAGGTACCAGTATGATGCTGTGGATAATATCCTCGGTATTACGAATGCCGCCAACCCAACGTCGCTTACGAAACTCAACAAGGCGAAGCTGGGAGGAAGGAGTTCGCATACGTATGAGTATGACGAGCTGAACCGCCTTATTCATGCAAACGGTAAGGCAAAGCGTGCATCGTATGATATGGTGATGTCGTTCGGACGGATGAGTGAACCGCTGACAAAGGTGCAGAAGGTGGATTCAACGACAACTGCTAAGTCTTATAACTTCGCTTATAAATATGAGGACAGTAACCACCCGACGGCTCCAACACAGATTGGTCACGATCATTACACGTATGATGCCAACGGTAATCCTACACTGGTAACAAACGACTCTACGAACACTACCCGTGAGATGTATTGGGATGAGGATAACCGCCTGATGGTCTTAAGCGATAACGGCAAGACGAGTCGTTATACTTACAACGCTGCTGGTGAACGTATTATGAAGAGCTATGGAACAATGGAAGGTGTGTATATCAATGGTGCGCCACAGGGTATCACATTCCACGAGACGGATAACTTCACGCTTTATCCTGCAAGTATCCTCTCTGTTAACAAGAATAGATTCACGAAGCATTACTTCATTGGTGACAAACGAATCGCCAGCCGTATCGGTACAGGATTGTTCAATAACGTCTATGGACGCAACGGTTCATACGTAACGGCTGGTCAGCAGGACTATGCAGAACGTATGAATCAGATTCAGACACAGAAAGAGGCGTATTATAAGAAGGTGGGGGTAGCGCCTGGTGTACCTACAGAGAAGGGTGCGTATGGTGATCCGGAGAACACGGGTGTTGGTTATAATGCCGTTCTCACAGAACTCGGTAACCATGATGTGCCACAGGGTTGGATTCAGACTCCACATCCTAACACCACACCAGGTACCAACCCCGGTGCTCCAGTTTCATGGAACGACCCGAGTAACCCTGATGACCCGCAGGCTGGTTATGGCTATGTTCCTAATGATACTACACGTGAAGAAACCTTCTTCTATCACAGTGACCACCTCGGTAGTACATCTTACATCACAGATGATAAAGCCAACATCACGCAGTATGATGCTTACCTACCGTACGGCGAACTGTTAGTTGATGAGCATAATAGCAGTGAAGAACTGCCATATAAGTTCAATGGTAAACAGTTCGATGATGAGACTGGCCTGTACTATTACGGTGCAAGGTACTTGAACCCTGTTACCTGTCTGTGGTATGGGGTGGATCCGCTGGCAGAGAAGTATAAAGAAATAGGTTCTTATGTTTATTGTGCAGACAATCCAATAAATTTATTTGATCCTGATGGTCAGAAGTTTATATACAATGCTCAAGGAAAATTCTTAAGGAAAGAAGGAAAAGATAATCTTGTATATATTGAACGAGATGGTAAATTGACTCAGTTAATTGATCATGGAAATGGTATGACAGATGAACAGTTTAATATTGCTGCTCATATTGTAGATGTAGAATCGAGTGATGCCCCAAATGAAAGCTTGTGGATTGCACATGCAGCTAATAATGCAGTTGATGATAAAGATGTGAATTACGCACATGTAAGAGTAAAAGGAGGGCCTAGAGTAAAGAACCATTCTTTATATGAACAACTGAATGATCAAAATTATTCGACTACTCCTGCATCAGCAAGAGTTGCTTATGATAAAGATTATCTTACAAGTTCTACAAGAACTACTGCAAGAGCAGGTATAATAGATGCATTACAATCAGATATTGATCCAACTCATGGTGCAACGTTGTGGGACGGAACAGATTTTGCAACTAAAGGGCTTAGCCATCCAAAATTTAGACAGTATAATAAAATAACAATACCAGATAATATCAGAAAAGATTATGTTTATCGAAATGAAAGCTATTTACAGAGGATAAAATCAAAGATGCGGGTGTCACCCGTTTTTGAGAGGAATGGAATTTTTATTCATGATGGCAAAAGTACAGCAAAATTCTCTCTAATAGCGACAGGTTCATTTGGTAGAACTATATTTTGGCATAAAAAATAATTTTATATGAAAAAGTTTATTCTTATTTTATTCATTATTATTTTTTCAGCTCCTAGTATAAATGGGAAAGCTCAAAGAAAATGGCAAGGATATTTAATTCCACAAGAGTATGTTATTGTTGATAGCCTTACCTTAAATGGACAGAATACCCAAATAGCTATATTTAGCCCTTATAGTATGACAGCTGACGGTTGTGAAAAATACGTTGATAAAGGGGAAAATAGGATTCTTTTGATTAAGCGTGATTCTCACTTTTATAGATTTGATAATGTTATATCTAATGACGTTTATGGTTATATTGATGGGAACGAAAGTCTTAAAGAAAATGGGAATGGATTTGAATTGTGGTTTGAAAAAGGGCAGAGTTGTACTTTTGAGTATCACATTTATATTGGATTTTTTAATTCAAAAATTAAAATAACGCACATTACATTAATTACTTTATGTAATAATAAAAAGAAGGTAAAAAATATAAGATATAAAAACTTTTTACTTAAGAATTTTCATCGGAATTTAATCGATAAATTAAAAAATAAATATAGCATGTAATCTATTAGAAAGATATTTATCTTATGATCATATGCTATACTGGGATGAGGAGAACCGCCTGATGGTGTTGAAAGACAACAACGGCATCAACCGCTATACCTACAATGCTGCTGGTGAACGCATCATGAAGAGTTACGGTACGATGGAGGGTGTGTATATCAATGGTGCGCCGCAGGGAATCACGTTCCACGAGACGGATAACTTCACGCTCTACCCTGCTTCGATAATCAGCATCAACAAGAACCGCTTCACAAAACATTACTTCCTTGGTGACAAACGAGTTGCTTCAAGAATAGGAACAGGTCTGTTTAACAACGTTTATGGAAGAAACGGCTCATACGTAACCGCTGGTCAGCAGGACTATGCTGAACGTATGAATCAGATTCAGAAGCAGAAAGAAGCGTACTATAAGCAGCAGGGCATTGCTCCTAGTGTACCTACCATGAAGGGCGCGTATGGTGATCCGGAGAATACAAAACGAGGGTATAACTCTATCATTGACACACTCGGTAATCATGATGTGCCACAGGGTTGGATTCAGACTCCACGCCCCAACACCACACCGAATACCAACCCCGGTCCACCTGTAAGCTGGAATGACCCAAGCAACCCTGATGATCCACAGGCTGGTTATGGTTATATTCCTAATGATACCACAAAGGAAGAAACCTTCTTCTATCACAGTAATCACCTCGGCTCAACGTCTTATATCACAGATGATAAGGTCAACATCACCCAGTATGATGCTTACCTACCATACGGTGAACTCCTTGTAGACGAGCACTCATCGAGTGAAGACTTACCGTATAAGTTCAATGGTAAGCAGTTTGACGAGGAAACTGGCTTGTACTATTACGGTGCAAGGTACTTGAATCCTATGGCAAGTATTTGGTATGGGGTGGATCCGTTGGCAGAGAAGTATAAATCTATAGGGGCTTATGTCTATTGTAGTGCTAATCCTATTAGATTGATTGATTCAGATGGGAAAAAGATTTTATTTGTAAATGGTTATTGGAATAGCTTTATAGGTGGGCTTATTGGTAGTAGCTCTGCTGGAGCAAATTATTGGGGAGACGGATTTACAGTAGCTGCTAAATCCTTTTTTAAAGATTATTCTCCTATTAATTCTACAAATTTTATTGATGGATCGTCCTTATGGGGAGGAGATATGAGTGGGAGTGATCGCTATGCTGCAGGATATAAATTTGCAAAAGATAATCTTAATAGACTTACTTCAGGAATGAAAAAAGGAGAGAGTTTTAAAATGGTAACTCATTCCGAAGGTTCCGCTTATGGTGCTGGTGTAGCTCAATATTTATTAGATGCAGGTTATAAAGTTACTACAATTTTACATCTTTCCTCGGACGAAGGTGATGAATTCTCTACACCTAAGACTCCTTACACTCTTCAATTATCTTATGAAGGTGATTGGGTGACAGGAAATAAAACTATAAAAAACGTAGATAAAGTTGGTGAGATAAAAAAAGGAAACTTATCTTGGGACACTGTGCATGGAACAACAAAAAATAAAAATATATTTAATGCTGCAAAAGATCTTAAAAAAGTGACACTACAGCTTAATATAGGAGAAATTGATGGAAAATTATCCTCATGGTATAATCAAGAAAACGCAAAGAAAACAAATTTCTATAGTGTAAATGGAATTATATTGAACAATCTAGATGGAACAAAAAAAAGATAAATGGAAGAATATAGTTTTGCTTTTAATAGAGTTACCCATTGTTTGCTTTTTAGCATTATTTACATTGGATGCCCATTCTAGTTTGCTAGCATATAAAGAGCATCCATGGTCAATTTTCATGCAGAGGTTAATATTTGCTTCTGCCCCCATATTAATTGTCGAAATTCTTATATTTTTTTTTATAAATTTGATTTTCATGTCATTATCTAAGAAAGAAATATATAAAGGTGTCGTCACTAAAAGTTTTTTTTATAAAACATATTTTATATTTATTATTAATGGTTCTCATGGTACTCTTCATGAAGTTATTAATATTCGATTATTGTTAATGGTGAAAAAACTTCCTTAGAGATTCTCTTGATGATAGTAAAGTGTATTATTCTGGACGTAAATTTGAGGTGACAAAGACAGTACGCACAGTATATATATGGTTACATAGACTAATGACACTACGAAAGAAGAGACCTTCTTCTATCACAGTGACCACTTGGGTTCAACATCTTACATAACAGATGACCACGCTAACATCACCCAGTATGATGCTTACCTACCGTATGGTGAACTGTTAGTAGATGAGCACATTACAACTCTAATAGTATTATCAAAAGTGGTAAAAGTAGTACAGATAAACAACGCTACCGATGTAAGAATTGCCAGAAGCATTTTATTAGTGACTACACATACAAAGCTTATCTTCCTAACATTGATAACTGACCAAAGAAGGATTGGGCAATCACAGCACGACACTAACGTTGGACATTATGATTTATCAGCATTCATTCTTATTTACTCTCAAGGGATTTTGTTAGTTGTACTGCTTGTTGTTGCAGTCTAATAAGAAGTTGGGAATAGGTTTCGAGTTTGCTGAGCAGTTGTTGCGCAGTGGCGACAGAATGATAAGTATTGAGGGCTTTCACGGCTTCGTTGTACAGCACACCTATCTTATTAGTCATGGTAACGATTTCGGAGAGTTTCTCCAAGTGAGGCTCTTTTGCAGGGTCTTGGGTGATGACCTTAAAGGCTTCACCCAAAAGCCTTACTCGGACAAAATCACTTTTCGTTTTTGCTCCCGACTTTCGGTAGAGTCTGATAAGTTTCTGCTGGTCTTCAGAATTAGGTATCCTGATGTGCCATCTATCCCATCGTGGGCAGGTGGCACATCTGCTGTCTGGCTTCTTTTGTTTCTGCTTTTTCATTGTTTTCTAATCACGACTTTGAAGTGATTTAACCCCCTTTCGGGGCAAGGGTCTTTGTGGTACAAACGGCAGTTTGTGGTACAAAGACACACCTTGCCAGTATAAAGAAAGAGATAGTTTGTTATGTTCCATAAAGTACCTTCCTGGGGTGCTTTTGATAGACGAGAGTTCAAAGTTCAAGAAGTAAGTCAAGAGATAAGTTTAGACTAATTTCTTGACTTACTGACTTTATGAGCTGACATATTTTTGACTAAAGTCAATTTTGACTTAGGTCGAAACTAATTTCTTGACCAAAGTCATAACTGACCATTTGACTTAAGTCGCGACTGATTTCTTAACTTAACTCATAACTTACCTGTTTGCGGTATTGAATTATAATACCTTTCAAGCATAGTCTGTATGTCGCTCTGTTTGTAAAGTATCTTCCCTCCGATTTTGTAGAAAGGAAGTATTCCTGCATTTCTGTACTCTTGGAGCGTACGTGTGCTGAGCCGTAATTGGCTGCAAACCTCCTCACCAGTGAGGTAAACCTCTCCACCCAACATCGGACGGGCTGTGGAGCAATAACGCTCCAGTTTCTTCAAAGTACCCTCCATCAACTGTGCAAACATCTGCATTTGAGGGTCTTGCTGTGTAATGATTTCTTTATCTTCCATAGTTCATTCTGTGTTTGATTTCATTCATTGTTTGCATTCAGTAACTCTGCGATGTCGCTCTCCTTATAATAGCATTTATGTCCAATGATGGAGAAGGGTATTTTACCCGTGTCGCGATAGGATTGCAGGGTGCGTTTGCTGATGCCGAGCCTGCGGCATACGGCTTCATTGTCGAGCCATTCGTCCGTTTCGGGCGGATTGCCGATGAGTTGTTCGATACGATGAATAAAGTCTGCAAATTCGGAGTGGTGTCGCTCCCACGCTTTGCGGTCGATGATAATGAGTTTCATTTCCTTGATTTTGTTTTGATTACTTTATTGTTACTCGGCAAACGAACTAATA
This sequence comes from Prevotella melaninogenica ATCC 25845, assembly GCF_000144405.1. Lineage (NCBI taxonomy): Bacteria > Pseudomonadati > Bacteroidota > Bacteroidia > Bacteroidales > Prevotellaceae > Prevotella > Prevotella melaninogenica. The sequence continues at coordinate 862,828 of NC_014371.1, forward strand.
TGCAGCCCATTGCCGTACTTATTGAGTGCAAAAGTAAACCCTCGGAAGCACCGCTGCAAGAAATGAGGAAAAGCAGGGAAATAGAAGGAAGAGAAAAGAAGTTAGTCTGTCAATTTGAAAAGCTCTTAAGCTTTCACCCAAAAGCTCCTAAGCTTTCATTAAAAAGCTCTTAAGCTTTTAGCAAAAAGCTTATAAGCTTTTTGTAAATTACTTATAAGCTTTTTGTAGAAAGATTATAAACTTTAAGCGCAAAGGCTGGTAGCTTTCCCTATCAGATTTGGAGCTGTCGCTGAAAAGCTCTTATGTTCTGTATAAGAATGGTATGATTGCGGTAATGAGATGAGGTGCCGGCTCTTTCCTTTTATCACATAGCAATTATTCTCTCGACAGTTCGATAGTTCGACAAATCGATACGTAGAACTATCGATATATCGTTTTATCGATAGATTATTTTGACGATATATAGTTTTGACAACAGATAGTCATGACAATAAATTGTACAAACAACAGATAGTCCGTATTATCGTCAGTCCTATCTATTGTTGGTTGTTACGCCTTGCGTCCAAAGAGCCTGAGTATGCCGTATTCTTGTCGTGCCTATACTCTCTTACGGTAGCCCTGCCCTGCAAGGTTGGGAGAGATGAATACGACCGCACGAATACAGAAAATGGCAATACCGCCTTGAAACAGAAAAATCCTGCGGTGGAGATTCTTCTCTCCATCCGCAGGACTTGACCTTGTCAGGGCAGACAGGCTGCCGTTGTACCTTTGCACGATAAGAAACGGCATCAGGGGCTTTGCGTGTGCCTTTGCTTACAACACCTTCGGGCTTGCTTTCTCCGTCAGTCTGACTGTCGGCAGATTATTGCTCTCGATGAGCAGCACAATCGTGCCTGTGAGTTCGGTGTAAAGACGGTCGTATTGTCCGCTTGCGGCAAATGTGTCCGTCAAACCGAACTTGTCGAATGTGGCTTGAACAGCCTTGTTCGACAACAATATGGGTGCGAGCTTCTCTGGGAGCGGAGCAGGCAGTTCCCTCTCAAACTCGTTTTCCAATACAGATACAAGCGTGTCGTACTTGGAAAAGTGCAAACCTTGATACAATACCTCACTTGCTATGCTCTCTGCTTCGAGGTGCGAAAAACCTTGTGCCACTGCATCGCAGTAGGCAGTGAGAGCCATGTCTGCTCGTGTGGTGATAAACTCCGTATCTTGCAATCTTTCAGGGTGATGCTCACTCATGTAACTTTTTAATTTCAACTGAAAGTAGGAAAGTTCCTGTTTGTTGTTCTTTTTCATTTTGTTCTTATTCAGTGTTGATACTTAATGATGATTGTTTAACAGTCTAAGAAAATCATTTTATCCTATGCTTGGCTTTCTTGGCGGACAAACACGCAGGGCCTTTCGCAGTTCCCTTGTGGTGTTGCTACCTATGAGTGGCTGCATTTCCCGTGCAATCTTGCTCTTGCTAACCTTTGCATAGAGTTCGGTGGTTGAAATGAAGCGGTGTCCGAGCATCTTACTGACGGTTTCTATCGGCAAGCCGTTCTCCAAACAGATGGTCGTTGCAAAGGTATGTCGTGCCGTGTGCGAGGTGGCTTCGGTATGAGATGGGAGTCCAGCCTTGATGATGATGTCCCTTATCTTGCGGTTGAAATGGCTATTCGTGGGGAACTCACGAAAGAGCAAACCCTCCTTTTGTCCGTCGCTGACAATGGTGAGTATCTCTTCGGCAATGGGCAATAAAGGAACAATGCTTCTGTTCTGAGTTTTTGTGCGACAGAGCGATATGTACCTGCGCCCATCGTCAAGTGTGTAAACATCGTCCATTCGAAGTTTCTTTAAATCAGAAAAAGCTAACCCCGTAAAACAGCCCAAGAGGAAGATGAGCCTACAATGGTTGTCCACCGAGCGGTGAGGACGATATGAGAGAAGTTTGTGTAAATCGTCAGAAGTGAGGGCATTGCGCTCGTAGGTGGGCGTTTCAATGTCTATCAGTTCAAAAGGGTCTTCACGGATATATCGCTCCTGCTGTGCCTTTCTAATAACCTGATGCAGGTGGCGCAGACGGTTGGAGACGGTGCTCTCCTTGTTTCCTAAGTCACTAAGCATGAACAGACGGTAGCTTTCTATTAGGTCCTTGTCGGCTTCTTTGGGAAGACAATCCTCATTCCTCCTTGTTTTCAGAAATTGAACAAAGCTCTTCTTGCTGTCCCTAAAAGCCCTGACGGTAGCCTTTCCTATAGTCTTGCCCTGCAATTCCTCCTTACTTTCGCAGACAGCTTGGTAAATCTCTATGAGTGTCGGTGTGGGCTTGTTTTGATGCAGATACTGCTCTTTGAGGTATTCTGCCGTGATGTAGTTCTCTTCTCTTAACGTGAGTTCATAGAGTGCGTGAAGTCGTTTATCTATTGAGTCCAGTTGATGATTGACGGCATTCGCTCTGTTAGCTGCCACTTTTATACGTCCTATCTTTGATTGCCAATCATCGGGAGAGGTGTGCAATCCTGTTGAGAATGAAGCAGACGCACCATTGCAGGTGATACGGCAGCGGATAATGCATTCATTCCTTTCGCTTGTCTTGCTTCTATCTATATAGAATAGAATTGAAAATGTACTTTTCATTGTTCTTGGACTTTTAGTTGATTAAACGATATTGTGCGATGAGAGGGAGAATCTTCTCCACATCCCGAAAGACACGCTCTGGAGAAGTCTCTGCATACACCTGTGTGGTCTTTATTTGGCTGTGTCCGAGCATTTTCGATACGCTTTCGATAGACACGCCTTCAGAGAGTGTCATCTGCGATGCGAAGGTATGCCTTGCCATGTGAAAAGTCAGTGTTTTCTGAATACCGCAAAGCCGTGCTATCTTTTTGAGGTGTATGTTCACCGTATCGCAGCCCGGTATGGGCAGCAGATACCCTTTGGGCGGTTCGTGACGGAACGCCCTTGTATGGATACCCCTGTACCGCTCGATGATGGCGGATGCTTCGGGCAATAGCGGAATGTGGCATATATTGCCTGTCTTTATTCTCGGCTTTCGTATCCAATCCATATCGGACTCGTGGATGATATGCTCTGCCGTGAGGTGGTACACATCCGTATAAGAAAGACCAGTATAGCACGAAAAGAGAAACATATCCCTTGATACCTGCTCATAGCCTTGCAGTTCGTTATCGCTTAATGCTGCTATTCTGTTTACTTCCTCCCTTGTGATGTATCGGGGTGTACCCACGTCCCAGCGGATAGAGTGAGCGATGAAAGGATAGATGTCTATGATGTGCCGTTTGTGTAGGTCCTTGAGTAGGGATGCCAGCATAGTAAGATAACCAGCTGAAGTGTTGAGTTTAAAACCCTTTTCTTTGGCAAAATACTCCTCCAAGTCTTTGATAAGGGCAGTATCGGCTTTTTGCACGGGAATATCGTCCACATGGTAGCGATGTCTGAGAAATTTTGCCAGATGCTTACGGAAGAGCAGCAGACATTTCAGTCTTCTTTCACTGCGGTCTATGCCCACCCGATCACGGAAGCGGTCAATATACTCGTCCGTATGATGCAGCAGTCCCTGCGAACCGCTATTCAACCCGAAAATAAGTTCCTTTACCTGCTCTGCCCTTACTGAGACATTAGACTTCTTTAAAAGCATCTCATAAACTTTACAGACGCTTACTTGCAGTCGGTCAAGTTCGGTGTTTACTGATACGGCTTCGGCACTCTTGCCCACAAGTCTTTGTTTGCGACTGTCCCATAGATTGGGTGTACAGGCGCATTTGCAACTGAACTGAACCATTGAGCGACCAACGCTGATGCGTCCCATAACGGGACTTTTTCCGTTTTTGTCCTGCGTACCTCTCTTGAGATAGAAAAGCAGCTTCATTTTTTCTTTTCCATTGTTTTTTTGCTTGCAAAATTACACTTCTTAGAGGAACTTTGAGTGATGCAAAACATTGATAATGAAAGAGAAAACACCATTTTAGTTACCACTTTTAGCCGTTCTTTTCCTTTCATCGTTTCTCGAACGATTTGGTAACTGAACTCTTGCTTTTTCACTCCTTTCTTAGCCTATTTCCTTTGATGCAACTCAATGAGTAAAAAGGCAATATATCCTCTATTTCAATCAGATACGCATTCTTCGCCTTTTCTTGCTTCCAAATCCTATACTTCCGCATAGAATGAGGCAAGTTCGGGTACCTTGATGAATGTTCTGAAACGTTCCTTCTGAATAATCTCATTGGTGATGGAAAACTCATAGTCGGTGGACTTCTTGGCAAAGACTGCTGCCCAAGCGTCAAAACTGTTGATGCCCTGCTTTTCCAAGGCTTGCGGGCGCAAGTATTTGAAGAGCAAATATAATTCTGTTAGCGAATTACTGATAGTAGTTCCTGAAAGGAATGTTGCGCCCAAGTCCTTGCCCGACCGCTCCTGTATGGTGCGTATGGCAAAGAGCATATTGAGGGCTCTCTGTGAGCCGTCGGGATTGCCCAAGCCCGATACCCTGTCATGTCGGGTGTTGAACATCAGGTTCTTGAACTGGTGTGATTCATCGACAAAGAGGTGGTCGATGCCCATCATCTTGAAATCGACGGCATCGTCCTTGCGCTCGGCTATGCTGTCCTGTATATTCTGTAACTTGGCTTCAAGCGTCTGCTTGCGCTTTTCCAAGCCTTTGAGCATAGCACGGGAAATGTCCGCTCCCTGCATACGGAGCACTTCAAGATTTTCTTCTACAGAATCTTTTTCTTTCTGCAAAATCGCTTCTTGTATCTCCAATGCTTGCGGTATCATACCGAACTGCTCATGCGTAAGGATAATGCAATCCCAATCGTTGTTCTTGATGTCGTTGAAAATACGCTGGCGGTTCTGTTTATTAAAATCGTTCTTGCCCGGATAGAGAACCTTGGCATTGGGGTAAGCCTTGCGGAAGGTATCTGCAATGTCGAAAACATTCGCCTTCAGTCCGATAATCATCGGCTTGTTCGCCAATCCCAAGCGTTTCATCTCGTATGCTGCCGTACACATGATAAGCGTCTTGCCCGCTCCCACCTCGTGGTCGCAGATACCCCCGCCATTGGTTTTGAGCATCCATACGGCATCCTTCTGGCTTTTATATAGGTCGGTTATGCCCAACCGTTTCAAGTCAAGGTCGGGAAAAGTCTGATGCGTGCCGTCAAAGTTTGGTCGCACAAAGCAATTGAAAAGGCGGTTGTACCTGTCGGATAACTGCTCCTTGAACGTGTCAGGTGTTCGTCTGAGCCAATCGACAAAGCCCTGCCTGATTTCCTCAATCTTGGCATTTGCCATCTGGATGGCATGTCCGTCCCTTACTTTGATGGTCTTGGTTTCTCCCGTAACCTTGTCCGTCACCTCCTTGCTCTTGTTGATGTCGGGAATGGTATTGTGTAGGGCGTGCTTCAAGAGATTGATGCCATCATAACGGCGAAATTCTCCCTGTACGGCATACTTGTGCCAGATATTGGCATTCTTTCTGTCGCAGACAATGCTGTACTCGTCCATGTTGGAATGGTAGGATACGCCAATATCCGTCCCGAAGAACTCCGAGGCGAACCTGCCATAGACTTTGGCAGGTATCCAGCGTTCACCGAGATTAAAGTCAAGGTCTGCAAATGGAATGGGTGTTGGCGTGGCTGCACGCAAGGCAGCAAGGCTCTGTTTGGCTTCCTCATGGTCTGGATGATCCAAGAGCCACGACTCGATACGCTCCGCCTTTTCTATTACATTGCCCGAAATGAACTTGTCCGCCACTTCGTAGGCATTCTCTTCGGGATTGTAATAGATGCGACCTTCCAAGGAAGAAATAATGTCGTTTTCCTCCATATCAGGTAAAAGTGAACTCATGTAGTCAAGTTCCACCGCGCCGTACTTGTTGAGCGATGCACCCAAGGCTTCCATCGGGTCTGCGGCAACGGTCAGTTCCGTGGTAGAAAATGCTGTAGGATGGTCAAAGATGTCTGCCTTGACGTACCTGCCGTTCTCAGAGCGTTCCAAGAAGAGCATTTCCACGCCTGTAGCATCCATCTTGATGATGTCGGTGTTCGCCTTCTGATTGAAGTAGCCCCAACAGGATACATAATCATCATACAGGTGGTTGAGTCTGCTGCGGTCTTCCTTGTCTTCTGCATGGTTCTCTGCCTCGTAGTCATAGAGACGGTGATAGCACTCCCGTATCTCGATATAGGCTTTGAGACGGGAAAGCTGGGCATACGGCAAGTCCATCGGGTTAAAGGTTGGATGTCGCTTTAAGTCAGAAAGAAAGCCTACCTGCCCTTTCTGCACGACAATGGAGCCGTCTCTCAGGTGAGAGTCCGGCGAAGAGAGAAAAGGGCGTGGTGAAGTGTCAAACTCTTTTCTGACTTCTGCTATCGGCTGCGGCTTGCGCTCCTCGGCTTCATTCATGAAGTCGAAAAGGGACGGCTCACGTGGGGAGGAAGAAGCCGCTTTCCTGCTGCCACGGGTACGCCGTTGAGGAACAGTTACCGCCTTTTGTATCTTGGACTCCGATGGTTTCTGGGGAGCAGTTTGAGTTATAGGACGATGCGCCTGTGAAGTTCTTGAATCATCCTTGATTTCATTGTTCACACGGGTAACTTCTCTTGTCCAAAGACTGTATTCCTCTGGGGCAAATAGTGACAGTTGCTCCGGTTGTCCGATATCTTCCATGTTATTGTCCACCACCGGATGATGATCGTCGTCAAAGAATATTGTCTGCCCGTTCATCTCTCTCGGGGCTTCAATATCCGTACGGATTTCCTGTGGTTCCTGCTCGTATTGATGATGAAGTGTCAAGGCGGGTACGCCTTCGGGAGCAGGTTCTATAGTCATGGAAGGCTGTTCTGATACTAATTGTTGTGGGTCAGACTCTGGTGATGACGGCTGTAATGGAATTGTCTCGCCGTTGGAAATGGTATTTTCTGTTGTCTGTGCCTTGGTAATGGTAAAATCGTTCGAGTCTATGACCTGTCCGACATTAATATTTATTTCTGTTTCTAGCTCTTCCTTGGGCGTTTTGATTTCAGAAACACCGTTCACAGTCTCCTTAACGGTGTATTCTGTCTTTGTTACCACTTCTTCCTTGATTTCCTCTGCCACCACTTCTTCTTTGGTATATTGTCCTCTGACGATTTCTTCCAGTTCGGCTATCTCGTGCAATTTCTTAGGAGAGAAATACAGGTCGCGCTCTATGCCTAGTCCTCTTACCTTCACGCCTTCCATCTCATCGAGGGACATATTGCCCAATTCCCAGCCATACCCCATCGTGACGGCACCGAAACCAATACGGCTCTTGGGGTCATATTCCAAGAGATAGGCAGTGTATGCTCCCATCGGGAAGAAATAGCGTGCATAGGCAACCTTATCGCCAATAAGTTCCTTTTCTGTCGAATAGAGTTTAGGTAACTGTTTCCTGATACTGTCGGGCATGAGGTTATAGGCATCGTTTATACCCTTGTCTTCAGTCTTTGTCCTCTCTGTTTCTTCTTCTCGACTTATGGTAATACCCAACTTGCGAAGCTGTTTCTCCGCTTCTGCCTCTCGCTCTGTTTCTGTCATCGGTACACCTGTTTCATATAGTTTACGGTCGATACGTTGCCCCATTTCAAGGGAGAGTTGTGTTCGGAGACTTTCTGCCATTTCCTCAATCCCTCCTGTGAACCGATACTCCCATGCTGGTCTTCCATAAGGGTCTGTACCCATTATGCGTTCTGTGGCAATGGTGCGATGAGATATGTCCTTCCAATCTCCTACAAAAAGAGAGTTATGCTTGAAGACGACAGAAGAGCCTTCTTCCTTAGGAACGGAAACGGTTTCTACAAACTGCTGTTCAATGCCCTTGCTGATTTCTTTACCTGTTTGCTTCTGCAGGACAATGAGGTCACTGCCTACGTCCGTACCTGCATTGTCTGAAAACATACCCGATGGTAGGCGGAGGGCGGAGATAAGGCGGCTGTTCTGCATCAGGTAACGGCGTATGGCTTCATTGCGGGGGCTGTCCAATACGCCCTGTGAGGTGATGAATGCCAGTAAGCCGCCTTCCTTGATGCAGTCCAGACCTTTCACGAAGAAGTAATTGTGAATGGCACGTGTGGACGCACGTTTAAGAGTGTCCTTGCCTTTGCTATACTCTCGGTCATAGACCATGAATTCACCGAAAGGAATGTTACTTGTAATAAGGTCGTATTTGTCCTTGTCTTCCAGTTCTCCAATGGCTTCAAAAGGCTCGCTTTGTACGAATATGTTGCCTTTTCCATAAGGGTGCAGGGCTTGGCTGATACGGGCAGTGAGCAGGTCCTTTTCCATTGCATCTACAACACCCGCTTGCTTTGCAAAGGCCTCGGCAAAGGCACCTATACCCATAGAAGGGTCTAAGCATCGTCTTACCTGCAGGTTTGTGGAGGCAAGTGCGTCTGAGATAGCAGAAACGATACGGGTATCAGTATAGAAGGAGGTTAGCACGCTTGCCTTGATGCTCTCCCAATACCGTTTGGCGGTATTGGCATCTACGGATTCACGATAAATCATCTGTTTGAGCTGTTGGGTAGGTTCAAAGAGATTCTGCTCTGACTTGCTCCAATAGCGTATGTCATCGGGGTTATCTGTACGGTTGAGTACACATTTCAAGCCACCGAAGCCCTGATAGTTCCGTAAGATACTTTTCTCAGCTTCGGTGGCTTCACGGCGTTCTTTCTCCAGGCGCAAGACCACACGGATAGCTTCCGTGTTGACTTGCAGAACTTCTTTCTTATTGTATGCCATAGTGTCTTCTTTTAATAAGGTGGAGGTAAAAAGGTCGGGAGGTAATACTGGTATCTCTCGACCTATATCTGTAAATCTCCGTTTCTGTCGGGATTATTTTCCTCTTTGTTTTCCTTTCTTGTTCTCAAATTCAAAGGAAGTGGCGTAGTCTTCACCCAGAACAAGTCGGGCATTGAATTTCTTGCCAGCCTTGCTGGTCAGTCCTTTAAGGATAGGCGTACGACCAGAACTTATCAAGTCACGGATGTTATCTTCAGAGAGAAGTATGCCGCAGACTTCACGAAACACGTGGAAACCACAGGTTTCATGCCAGCATTTGGCTACCTTGGCATAGATGCCGACACTCTGCTGCCCGCATTTTGGGCAGCGGTAGACAGGATAGGACTTTTGTTCGGGAGTAAGTGAAAGGAGTTCCTCACAGATGGTATTTACATAAGAGTTGATACCCTGTGAAAACTTATCCGCAGGCATTTTTCCCGCCTCGATGGCAGCAAGGGCAAGTTCCCAACTTCCTGTCATTTCTGCATTGGTAATCTTCTTGTCCTTGACAATCTCATAGACTGCCAAGCCTTTTTCGGTGGGAATGATGGCTTTCTTGTCCCTTCGGATATAGTCACGGAGGATAAGTGTCTCGATGATGTTGGCACGAGTAGCAGGTGTACCGATACCACACTCTGCCATAGCTTTGCGTTTGTTATCTTCCTCCACTTCCTTGCCTGCGTTTTCCATAGCAGAAAGCAGTGTCGCTTCTGTGTAGAGAGGTTTAGGTTTGGTCTTATGTTCGGTTATTTCAGCAGAAACAAGTGACAAAACCTCTCCCTCCATCAAATCAGGCAATGAAGGTAAAACTAGTTCATCGTCGTTTTCCTTTTCCTTTTTCTCTGCATCAGTAACCAGCTCATTCTGCACGGCTTTCCAGCCCAAGGAAATCTGCCTACACGCTTTCCAAGTAAAGATATTGGTACCGTCAGTAAACCGCACCTGCATACGTTCTTCCTCTGAATCGGGGGAAAAGGCTTCTATGAAGCGATTAACTACCATTTGATAGATAGTTATTTCGTCTGTCGATATTCCAGAAGGCGTTTCACCTGTTGGGATAATGGCGTGGTGGTCAGTAATCTTTGCGTTGTCCACAGAATGGCGGTTAAGTGGATTTGATAGTGGCATGCCTGTCTTACGTAGCAGGGCGGGGACTTCCTCGAAGACATCCTCGCTGATGTATCGGCTGCCAGTGCGGGGATAGGTTGTGATTTTCTTCTCATAGAGGCTTTGGGCTATTGAGAGGGTCTTGTCTGCAGAAAATCCGTGGCGTCTGTTGGCTTCCTTCTGCAAGGCAGTAAGGTCGTACAAGAGTGATGGTGCAGTATGCGTTACCTTTCTTGCGACCGACTCTACCTTAAGCTGGCTCTGACTACGAAGTGTAGCGAGAGCAGTCTGTGCCGATGCTTCACTCTCATAGTCTTCTTTGCCAACGGTTTTCAGCGACACGCCCTCTTTCTCTATAAGAGCAGACAGTTTCCAATAGGGTACGGAAGAAAAATCACGATTCTCTATATACCGACGGCAGACCATAGCGAGTGTCGGAGTCTGTACCCGTCCCAATGAATAGCTGCCTTTGCGAGCAATGGACAGGGCACGGCTAGCATTGATGCCCACAAGCCAATCGGCTTCGCTTCTTGCCTTGGCAGAATGATAGAGGTTGTCGTAATGGCTTCCTGGTTTGAGATTGGAAAGTCCTTCACGAATAGCCTTATCGGTAAGTGAACTTATCCAAAGGCGGTCAAAAGGCTTTCGGCATCCCAAATGTTGATAGATATAACGGAAAATAAGTTCACCCTCCCGTCCTGCATCAGTAGCGACGATGATACGGTCCGCCTTGTCAAAGCAGGAACGTATCACCTTGAGTTGCTTCAATGCTGCAGGGTCTGATACATACTCCTTGTCCTTACGTACTTGTCGTACCACTAACTGAAAAGGATTGGGACGAATGGGCAGGTCTTCCGCTTTATAGGCAGAAAAACCATAGGCTTCGGGCATGGCAAGGGCGATGAGGTGTCCCATTGCCCAAGTAACGAGGTAGCCGTTGCCTTCCAAATAGCCGTCCTGCTTACTCTTTGCCCCAACGATACGGGCAAAATCTCTGGCTACCGAGGGTTTCTCGGCAATAATACAAGTTGTCATAGTCGATAATAGAATTAAGGGTTACATCTTACGTCCACGGGACTTCTTCTGCTTGTTCTCGTCCTGCTTTTGCTTCTGCTCAGCAGTAGGCTGTGTCTGTCCCGTTTTGAGTGGTTCTTTCACATCCTTGGTGGCTTCGTTGGTCTTGCCGTGGTTATTCACGGCTACCTGCGTTTTGTGTTCTTCGGCTACGGCAACCATCTTTTCTTTGCCAGTTTCCTGCTTCTTGTCAGGATTCCACTTGTAAAAACGTGGGCGGTTCTGTTCCTTGTCCATGCGAACGTATGCGTTGAAAGGTTGTCCCTGTTTGTCCACCATATTCTTTAGATATAGTGTACGACCACTATCCAAGGCTTCACGCTGTTTTTCTGATAACTCCAAGCCACAAAGCTTATGTGGGACGCCTTGCTGCTGAGCCTGTTTGTGTTCCTGTCGTTCTCTTAAACTTTTGTTGTCGCCAAAGATGAACTCAATACCTTTCTTCTCTGCATTGACCTGAAGCGTGGCATTAAAAGACTTACCACTCTTAGCAGTCATACCTTCAACCTTTACTGCTTTGCCCTCCACAAGGTCTTTATACTGAGTGTCAGAGAGCGTTACGCCCTTGATTTCTTTGGGGATGTTTACACGGTCGGCGCACAGGGCGATAATCTCATTGGTTTGCGGATCGATAGAGACGTAAGCAGAAAAAGGCTCAGCGTTCTTAGGTGTTACCTCAATGGTCTTGCCAAGATTACCCGTAGCAAGGAGTTGCTCCTTTTCTTCGGGAGAGAACTTGTAACCCATATAGGGAAAGTCAAGCTGTGGTTCTTTTCTCAAAGGATGAATTGCCAAACCGATATTGCCGTTATCGTCCGTGCGAAAAGCAAGGCGAGCTTCGGTGTAGATGGTTGTGTCGCCAATGGGAACGGCAATCGTCAAGAGATTGCTCTTCTGCCAATTGAGCATCTTTTCCAATTCTCCACTCTGCTCCAATCGCTCACGGGTAAGTCCGAGATTATCGAGCATCTTCCAATCAATCTTCTCCAGGTCGATAGCAGTAGCATTCTTCTGCTGGGGAAGATAGTCCTCAAAGGGAACGCCCATCTCAGCCAGCTGCTGATTGCTTTCTGGCTTCTCACGGCTTTGGAGCAGGGTACGCAGGTTGTCCACGCCCTGCTCCACATTGTTAGACAAGACCTTGTACAGCCCAAAATGAGTCGGATTGTTGAACTGTTTGAGGAAGTTGGTCATGAAGTTCTTCAGAAGTCCATCCCTGTTGTTGAACTTCAAGAATGCCGCTTGGTTGGCAGCGACAGCCTCTGTTGTTTTAAGGTTTCCCTTGTCGTCAATACCAGAAATTACGGAGAGTTTTCCCGCTTCCTTTTCGTTCGTTACCTCCGTGCGGTCTTCCAAGACCAGCACGTAATTGTCATTGCTGTTTGATTCCATTGCTTGATAATTTTAATGATGAATACTGTTATCAAGCAGCTAAATTATAGGTATATGAAGAGATGAAAAAGTTTTCGGGTAAAGTAGGAAATAAAAGGAATTTATGGGAAACAATCTATTATGTTTAGTTTATGGTAAAGCCTAAAATATCACTTTATTAGAATATAGTTTCTATAATAAGAAAATTCCCCAATTATCACGATGGATAAGTGGGGAATCTCTTTGAACTGTATGGTTTAATCCAAACACTTTTTTATGATTTCATCGCTGATGCCATTTTCTTTCATTCTTTCAGCAACTACTTTTTTATAATTATTTACTTCATGGTTGTGGAATATCATGTGTCCAAGTTCCTCTAAAGCATTTTCTATACGCTTTCTGCCTTGTTCCGTATTCAAGTCAATGTCTGAGAATTTAGAACGCTCTCTGTGAAGGTTGAGGTAATAAATGCCACCGATTATCAGGGATGATATGGCGGCTATATCAATACCAGTGTCCTTGAGTTTCTCTTCATAGATATTGACAAGAGGTAAAGTGTGCATTTCTCTGAGCATGGCCGTACGGACTGTGGTCTCATTTCCTTCAGCAATCTCCCAGCGTAATAGTTCCAACATCACTGATTTATCTTGAAGTGCTTTCTGTACATCCTTGAAAATACTGATATAACCCAATTCTGAATCTGTAGGAAATTGAATACCAGTGAGCACATCCTTAAACCAATAGTCATACCTCTTAACGAATTCATCATAAAATTCGCTAAGATTGTCATATCTGTTATAGAACACAAGCGGCTCTATTCTGGCTTTTTTGATGAGTTCTGTCACCAACATTGATGCAAAGCCTTTTTTCTTAATCAGACTTTCTGCTGCCTTGATAATGTCTGCCTGTATATCGACGTTTGTCCTTCTGTATCTTTTAGGTTTATTTTCTTCTTCTGCCATCTAAAAAGGAATTGATTTTCTGATTTCCAAAAGAGCAGTCACTAATTGCTCTAACTGTTCTATCTCGTGAGAAGCCAATACACTAACTCTAAGCCGTGCTTCTTTGGTTCTTACCGCAGGATATGTGATACCGCTTACAAAGATACATCTTTTTTGTAATTCACGTGCTATTTCATATACTTTTTTATTATCTCTTACCATAATAGGAAATATGGCTGATACAGAGCAGCCTATATCAAAGCCTTCCTCTGTCAGTCGTTTGCGCAGATAATTGACATTAGTCCACAACTTCTTGCGAATCTCTGGTTGTGTCTGTATGAGTTCCAGTGCCTTTAGGGAAGATGCTGCAACCTGTGGAGTCATTGCTGCGGAAAAGACATTACTGTCAGCATAATATCTCAGATACTGAATCAGTTTTTCTGACGCGGCAACAAAACCACCGACACATCCGAAAGACTTACTGAAAGTTCCTGTAATAATATCTACTTGTCCCAAGCAATTATAATATTCGGCTGTTCCTCTGCCGTTTTCTCCCATAACTCCAATGCCGTGAGCGTCATCCATCATAAGAAGACAATTGTGTTTCTTGCAGACCGCAATGTATTGAGGAAGTTTTGATAAATCTCCATTCTGGGAATAGACCCCATCGATGATGACCAATCGAGTCTGATATTTTCCCGTTTCCCGTTCAAGGATCATGTCAAGATAGTCAATATCGTTGTGTCCTATATGCTTTACATTGGTTCCAATTAAACCACTTGTGGCACTGGTATGGATATACGAATCAATGTAGGCTATGTCATTTTTTCCCAATATAGCACGGAGTAAACCTGCATTGGCACCAAATCCAGATGAGAAGAGAATTGCATCTTCCTGACCAACGAACTTTGCAATGCCTTGTTCCAACTGCTGATGGATGTCTAAATAGCCTCCTATGGCTTGAGCGGCACTTGCCCCTGTACCGTATTTCAGGACGGCATTTATGCCAGCCTCCTTGGTCTCAGTCCTTTGCGACATACCAAGGTAATCATTGGAAATGTATGCGGAAACTTCACCATCATAGCCCTCTATCTGCATTTTTGCTCCAACGCCTGTTCTTGCCATGACCCAATAACTCTTGCAGCCGAACTGATTCATTTGGTCAATATAACTCTGGAAGTTTTGGCTACGTTCGATAACATTCTCGTTGGGAGTAATCTCGAAATCCTTCAATGAAATAATGTTTTTATTCATATAAACAATGTATAGATAGTAAATAATACTACAAATATAAGTAGAAATATCAAGAAAACACAAATTCTTTTTAAAAAAAAAGATATTTTTCTTGTTATAAACAATTTATATATGTATATTTGTTGCGAAGTAAAACATTTATGGTTAAATTTGATTTTCATAATAAAGCAAAACGATTTGTCGACCTAAGACAAAAGGTTGGTTGGAAAGAACTATCACTAATTCGTATGTTCTCAACTATTTATATTACTTACTGTGGATATTACGAATATTCCGCTGAAAGCCATAGATATGAAACAATGTGAGATATAATCAAAGTAGCAGAGACGGTATAATAAGCAGTTAAAAGGCTAGTCTACCTAAAATAGTTGTTTATATCGTCTAGTATAATACAAAACAATTTCTTTTGACTTTTACTTTCAAAGTTTTATTAGATAGCCTATGTACATAATGAGTCTTTCTACCGAGTTTACGTTTACAATATTAATAAAAAAATAATAGTTATGAAAAAATCTAATCTTTGCAATTCTTTGCTCCAGCTTAATAGAAAAGGTACTAAGCAATTACCTCTAATTGCATTTCTATTGTTACTTTTTTGTTCTTTAATTATGGCAACTATATTCAGCAGTTGTTCTAATGAGGAATATAATCAAGAGGAATCACCAGTATTGTCCCGAACACATTTTGCAAATAATTCCGATTTAGATGCTTTTATTGCATCATTTGACAATAACTATTTGATTACAAAAACAACTTTGTATAATGAGAAAACTAGTATTATTGATATATTTAAAGAGAATACAGCTATAGGCTCTATCCTTAATGAAAATTTGGAATTTGAGGTTGCTGACACTATTTATAAATTTAGTAAGTCTGGCTATACTATTTATGCCATAGAAAAAGCTGCTTATAAAAATATCAAGAAATATCTTGCTCAGGAAAAAAGCATTTTGAATGATATAGAGTCATATCCTACGATATCTTTTGGTAAATATCAGCTTGAAAAGGGTATCTTATTATACTATACAGGGAATCCTATAATTGAGGTGACTCGAATACCAGTTCCAATTCCAACAAGAGTTGCACAAGATGGAAGAACAAAGGTTCAGGCTTTATTTTGGAAAAGTCGCACCGTTTTTAAGTCTTCATGTGGAGTTCAAGTGGAGGCGTGGTCTAGAGAAAATGTGAACATGGATTTCACTTCCGCGGATACGGATCTAGAATTATTCTGGGATATATATTTTAACATTCCTGTAGCTCCACTCCCAAGTCCTTGCCAAGGAAGTAAAGTTGGGCATGGAAACATTATTAGGCAGCAGCTCTATTGGTGTTCAGGATATTATAACATGAACTTAATGTCTCCAAGCCATATTATAGGCCGTGCTAAATGTTGGGACGGGAGTTGGATTGCTGCAAATGTAGATAAGTAAACGATTTCTACAAAATATATAAAAGTTCACTTGGTAATAGATTATTGGTAATCTGTCTTGTACGGTATTCCATCCATTTCATGGTGAACTTTTATATAGAAATAGTCTTTAATTAAAATCAAAAGAGAATTATGAAAAAACTATTGTTTGTTATATTCATTTTACAATCTATATGCAGTTTTGGACAACCTCAAGGTTTTCAAGAGAACAGGAGTGGATTGGGGGTAGCTAACAAAAATATGCTTTCTGATACTGAGGCTTATTTCTTTACTAATGGAAGGACTAGTAAGAGAACCTCAAGGGCATTTAATGCCGCAAAGAGCATTACAAAAAAAGATAATATTGCTCCTATTCTTGAAAAGTCATTTAATATTGAGGTACCACAAGAAGGAAATTATTATTTTTTGGCTAATGTCTTATCCACATATTTGTCGGACGGAACTTTTCAGGAAATTTCCGTCTATGTCAATGGTAAGTATCAAGGAAAGTTAGACTGCAAAAAAGCTTCGTGGGAGATTACTGACATTAAGGGGGTACCTATGGTCTTTTGCGAGAAAGGGAATAATACAATTTGTTTTTCTTCTGCAAGTCCATTCTATCCAGAAATAGACGTAGTTCAGCTCGCAAAGGATTCTTGTCAATTAAAAAAAACTATAGAGCCTTCTTTTACTACATTGCAAAATAAACAAATACGACGTTTAGAGCAAATTTCCACCCAGGCAGATAAAAGCAAAAGTGCGTGGGAGGTCACCCCTGAAAATATAGAAATAAAAGACAATAACAAGGTAACTGCTTGGAAAAATGTCCCTGTTACATATACATATCACCGAAAGATATCAGTTCAAACTACAGAAAGAATAATACTTCACACTACACCTGTAGAAGGAGAAGATTATAATGACGTAGATACTTATATGTACTTTTATAATATAGATAATCCCAATAAGTATTCGTGGAGTAATGACAATTACGATGGTCTACAATCAAGACTGGACGTAACTGTGCCTGCAGGAGATTACTATCTTGTTATTTGTTCTAAATATAATTCATATGCCAGTATGGAAATTCCTAGAGCTGGGTTAGTTAATGTTTATTACAATGGAACTATATTAAATGAAAAAGTTTCAGTGGCAGGTTTTATGATAGATGCACCTGTGAATTTTTCAGAGACATTAAACTATTTTACATCAAAAACAAATGCTAGCGTCCGCTTATTTTTACTAGATGGAAACAAAATGCTCTTTAATTCTGAACCATATACCTATTATTCGCCTGCAGACTATCAATGGTTAGAAGGCGCAAGAAAAAAAATACAGCATAGAAGGACTAATTCAAATTGGAAAGTATTGGTTTCGTCTACAAGTGCATGGTGGATTACATGGGGGCATTGCGATGTCTATTGCGGATTTAAGGATGCACCATCTAAATATCTATCAAAATTTCCTAACTTAAAATCTGGAGATGCTGTTTTAATGGCAGAGGATAATGTCAAATATAATTCCGCAGCTTGGGCTGGAGGTATAACAGATCGAAATATATGGATTGGGAACTCTGCTTATGGTTCTCCATCTGTTTGGAAAACATGGGATGATTATTTTGCTAATAAACCCTATAGATACAATAATGCTGAAACATATAAGAGGGATGTGGTAGGTCCGATGGTTGTTATGGTATACTCCAAAGACAGTACAATGACTGGCATAAGTCATTTCGCAGTGACTAACTACGCTAATCAACTTTTACATGGATATGCCTTTGAAAGTAAAATTGGGACGTGGGGAAGAATAACTCATGAGCGCAATTCTTTGAATGGGAATGAATTTGGTAAGCCGTTTATATATTATTATAAAGAAATACCACTACCTTATCGATATATGGCTAATACTGCACAAGGAACTTTATTACAAAGTATCCAAAGCAGATATACCCTAAAAGAGTCTATAAAAGACGGATTAACTAGAGAACTTCAGGTAACTCTTGACGACAACCAGAAAGCTTTAATTAGAAAACGGCTTTCGCAAGATAGCAAGGGTTATCAAACTTTTGATAGGCTATTTGAAGAATGGTCTAATTATGTGAATGAGTACGATAGTAACCAAGATGCTGTTTCCGTAGAGAAAATCCTAGACAATCCTGCAGGCGAAGAACTTGTTAGATATAGTAAAAAACATCTACAAGAAAGCATTTGCTATTTAGCCAATTTATTATTTTCGCAATTAGACAATAATGAACTCGTTCATGATAAAGAACTTCTTTCTTTTCTGTTTTGCAGAATAGCTGCTGAGAAATATGGTAGCATAATTGAAAAAATAAAAGTGGAATGGGCTAACTCCTCTTATACAAGTGATGGTGCATATATATATCCATCTTGTGAGTATTTTACAAAAAAATATATCAAAGAGATTTTAGAACAGAATCATAAAAATATAAGTGAGGATGACTTGTCGTCAGATTTGGAAGACAACAATAATTTATTTACTCTTACCCAGGCTATAGTAAACGAAGAAGGTACTGATATTATTTTGCAGGTTCCAACAGGAAAAACCTTTTCTTTGAGCGTAGCTGGAGTAAATATGAACTGGCAAACTACAATCGTTAAAAGTAAACTTGCCGATGCACAAAAATTCACATATCATATTGATGCAAATCGTCTTCCAAAGGGTATGAGCGTATGTATTCTAGAAATAGATGGTAAGATTTATAGCAGAAAAATAGTAAAAAAATAAATTATGAGACAATTCAGATATTATTTTGGGGCCATCTTTGCTGTGATAATATTGCAGGGATGCACAAAAAACGATTTAGTAATAAACAATAAGGAGAACGGAACCTTAGTTAACAAGGAGCTGTCTTATTATGAAAGAGTAAGTTTGCAGGATGATTACATTATTCCAGAAAGCGAGGTGTTGAATATTTTAAAAAACTTTCAAAATTCAATATCAACAGATTTGAATTCGAGGAGTAGTCCAAATAATTCGGTATTTAGCGTTATAGAGAGGCATAATATTCCGTTATATTCGCAATCACAAACAAGAAGTGGAGTGCGCGAAAGTCAGACAGGATGTACTCTTATTTATAAAATTCAAATACAACATGACCATAGTTGCGGATACGCTTTAGTAGCGGGTGATCTAAGGGCTCCCAATATTATTGCCTATATACCAGACACGACAGAAGTCTTTACAGATGAAAGAAGAGAATTCAAGCATGAACTTCTGAAGATAAGTATTAATGCAAATCTTAACAGAATAAAAAAATTTGAGAGCATCAAAGACTCTTTGAAGAACTCTGCTATAAATAAGAAAGATAAGATAGCGACTAGGAGTACAGAAACTAGTGATTTAAATGATTTTTACAAAAGTGCTATTTCCTATGAAAAGTCTACCGATTATCTTCCTCTTTCTACTACAGCTTGGGATCAAGACGCTCCGTACAATTGTAAACTTGCCCAAAATTGTCCTCTAAAGTCAGACGGTAGATATGATACAGGCTGTGGGGTGGTGGCTATTGCTCAGGCAATAGCATACTATGAGCCTTCATTGACTATCAATGGAACATCTGTTAATTGGAAAGAATTAAAGCGCACTAATACAATTTCCAACAGTTCTCCCAAGGCAGTTAAGAATCAAGTTGGTTATCTCATGAAATGGATTGGAGAAAAGGTGGGTGCTACTTATACTTGTAGCGGGACTACTACAAAGCGTAATTCAATTGTCACTGCATTGAATTTAGTAGGAATGAAATGTGACAATAGAATAGATTGGAACTGGAATACAATTTATCAATCTCTTAAGCAAGGGAAGCTAGTTCATGCAGATGCTATAACAGAAAAAAATAAGGGGCACGCTTGGATTATTGACGGTTTCTTGATTGGAAATATGCCAGATTCGACAGATCTCGTATATGTACATAATAATATGGGCTGGGGTGGCTCTGATAATGGATACTATGAGATAGAACCAGAGATGTCATTTGAGGGGGGAGGACATACTCTAAAGTATAAATTTGGGATAAATCCACATATAGCAAAGAAATAGTTATTTAGAGGAGACATGAGAGACTGGAACCTGTTTCTTATGTTAATTATGATGTAGGTGCTATTTTCTGAATGGTTCAACAATAATTCCTAACTATTTTTTCTCAAAAAGATTGCGCATAACTTATTTTCCCCTATCTTTATGCAGCCTCTATGTAGCAAATAATAAACTAAATAAAAAACAATGCGAATGAATAAAATATTAATCATTAGGAACCTTTGCTCAATATTAAGAGCAAACCTTCCGTTGACAAGTATATTAATTACAGGGTTCTTGGCTATATTATCGTTAATTTCATGCAGCGAAGATAGTGAACCCGAGAGTAATATTTTTAATGTCCAATATTCTGTTGATTCGATAGGACAGGTAACAACTATTGAGCACATTATTGGTAAATCAAAGTTGGATGAATCACAAATACAAGTGAAAGATAATAGTGTTTTAACCATTGAAAGAAAAGGCGATGGATTTCACTACATTATCCCTCAACATGTGGGTTATACTCAAATTTTAGTGAATGCTAACGATAAAAGCTATAAAATTATAATCAGAGTCCTGAGCGAAGGATGTGAGAGTTGGGAAATAAGAAATGTTGTTTCTCAAATCATTTGCTCTTATGATGTGAAGGATAGTATCTTAAATGATCTTAACAAAAGAAACATATTTTCTGAGATGCAAAAGGGAGACAAAATGCATTTTGGTACAGATCCTCGTCATGTTGAAATTTGGCATGATAAATATTTTGGAAAAACTAATGAGAATAACCCTAAGTATTTGATGTTTTCCTATGAGCAAACCCCTCCCAATTATTTCTTCAAAGAAAGAAATAATGCAGGAAGAGAACAAAGAATATCTTTTATTCTGACAAGAAAGGAGTTTTATCATGATGATTTTTACAATAAAGAAGGTATTTTCAGATATGCCCCAACCCTCATTTATCAAGAGCTATATGGGAAGGATAAAGTTAAGCAAGTAGTTATTGATTACGAGGTTAAAAACATATATTACCCTATATAATCCATGATATCAGAATACTGGGAGTATTCGATAAATGAAGATTAGAAAGTGTATAATAGAACTCGTAAATAAACATTCATCGCATAAAACTACGAAACAGGTCTGTATTTTTAATTTAAAAGACAAATTTTAATTGATATTGATGAAAAAAGCAAGAATAACATTATGTTGGCTGCCACCAGCTAAACCATATTTACCATCTCCTTCTATGACCGTATTAAAGCAAACTTTATTAGATTCAGGCTTTGATGCACAGATCATATATTGGAATATATTATTAGAAAAAATATTATTAAAGTATTTTTTTAACGAAAAAAAGGTATTAAATGATGAAATTGCAATATTAGGTCCATTTTATGCCTATATTGCAATTGAATGCAATGATAAAAATACGTTAATTAAGCAAGAACTATATTTAAGAGCTTTAAAACCCCAATATACAAACAATAACTTTAATTTTCAAAAACATATTCGCGAATGCGTATCCGAATTAGAAACTACCATAATTAATATATGCAATGAACATAATGTGAAGGAAAGCTTGTTTGTTGGCATGCATATGAGCCTGTTTCAATGGGTTCCAGCATATGTCTTGGGGATAATTATAAAAAGGTTGAACCCTGATACATTTATTGCAGCTGGTGGCATAGGTAATCCAAAGCAAGCAAAAGCATATATCAAAAATTTCAAATATATAGACCTCTCTTCTTGGGGAGAGGGTGAAAGCATCATTTCTGATTTAGCAAACAAAAAATTAAAAGGAGAAGATTTAAGTACTTTATCTCAGTGTTATATTCGCAAAGATGATAGTATTGTTCGAAGCACTGTCATAAAGAAAGAATATGCAGATTTAGACAAATTACAATATTCTGACTTTTATGATTTTTTTAAAAGCTATAAGGGAAGATTAAAAGATGTAATGATACCAATAGAGGGCGCAAGAGGTTGTCATTGGAATCGGTGTCATTTTTGTTTTTTGAATCAAGGATATAAGTATCGTCGAAAGAGTGCTGAGGTTATAAAAGAAGAAATCTTGTATAACATAAAAAAATATTCTGTTTACGATTTTACTTTTCTGGATAATGATGTTATTGGTAAGGATAGAGAAAAGTTCAAAAACCTCTTAGACAAACTTATAGAAATAAAGAACAATCACCCTAAATTTCGAGTTATGCTTGCAGAGATAATTACTCGTGGGATTGATTTTGAGACAATAAAGAAAATGCACATAGCAGGATTTTTTCATGTTCAAATTGGATATGAATCACCTAGTGATACTCTTCTATACAAAATAGATAAGAAAAACTCATTTGCAAGCAACTTGTTTTTCATAAAATGGGCACATGAATTAAACATAAATGTTGGCGGAATGAATGTGTTACGAGGTCTTTTAGAAGAGAATTTAGAAGATATTAAAGAAAGTGTACAAAACCTTCATTTTATGCGATTCTACCAATTAGGAAATAAATATAAACATGAGATATCATCGCTAGCAATCAACGATGCCTCTAGATATTTTAATCGTGTAAGTAAATCAGAAATTCAAATATCATATTCAGATGCTGTAAAGGAAATGCTGCCAGATGACTTTTTGCCATTTGAAGAAAGTTTAAGTATTTATCAATATGTGAGAAAATTTCAGGCTATAGCATGGGATTATTTTGTTAGTATAGAAAGCCACTATGCCCAAAACAAATATTCATACGAGCTCACAAAAGTATCTAACGAGATTATCAGATATACAGAATATTATAATTCGAATTCAATTAGAATTATAGATTTTAATCGTTCAGATTTGGCTTGGAAAGTCCTCGAATTATCAAACAAAAGTATTATAACGATTGAGCAATTAGGTAAGATTTTAGGCGTTGATATTGATATGATTAAAAAACAAATTAACGAATTAAGAGATGTAGGGCTTTTATATGTCGGAAAACAATCCAAAGAATGCATCTCAATTATTAACACTTTAAATATTTTATAAAATGAACATTATTAGTGATTCTTCGTTGGATTATCTTGATGAGATGACTAACGGTGGACTTAATGAGTCCGAAAGTGATGCTGTTCTTTATGTCCAACCTACTATCAGAGATGTTGGTGATATTGGAGTAACAAATGGTGTAAGATTTTAGTAATAACAATTTGTTAAATAGTATAAGATGGTGTACCTTTTCGATACACCATCTTATAGAGATTTTAGTAAAGTAAGTAAATGGGAAAGTGAAGATGAGAAAGGGTGTAATCATATTTGTATCTTCGATAATATTTATATATTGTCAATCAGTTTCTGCACAAAACGTAGTAGATTCGCTGGGGGCTGATAGTCTTATCAGGCAGCTTCCTGAAGTAATGATAAAAGGTGAGCACCCATTGGCAGTGGTTCATGGAAGTGCTATAACTTATGATTTGCCTCGCATAATTGAGAAGAAAGGTGTGGATAATGTATTTGATGCAATCAAAGAACTTCCAGGAATTACTGAGAAAGACGGCAAATACCAGTTGGCAAATAGAAATGTGACTATAGCTTTGAATGGGAAAGTTATGTCTTTGACTTCAGACCAGATAACTCAGCTATTGAGGAGTATGCCTGCCAGTCGACTTGAAAGGGCTGATGTAATGTATTCTGCTCCAGCAAAGTCGCAGATTCGCGGCGCCCTAATTAACATACAATTAAAAAATGGTGCCCAATCAGAAGTGCCTTTGCAAGGTGAATTTAATGTAGCCTATAATCAGACACATCATGCTATGTTCGGTGAGCGTGCATCCTTTCTTTACCACACAGGGAAGTTTACAATGGATGCAATGTATCTACATAGTCATGGCAGAGTTTTTAAGATTACTGATGAAGATTCTCGGCACAGCCTCAATAATGGAACAATCCATGAGATAAAAGATAAGCAAGCACAACTTGTCAAGCAATTTGGGCACGACTATCGCATAAGCACTGAATATGAATTTGCAAAAAATCATAATTTGTCACTGTCATATCTGGCAAATTACAGTAATCGTGACATCTATGGTAACTATACGGGTGACATCGTTGGTAGAACCTTATCAACACGCCGTACATGGCTACACAATATCAAGTTAGACTATCAGACTCCATTTGGTTTAAAAGCAGGTATTGAAACTACCTATTATCATGATCCCGAGAAACAAGATCTGCAAAGTGTTACACCTACTGGGAATCTTAATTTCCTCGTCGATAATGACCAGCGTGTAAATGTTTGGCGTTATTACTTATCTCAGGAACATCAATTAAAATATAATTGGAACTTGAATTATGGAGTTTGGTATAAACAGTCT
Source organism: Prevotella melaninogenica ATCC 25845 (assembly GCF_000144405.1). Classification (NCBI taxonomy): domain Bacteria; kingdom Pseudomonadati; phylum Bacteroidota; class Bacteroidia; order Bacteroidales; family Prevotellaceae; genus Prevotella; species Prevotella melaninogenica. The sequence continues at coordinate 887,176 of NC_014371.1, forward strand.
CTTAACCATAGTTTACAGTTTTATCAAAACCTATCTGTAATCAACTACATACGCCAAAGAGAAGATATAGCCAACACTTATATAGGAGTAGGGAAGAATTGGAATAACAAATTTATCTTAGACGCTTCTTTAGCAGCGGAATATTATCATTCACCGCAATGGCATCAATGGAATATATATCCCACACTGAACCTGACATATGTTCACAATCCAAGCAATATATGGATACTAAGTTTCTCAACCGACCGAACTTATCCAGAATATTGGACAATGAATAATTTTACAGTATATAGTAATGGTGGATATGATGAGATTACGGGTAACCCATATCTTAAACCTGCTAAATCATACCAAACAAATATAGTATGGGTACTGAAAAACAAGTATCATTTTGTGGCAGGGTTCAACTATGTTGACGATTATTTCATACAGACACCATATCAGCGTCCAAACCGTTTGGTTACAACTTTTAAGTATGTAAATCTTAATTACCAGCATCAAGCCTTCTTGCAGGCTGTTATTCCTCATAAGTTCGGTTCATGGTTAGATTCCCGATTAACATTAACAGGGCTTTGGATGCATGAGAAATGCGATGACTATTATGATTTACCATTTAATAGAGCCATATTATATGGAATGGCACAGATGAGCAATGTTATCACACTAAATACCAGGCCCAATTTGTCGCTGACAGTTGATGGGATGATACGTAGCAAAGCTCATCAGGCTATTTATGATTTACCTGGATCTGGTAACTTAGATATTGGCCTTCGCTGGCAATTTTGGAAAAAACAAGCTATACTGCATATTTTCTGTAATGACTTGTTCAAGACTTCTTCCGTCAATCCCCGTATTGATTTCAAAGGACAGTATATGAAGATGAACTTTAGCTGCTATCGTGAATTTGGAGTTTCCTTGACAGTCAAGTTTGGAGGATATAAAGCTAAGAATAGTGAGGTAATTAATACGTCTAGGTTCCGTAAGTAATCATAGAAGTGAGAAATCTGCAAAGATCATAATTTAGGAGTTTATAAAAAATTGAGGTTTATGGTAAAGGATAAGTTAACATCATATAAGTTTCCTCCACCAAAGGCTTATATTCCTGCTCTTTCAAATCAGACTAAGAATACTTTATTCAACAAGGTCAGAATCTTCACATTGATATTATGTTTGATTTGCTCCTTCTCATCAGAAATAAATGCTCAGAAAATATTAATTTGTGATGCTGTTACTAGATTCCCAATAAAAGATGTGGAAGTAAAGGCTGATAGAATATTAGTTGGAAGAACATCTTATTTAGGAGAAATAATTTTACCAAAAACATTTAATGTTGTGAGTTTTAGATCTAATGGTTATTTACTAGAAACTCTCTACCGAAATGAAGTACCACGCGACACAATGTTCCTATATCCATCAGAAAATACTCTCAACGAAGTAGTAGTATGGGGGAAATATAGGGTTAATGTTGACCAAATTTCAAGTAACATGCCAAGGAGAGATTTGAAAGATTTTGGTTATATAGCACCAGTAAAGAAACTTATAAATGGAGGTTATGATGTTGCTACAATGCTTGATAAGCGCCTAAGACGAGACCGTAAGCATGTGACAAAACTTAGAGAGATCTTTGAAAAGTTAGATGGTAAAGATCCTATAGAGCGAGCATATACCAAGGAAGTTGAAGAAAACAGTGTTAGAAATTTCAATCAATAGAACCAAAGATAAACTTATCGAATTTACGGCATTCTAAAAAATATAAAATTAAATAATAGAATTTATAATATGAAATATAATATTTGGACTATTTTTAAATTTATAATATGAGCAAAAAATAAGTCTTAACGTTATTAAGTTGACAAATCATTATATCTTATTCCTTTATTAAATGACAGAGACTCGGATCGTTCTTTATTCTCACCATTTCAGAAGCAACCAAATCTAATATATTCTGCTTCACGCATTTATAGTTGGCTTCGATGGTCTCTTTGAGATTATCAGAGCTAACTTCATTTGTAAAGTCTACTATCACAGGTATGGGCTGATAGGCTTTCATTTCAGCAGAAACCTTTGCACTATCCACCACTATCTCTGCATGGAAAATCTTTTGATCGATACGTTCATCATAGTTGTCGGATACCGCACCCACGAACATCCCCTGTGTAAGGTTTGAAATCTTACTTGCAGGGATAAGACTATCCATCTGTGTAGAGATAGAAGTGGATTTATCATTGCGATTGATGGTCATAGACTGGCGTTGTTGAAGCACCTTGCCGAAACGCTCAGAGAGTGTCTTAGCTGTTTCTCCTACCACCTGACCACTAAACACATTGCCCACCGTATTTTGTATCACTTTACTTTCTTTGTCCCCATAATCGCGAGTGAGCTGTGAGAAGTCCTGAAAACCCAAACACACTGCTACCTTGTTGCTTCGGGCGGTAGCAATAAGGTTGTCCAGCCCACGGAAATAGATAGTCGGCAACTCGTCGATAATCACAGAACTTTTGAGTTGTTTCTTCTTGTTGATTAGCTTCACAATACGGCTATTGTAAAGTCCGAGTGCTGCCGAATAGATATTCTGGCGGTCGGGGTTGTTACCCACAACAAGGACTTTCGGCTCATTCGGATTATTGATGTCAAGTGAGAAATCGTCACCCGTCATCACCCAATAAAGGGCAGGGCTTATCATACGAGACAGTGGTATTTTGGCACTGGCTATCTGTCCCTGCAACTGGTCCTGCGCTCCACCCTCCCATGCGTCCATAAAAGGAGAAAGGTAGTTGGCAAGTTCATCATAGGAAGTGAGTATCGGGAATATCTGTGCGTAGGGACGGTTCAGAAATTCGATGGCATGAGGGAAGGTGCAATACTTGCCATTCTCATATATCTTCAGAAACCAAATGATGGCAGCAAGCAAGATGATAGGCGACTCCACAAAGAAGTCTCCCTGTTTCTGTATCCACGAGCGGTTGAGGTTAAGCATAATCGTGTAGGCACTCTCATAGGCATCCGATATATCCGTCATAAAGGATGGATTGATGGGATTGCAGCGGTGTGATTTGCGTGGGTCATCGAAGTTAATCACAAAGAACTGCGGCTTTACTTGGTAGGCATCAAGGTGGTTGAGCAAATGGTTGTAGGCAATTTCCGAAAGGTCGGGAAACTTGTAGTCGTAGATATACATGACAAAGCCTTTCTCTATCTGTTGCTTGATGTAGTTGTTCACGATAGCGTATGACTTACCCGAACCCGGTGTGCCGAGCACCATCGAGGCACGGAAGGGATTGACTACATTAATCCAGCCCTTGTTCCACTTCTTCTTATAGTAGAAGCGTGTAGGAAGGTTTACCGAGTATTCGTTTTCCATCAACCTTGTTTCCTGCATGAAACTCTCGTTCTCTGTGTTGAATACATCGTCCATCAAGTTATTTTTGAGCAGTCGGCTCATCCATACGCCACCCATCAGCAGACAGATATAACCAATGGACAGCGTAAAGATATAGAGCGAAGCAGCACCCACCTTACCTATGGGCAATGCCAACAACCGCCAATTCAGAAAGAAGAACACAAATCCAGCGAAAAGCACCGTCCAAATCTTTGGCCATGTGATTTTCTCCTCTTTCACACCCTTTGTCCCCAAGCAGGAGAGGGCAAGAAAAACCACGCAAAAGAGTTTTGTCCAGAGGATAGACGAAAATAACCCTGTGGTACGCTGGAAATTCATCAGTATCTTATCAATGATTCCAAGCGTAACCCCCCAGACATGAAATGCCTCGTAACAGAACCAATAACAGTTAACGAGGAGGAATATCACGGATATGCCCCTCATAAAGTCCATAACCTTACCTAATGCTCTTAAATCATCTTCTTGTGCCATAATGCAATGTTTTTGAAGCCTCCCCCAACCCCTCCGAAGGGAGGGGAGATAGAAATGCTCGTTTATTTAATGTTTTCTTCGTCTAAGTTTTACCTTACTTTGTCTTCGGAGCTTACGCTGCCATGCTGCTTCCTTCCAATCATCGTTGCCCGAAGAAGAGAAAGATTCTCCCACCATATCGTCAATAAGTTCATCGACAAGATTGTCGCTTTCCTGCTCATCCGACTGTATTGTCTGCATCTGTTGTTGAAAGGTGGTATCAATCTTACCATAAAGCGATTCATCCAAGAATGGATTTTTCTCTGAGTTAGAGAAGTACTCGTTAAACTTATTGGCGGCATATCCTTTACCCAATCGAGAACCATTGAGCGCAATGCCTTTTTCATCATCAATGAATGTAATACCATAGATGCGCCCACCCTCATTCTTGCGGATTATAACACGCAAGCCTTGTTCCTCCAATCTTTGTCGAAGTCTTTCCTCCGTTTGGGGAGAAGTACGCATTACTTCTAATACCTTTCTTCTGACAGTTGGGATTAATGGCTTAACTATCTGCTTCGATTTCAGCATATTGTTCTGAACGGCAGTATAGCCCATACCTCTGCCAATGTCCGAGGCGTGAATGGGCGTGCTCACCTTATTTCCTTTGTCATCGGTAGGTACATAAACCAGTCCATCATACTGTTTACCCCTATACTCGGTCTTTACCTCTTCTACGGCGAGATTATATCGGGAGAGTATGGCGTTTAGCTCACCCAAGGAGCAGAATGAATAATGCTTCATAGCAGAACGAACAGTGTTTGCCACCTGTTCCTTGATATTCCCTTGCATAACATCGACTTTTGGCGTTTCTGTTGTCGGCTTCTCACTGACCTTTGAACTTGGAATGAGGTTATATTTCTTTTCCAAAGCATCAGTAATCTTTTTGCTTCGTCTGCCCTCATACTTGTCATTGATTTTTCTGCCTTTGCTATCCACTCGAAGCGAAACAATGTGAATATGCTCACGTGCAATATCATTATGTTTGAACACGATATAGGGTTGCTTGCTGTAGCCAAGTGCCTCCATATACTCCTTCGCAATCTGCACGAGCCTTTCATCAGATAATTTCTCATCCGGGTGCGGATTGAGGGAACAATGGAACACGGCTTTCTTCGTTCGGCATTTCTTCGGTATCAATGCCTCCATATCGACAAGCACGTCTTCCATCGTATAACGTCCCTCTCTGTCCTGATACAACTCAGCGACAAGGAGAATACTTGCTTCCCCTTTCTCCACCTTTTTGAAGTTATAGCCGAGTGCCCCTCCAAGGTTCTCCGTTGCAGAAATTTTTGCTATCATTTTTCTAACTAAATTCTCACTACTTCTTCTTTCTATAATCAATGGTTAGATTGATTGCCTGCTCCTGCAAGGTGATGATTTGAGCAGACACTTTCTCCAATTTTTCAAGCATAATCTGTGCGGTCTTCACGCTGTGATAGCTGTTGATGGCACGCACAACTTGGTTGTACAGCACGCCAATCTTATGTATCTGTGCTGTCAGTTCTGAGAGCTTTCGGTAATATTCCACGGCGGATTTATCCACCGTGATAACCTTAAAACTCTCCCCAAGAATACGTCCACGCACGAAATCCGACTTGGTTTCCGCACCTGATTTATGGAACAAATCAATCGCCCGTTGCTGGTCTTTGGGCTTGGGAAGACGGGTATCCCATCTGTCCCATCGTTCTATCTTTTCGTTCATTGTTTTTATCCTTATCTAATTACGACTTTGGAGTAATTCTTCCCCCTTCGAGGCAAGGGTCTTTGTCGGCAGAAACGAAGTTTGTCGGACAAAGACACACCTTGCCAATATCAAGAGTTGATACGATTGAAGTATCCACCCTTTTGGGGTGTCTGCTTCGTGATATTACCTCCATGTATTATTCTCGCCTGCAAAGTTACGGCAAGTTTTCAAATATCTCATTATCAATGATATTCACTCTTTTTCCTCGCATTTCCCTGTACTTCACAGGTAGTTGAAACTTAGGATAAAACCTTGTTATTTTGCAAGCAGATTCAGTTGAAAGACAGCTTGAAACCTATATGGATGAAGAGTCCAAAATAATGATTTCAACTTCAAAAATCTCAATCAAGAAAGGTTTGAACTGCGGATGGTTTTATGTTTTTGAGCTGAGTCAAAATTGAGCTGGGTCAAAACCAGACTTTTAGGTCGAGTCAAAAATATGGTTTCAACAACAAATATGACATGACTTGTCAGTCAAGATATACATCAACTTATAACATAAGTAACAACCGACTATGAATATGGAAAAGAAAAAAAAATCCCATCTATCTGGGCTTCGCCTCACAGAAAGGCGGAGTTGACAAAAGCAGCCTTGCCGAAGTGCTGGCTTCCATACTATATTACGAGAAGAACATCTCCCTTGCCGTCGTGGACTGCGACGGCACACAGGAATCGTTCTTCAAGCTACGCGAACGGGATAGAGATCTTATCGAGTCCTCCCCCGAACTGGGCAAGGAACTTCACGAGCGCCTGTCCCACTACGGCAAGAAATCGTATCATATCATCAGAAGCAAACCAGAAAGGGCCGTTTCCGATGTCATGAAATACCTTCGTAAAATGAAGACGGAACCGCAACTGATTATCTTTGACTTTCCTGGTCATGCCCTTACCAGTGCCATGATGGATTTGTCCATTACGATGGACTACATCATCTCACCTATAGAAGCCGACCCACAGTCGCTGGCATCGAGTTTTGCATACGCCAAGACAATCAGAGACTTGGGTGTAGGCTTTGAAGGCTCACGCATTCAGGACTTCTTCCTGCTTTGGAACAAAATCAACCGCAGTGCCAGTACCACGGTCATCGACCTGTTCAGTCAGAATGCTGAGGAACAGGGACTGCCGATTTTCGATACCCGTATCTACAACTCCGTCCGATTCAGCAGGGAATTGGCACAAGGGGGTGTCAAAGGTGTATTCCGCTGCTCCTACCTGCCCCCTGCACCTGCTCTCCGCCCTCAGACTGGAGTGGATGAGTGGGTAAAGGAGGTCATGGAGAAACTCAACCTGAAAACTGAGAACGGCGTATGAAATCACTGAAAGAGCAACGTGAAAAGCTGCTTCAAGCGAAATTGGAGGAGATGGCAGACATTGGTGTCAAGAAGCGCACAGAGGAGAACACACCAGACTTTGACGACCCCATTGATTTGGATGATGATTCAGACTCTGTGGAAGAAGATGCAAGTGCCTCTCTTTCTAAAATTGACGAACAGGAAGAAATACCGGAAGAAACTTCGTTTAATGGCAACAATGCCCAAACAGCGCAACCCTCGAAAAGAAAGAGAAATGCCAGAACGAAGGATTCTTCCCCAGTAATGGACTTTCCTGAATACGAACAGCGATTTCTGACGGGTGTCCGCAACGGGCGCAACAAGTCGGGCTTCAGTATCCATACTGAGATACTCCAGATACTGCGTGATGTGCTGAACGACATCAGATCGGAGGCTTCCATCACGGGATATATTGAGAATATCCTTCTTGATCATTTGAAAACGTATCAGGATTTGTTGAACCATACCGCCTCACAACGCAGGCGCGATAAAACCATAGACTTATGATAATCAATTTATTGTTAGGTGTATTGCTTTTGCTGGGTATAGCATGGCTGCTACTCGGCATTACATACTTTTGGAGGTTATTTCAAGATTTGGCAGCCCAATCAGGGAAGAATACACCGAAACAGAAAGGAAACGGGCACGGCACAAGTCTCAATACATCCGTTTCCCAAGAGCAGATTGACAATGCACGTCACGTTTTGGTGGGTAGGAGCAAGCCTTTTCATTCCCACTCTATCTCCAAAGTTCCCGCTGTTTCCTCCTCTGAAAATCCAGATGAAAAACCTAATACTTTTGCAGAGAAAAACTCATCTGTGTCCGAAGAAACAAAAGAAGCGGAAGGTACAGAAGATGACAATGAAATGCAGGTTGACTACACAATGGACGAATCTGACGAAGACACTATCATCCGTGAGGAACTGCAGATTGCAGACGATTCCTTACCCGAAGTCTCACCATCCGCTATTCTTACAAGGGACTTGTCCCGTATAAACGGTTGGTACAGCAATGACGATGCATTTGATGAGGAAAACGAAACCGAAGTGCAGGATACGCTGCAAAGCATACAGGGCACACAGCTAATGGACTATATCAAAGAGACAACGCTTAAGCAGGAGAAAGACCATCAAAAGCTGCTTGCTGCCATTCGTAAAGCAGAGGAAGCAGAATTAGAGGAAAGTAATATAGATACTTCTCCTCATTCAGAAACGAACTCAAACGTAGAGAGCAGCGACAGCGATGCATCGGAAGAAGCCGACCGTCCACTATCATACTATCTGTAAGACTAATGTTTTTATTCATATTGTAAAGTGATCAAGGGGTGGCTCAAAAGTAAAACAATCAACCAATATCAGTCATACGATAAAACCGAGCCACCCCTTACCATCTCTACCCAAAAGAAAACAATTCATTTAACAACTTAAAATAAAAAGAACAATGAACAACAAAAAGAAAATCACAATGCTTCTCCTGACGGCTACCGCCATAGGAGCATACGCACAAGGCAACGGCATGGCGGGTATCAACGAAGCCACAAAAATGGTAACCTCTTACTTCGATCCAGGTACAAAGCTTATCTATGCTATCGGAGCCGTAGTAGGTCTGATTGGAGGAATAAAAGTCTATAACAAGTTCTCAAGTGGTGACCCCGATACGAGCAAGACCGCTGCCTCTTGGTTCGGTGCGTGTATCTTTCTCATTGTGGCAGCCACTATCTTGAGAAGTTTCTTCCTGTAAGGCGATGGCAGCATTTGAAATCAACAAAGGTGTAGGTCGGACGGTAGAGTTCAAGGGCTTGAAGGCGCAGTACCTCTTCCTCTTTGCAGGAGGACTGCTGGCTGTCTTCATTCTCGTTGTCGTGCTCTATCTCTGTGGAGTCAGCCAAGTAGCCTGTCTTGTCATAGGTGTAGTGGGTGCCAGCCTTGTGGTATGGCAAACGTTCACCATGAATAGAAAGTATGGGCAATATGGGCTGATGAAAAAAGGAGCAATACGTATGCACCCACGCTACCTTGTAAACCGCCGTACGGTCTGCCACCTTATCTGTAACCTTCAATCAAAGAAAGCGAAGCAATGAGAAATAAAAGCAAGATAACCACCTTGGAGTCTAAGTTTCCACTGCTCTCCGTAGAGCAGGGTTGCATGGTGAGCAAAGATGCTGACATCACCGTGGCTTTCCGTGTGGAACTGCCCGAACTCTTTACCGTCACTTCTGCAGAGTATGAAGCGATGCACTCTGCCTGGCATAAGGCAATCAAGGTGCTACCCAATTACAGCATCGTGCACAAGCAGGACTGGTTCATCAAGGAGGACTATCAAGGAAAGCTCTCCGATGGCGGACTGAGCTTCCTTGCCCGTTCCTCTGAACGGCATTTCAACGAACGTCCGTACCTGCACCACAGCGTTTACTTATTCCTGACCAAGACCAACAAGCAGCGTATGGCACAACAGAGCAATTTTTCCTCGCTCTGCCGTGGACACCTCATTCCCAAGGAAATCACCAACAAGGACGAAGTGATGAAGTTCATGGAAGCTGTAGACCAGTTTGAACGCATCATCAACGATACCGAGCAGATAAGGATTGTCCGCATGACTGAAGATGAATTGATTGGTACAAAGGAAAAAGGCGGTCTCTTGGACCGTTATTTCTCCCTCTCGGAAGAAAGACACGCCTCGTTGGAGGACATCCGCTTGGGCGCAGACCTTGTACGTGTGGGCGACAATATGATTTGTCTGCATACGCTCTCCGACACGGACGACCTGCCTACAACGGTCAGCACAGACAGCCGATATGAGCGATTATCGACCGACCGAAGCGACTGCCGTCTTTCCTTTGCCTCTCCCGTGGGTCTGATGTTGCCCTGCAACCATATCTATAACCAGTATCTCTTCATCGAGGACAGCGATGCCAACTTGGAACGCTTCGAAAAGCAGGCAAGGAATATGCACTCACTGGCACGCTACAGCCGTAGCAACCAAATCAACGAGGAGTGGATACAGGAGTATCTCAATATTGCCCATTCACAGGGGCTGACATCTATCCGTGCCCATTTTAACGTACTGGCATGGAGTAGCGACAAGGAAGAACTTCGCCAGATTAAGAATGACGTGGGCTCTGCACTTGCTCTTATGGAATGCCACCCTCGCCACAATACCATTGATGCGGCAACGCTCTACTGGGCGGGTATTCCCGGCAATGCGGCAGACTTTCCTGCAGAAGAGTCATTCTATACTTTCATCGAGCCTGCCCTCTGTTTCTTTACGGCAGAGACGAACTATAAGGACTCACTCTCTCCCTTCGGTATCAAGATGGCAGACCGCCTTTCTGGAAAGCCCGTCCACTTGGATATATCGGATTTGCCGATGAAAAAGGGAGTTATCACCAATAGAAACAAATTTATCTTGGGTCCTTCGGGTAGTGGCAAGTCTTTCTTTACCAACCACATGGTACGCCAGTATTACGAGCAGGGGGCGCATGTCCTCTTGGTCGATACAGGTAACTCATATCAAGGTTTGTGTGAACTTATCCACCGCAAGACCAAGGGTGAGGATGGTGTGTATTTCACCTATACCAATGAAAGTCCTATATCTTTCAACCCTTTCTATACGGATGATTACTTTTTCGATGTAGAGAAGAGAGAGAGTATCTGTACGCTACTGCTTACGCTTTGGAAAAGTGCCGATGAGCATATCACAAAGACCGAGGCAGGTGAACTTGGTTCAGCCGTAAACTCCTATATCGAACTGATATGTGCAGACCATAGCGTTACGCCCTGTTTTAATACCTTCTATGAGTATCTGCGGGACGTGTACCGCAAGGATATGGAAAAGCGTGACATCAAGGTAACGCTCTCGGACTTCAATATTAACAACCTCTTAACAACATTAAAGCAATACTATCGTGGCGGTCGTTATGATTTCCTGCTGAACTCGGACAAGAACATCGACCTGCTCTCTAAACGCTTCATCGTCTTTGAAATCGACCAAGTAAAGGATAACAAGGACCTCTTTCCTGTGGTAACGATTATCATCATGGAGGCCTTCATCAACAAGATGCGCCGATTAAAGGGTATCCGCAAGATGATACTCATTGAGGAAGCGTGGAAAGCCATAGCTTCGGCAAACATGGCAGACTACATCAAGTATCTCTACAAGACGGTGAGAAAGTATTTTGGGGAAGCCATTGTCGTAACGCAGGAGGTGGACGATATCATCCAGTCGCCTATAGTCAAGGAAAGTATTATTAATAACTCTGACTGCAAGATACTGCTCGACCAGCGCAAGTATATGACCAAGTTCGACGGCATACAGGCGATGCTCGGTCTTTCGGAAAAGGAAAAGAGCCAGATTCTCTCCATCAACCAGAACAACGACCCGAACCGACTCTACAAGGAAGTTTGGATAGGTCTGGGAGGTATGCAGAGTGCTGTCTATGCTACGGAAGTGAGTATGGAGGAGTACCTGACCTACACCACAGAGGAAACCGAGAAGGTGGAGGTGATGAACAGGGCGGCACAGCTCGGTGGTGATATCGAAACGGCTATCCGTCAGCTTGCCATAGAGAAAAGAAACAATAAAAAGAAATAAGTACAAACCATCAAAACTATAGTAACAATGAAAAAGTACATTTTCATGGCTCTCTTAGGATTGAGCCTTTCTGTTCCCAAAGCCCATGCACAGTGGGTAGTAACCGACCCTGGCAATTTTGCCGGCAACATCGTCAATTCGGTCAAGGAGATAGCAACAGCTTCGAAGACAGTGAAGAATACCTTGGACGGGTTCAAGGAGGTGGAGAAACTCTACAACGACACCAAGAAGTATTACGATGCACTCAAGAAGGTGAACAACTTGATTGGTGATGCCTATAAGGTCAAAGAGTGCATCCTTATGGTGGGCGACATCTCTGAGATTTACGTCACCTCGTATAAGAAAATGCTCTCGGACAAGAACTTCCGCCCTTCGGAACTCGCTGCGATGGCTTCGGGATATGCCAAACTCTTGGAGCAGAGTGGTGAGAGTCTCAAGGAACTAAAGTCCATCGTTAAGAGTAATGTCTTCTCGATGAACGACCACGAGCGAATGCAGGCAATAGACCGTATCTATACTACGCTTAGGGAAAATCGCTCACTTGTATCATACTACACAAGGAAAAACATCTCCGTAAGCTATGTGCGTGCAAGGGAGAAGAACAACCTTGCCTCCGTTAAGGCACTCTATGGTAATACGGCAAGCAGGTATTGGTAAATCCACAGACAAAAAAAGAACTTGAAAGAACTTTCATAAAAAACACTTTTGCTTATGGATTTTGCCAGTTTACATGAGCTGCTACGCTCAACCTATGCCGAGATGATGCCGCTCTGTGCCCAGATGACGGGCATTGCCAAGGGCATTGCGGGCTTGGGTGCGCTCTTTTATATTGCTCTTCGGGTATGGGCTTCCATTGCCCGTGCCGAGGCGATAGACGTCTTTCCGCTTCTCCGCCCCTTCGTGCTGGGCTTTTGCATCATGTTCTTCCCGACAGTCGTACTGGGTACGATGAATGCCGTTCTCTCGCCCGTAGTGCAGGGAACGGAGATGATGGTACACCAACAGGAGGGGAACCTTGCAGAGCTTACTGCCAAGCGGGACAAGTTGCAAGAGGAAGCCTACCTTAGAAATCCTGAAACAGCCTACCTTGTCTCCAACGAGAAGTTCGATGAGAAGATAGAGGAAATGGGCATCATCGGACCTGAAGATGCTGTGACGATAGCAGGTATGTATGCCGAGCGTGCTGCCTATCAGACCAAGCAGTGGATCATGAAGATGGTACACGACCTTTTAGAACTCCTATTCCATGCTGCAGGGCTTATCATCGACACGCTACGCACCTTCATACTCATCGTTCTTGCCATTCTCGGTCCGATAGTCTTCGGCATTGCAGTATGGGATGGTCTTGCTGGCTCACTTACGGCATGGTTCTCACGCTATATCTCTGTCTACCTGTGGCTACCTGTCAGCTCTATTCTTACGGCACTGCTTACAAAAATACAGGTGCTGATGATAGAGAAGGATATTGAAGCACTCAGTGACCCTAACTATCTGCCTGATTCGGGGACGTGGTACTACATCGTCTTCTTCCTTATCGGTATTGTAGGCTACTTCTGTGTACCTACCGTGGCAGGCTGGATTATCGAAGCTGGAGGTGGTATCGGCTCATACGGTCGTAATGTCAACCAGACAGCACAGCGTGGTGCGCAAGGCGCATATACTGGTGGCAAGGCTGCTATGGCTGGCGCAGGTGCTACTGTGGGAAATGTCGGTGGACGTATCAAGGGTGCACTGCTCAAAGGAAAATAGAAATCGAACAACTATGCTTAATTAATCAACAGATATAAAAGAAAAATGGAATTCAAATCACTTGGTAATATCGAGACCTCATTCAGGCAGATAAGGCTCTACGCCTTTGTCTTTGCCATCGTCTGCGTGGCGGTAAGCGGTTATGCCGTCTATGCCTCATACAGCTTCGCCAAGGAGCAGAGGGAGAAAATCTATGTGCTTGACCAGGGAAAGTCGCTCATGCTTGCCCTCAGTCAGGATGCAAGTCGTAATCGTCCCGTAGAGGCAAGGGAACACGTGCGTCGTTTCCATGAGCTGTTCTTCACCATTGCGCCTGACAAGGATGCCATTGAGAAGAACATGGAGCGTGCCTTTGTGCTGTGTGACAAGTCGGCTTTCAACTATTACAAAGACTTGGCAGAGAAGGGCTATTATAACCGTGCCATATCGGGTAATGTCAATCAGCGCATAGAGGTGGACTCTATCCACTGCAACTTCAATACTTACCCTTATGCGGTAACGACTTATGCACGGGAGTTTATCGTCCGTCAGAGTAACGTTACAGAGCGCAGTCTTGTTACGACCTGCACGCTGCAGAACTCTGTCCGTTCGGACAATAACCCGCAAGGTTTTCTTATGGAGAACTTCCTTGTGAAGGAAAACAGGGATATACAGACTTATAAACGATAAGGCTATGGCAAGGAAAAGAAACTTTTTACTCTCACGTCAATATCTGCGCTTTCACCTGTGGCTCCGCCATCGGTGTGAAAGACTCACGATAAGGCAGAGAAAGGAAATCGTCTATGGGCTGAGTTTCATCTATCTGCTCTGCTCGCTCTGGATGATAGCACAGTTCTTCCTTCCTCCAAAGAAGGAGAAACTACCCATCCCCACGGGAAAGCTGACGGACAGTCCGATACAGACGGACAGTACTTTACAAGAGTTACACGGCAATTTTTACCTACAACATCATCAAACAATCAAAGAAAATGGATAATAAACAGAAAGAACAAATGAAGAAAGGCTTGGTCTTCGGAGGTCTGGGACTGCTGTTTGCCCTTTCAATGTGGTTTATCTTCGCACCTTCGGGCAAGGATAAGACTGCAGCGGAACAGGGACTCAATGACAGCATACCGCAGGCAACGACAGAAAAACTGACGGAGAACAAACTCAAAGCCTACGAATTAGGCGACAAAGCACACGAGGAAGAACAGACCCGCGAGGAGATGGGCAGACTATCGGACTATTTTGCACAGAACACTGCTCCATCAGAGGAGCAGCGTGCAGAAACAGCTGCTTCTACGGCAAAGATAGAAAGCTCCATGCATCGTTATGAGGAGAACAATCGGCTTTTGAACTCTTTTTACGCTCCCGACCCACACGAGCAGGAACGTGAAGCCTTGCGCTCGGAAATAGATAACCTTAAAAAGGAACTCTCTGTCAAAGACAGCAGGGAGGACAATGAAGAGAAACGACAGCTTGCCTTGATGGAAAAGAGCTATCAGATGGCAGCGAAGTATCTTCCTAAAACATCAACTCCACCTACTTTCAATAGTGGTTTGACTGCTGAAAAAGAGAAGACGGAAGATACAGCAGGTGGCTCTGACGCCGCTAAGGGCAAGACCATGCAGAAGGAAAAGCCTGTAATGGAGGTGCTGCCGGAGCGTAGGCAGATAGTTTCTTCACTTGACCAGCCTATGAGCGATGTGTACTTTATGGAGGAATACGGCAAGAAGGCTCGTAATATGGGCTTTCATTCGCTCACAAGTATGGCTGCTCATACGATGCGCAATACGCTTAAAGTTGTAGTGGACAGGACAACGACAATCAAGGAGGGTGACAATGTCGTGCTTCGTCTGCTTGAAAGTGCCAAGGTAGGGGGGCTGCACATTCCACGACAAAGCCGACTCATAGCCGTTGCTAAGATAGAGGGCAACCGTATGCACCTGCTTATCAAAAGCATTGAGGTGGACGGGCATATCATAGCCGTCAAGCTCTCGGCATACGATATGGACGGACAGGAGGGTGTGTATATACCAGGTTCGGAGGACATCAATGCGCTTAAGGAAGTAGGGGCGAACATCGGTGGTTCAATGGGCACCTCCTTTACCTTCGCTTCCTCTGCCAAGGACCAGATTATCTCCGAGGCTGCTCGTGGGGTGATGCAAGGCGCAAGTCAGCTGCTTCAGAAGAAACTGCGCACCATCAAGGTAACGCTCAAGGGTGGCTACCGCCTTTTCTTGGTTCAGTCCAAATGAAACAATCGAAAATGATAAGTAAAAATAACATCAAATCAAAAGGAACAATGAAGAAAATTATTTTATCAATGGCTATGCTTGCCATGGTGGGAGCAACAGCCACAGCACAGGAAAACAATGATGGTCTGACACCAAGCCGTCCGCTTACTTCGGGCGAACTCTTTCAAGGTATGAGCCGTGCTATTCCAACGGGACGTGTCGTACTGCCGTATGGTCTTGACGTTACCTTTGACAAGACCGTGCACCTTATCTTCCCTTCTGCCATCCGCTATGTAGACTTAGGTTCGCAGAACATCATCGCGGGGAAGGCGGAGGATGCAGAGAACGTGTTACGTGTAAAGGCTTCAGTGAAGGACTTTGAAACGGAGACCAATATGAGTGTCATCTGTGAGGACGGCTCTTTCTATGCTTTCAATGTAAAGTATGCCGATGAGCCTGAGAAGCTCAGCATAGAGATGAAGGACTTTCTCTCCACGACGGAAGGCAGGCTGCCAAGCAATCGCTCTGATATTTACTTTAAGGAACTCGGTAACGAGTCGCCCGTATTAGTAAAACTGATGATGCAGACTATCTATCAGAACGACAAGCGTACCATCAAACATATCGGTGCACAGCAGTTTGGTATGAAGTTCCTGCTTCGTGGCTTGTATGCCCATAACGGCTTGCTGTATTTCCACACTCGTATGGAAAACGGCACGAATATGCCGTACTCTGTGGATTTTATCATCTTTAAGGTGGTTGATAAGAAGATGGCAAAGCGCACTGCCATTCAGGAGCAGGTATTGCAGCCACTTCGTGCCTATCATCAGGTAATGCAGGTGCGTGGCATGGGAAGTGAACACACTGTGTTTGCGCTCGAGCAGTTTTCTCTTGCTGAAGACAAGCAGCTTGAAGTGACACTCTATGAGAGAAATGGCGGTCGTACGCTGACTTTCCATGTAACGGCAGAAGACCTGCAGTTGGCAAAGAAGATTGATAACCTCAAACTGAAATGGTAATGAAGAAGAACAATATCATTCTAACAGTATGCGTTGCGGTGGCCATGACTTTCAGTCTGCCATCGCAGGCACAGCGACTGATACCCAAGCAAAGGGGAATAGAGGTCGTAGGGGCTGTTCCACTCATCAAGGGTGAAAAGTTCCTTGCTGCTGACAATTTCGGCATGGGAGCATCACTCACACGATATCTGGGACGTGAGAATTATACCTTTGTTATGGCAGAGTATGAACAGCAGAATATGCCGTACAGAAGCTATAACGTAAAACTCAAGGATGCTCTCTTGCAGGTGGGCTATATGCACCCTGTTCTCTCCGACAGAGGTAAGAACGTGTTTCTTTATGGTGGCATATCCGTCTTGGGTGGCTATGAGCAGCTGAACGAGGACAAGAAGCTGCTGCCCGATGGGGCGACGCTGCTCGACCACTCCCGCTTTGTCTATGGCGGTGCCGTACATGGTTCGGTGGAAGTGTTTCTAACAGACAGGGTCCTCTTTCTTGTAAAGGCGCAGGGACGTTTCCTCTTTGGCTCGGACGTGCATTGTTTCCGTCCGGCTGTTTCAGCAGGACTAAGGTTTAACTTTTAAGTAGAAGAAAAGATGAAGAAGATATTGAATACGATTTGGGTAATGGGTGTGCTGACCCTTGCCGTGTTTTGCCTATCTGCTTGTGATAGGGATTTGGATGTTCAGCAGTCTTATCCGTTTACGGTGGAGACAATGCCGGTTCAGAAGGACATCATAAGGGGGCAGACGGCTGAGATACGCTGCACGCTCAAACGAGGTGGTGAGTTTGCCGACACTCGCTATACGATACGTTATTTCCAGTCTGACGGCAAGGGCTTGCTAAGAAATGATAACGGCACAGTATTCAAGCCGAACGACTGCTATCCGCTTACAAAAGATGTGTTCCGCTTATACTACACCTCGCTCTCATCTGACCGCCAAACGATTGATGTATATGTGGAGGATAGTTTTGGGAAAGTTCAACAGCTGACCTTTAGTTTTAACAACGAGCGAGAAGAGGGCAAGGACAAGCCTGCATCTTCTCGCCACTAAAAGCGTAATTGATGCGAACGATAAATTCTTTCATTTTACTTTGTGTATTCTGCCTGTTCTGTCAGCCGACCCTTGCCCAGCAGAGGGTGCGGCTGGCAGACTTGCCACCTTTTGAGCGTGCTGTGGTCGTTGTGAAATATTTCGAGGGATTGCACGGCTGGAAGAATTATCCGTATGTTGGATATGGGCATCAGCTGCAACGGGGAGAGCATTTCACGGCGGATATGACGGAACGGCAGGCGGACTCACTGCTTCGTGCCGACCTTTGGAAATGCTTTGAACACTTCAAAGGCTATGGTAAGGATGCGCTGCTGCTCAGCCTCCTTGCCTATAATGTGGGAGTAGGACGACTGCTTGGATATGGTAAGCACTCCAAGAGTAGGCTGCTACGAAAGATAGAAGTTGGAGACAGAAACATCTATCGGGAGTATGTTTCGTTCTGCCGATATAAGGGGAAAGTTTTGAAAGAACTGGTGAAACGGAGACAGGTAGAGTTTGCATTGTTTTATATATCATGATTGTCAAAAACGCCTCTTGCGATATTTTTATGCTTGCAAGGGGCGTATTCTGCCCGTTTTATTCGTCTTCCTCGTTAAGAATGAGTAACTTTGCAGGAAAATTATTAAACTACATATTATGCTTCAAGGAGATAACATAACAATACGAAAGGTACACGGAATTGCAGATACTGACCTGCAGAAAATTAAAGCATTTCTACAAGGAGCAGTGTATTCTTGGTGTATAACTCGCAATGATGAATGGTTCTGTGCGAGAAATTTTATAGGAGGAGATAATTATTACTGGGAACATTATCCTTTGGGAATCCTCTATTTTCGTCATATAGATGCAGGTTATGACCATGATTATGCTTTTGACCAGGCTGCAAAAGATGCCGGTAAGATATTGAAAAGTGTTCTGCAAGAAGATAATCGGCTCTTTGAAACTGAGGGCGGTTATACTCGCCGTTATCGTTGGAAGAAACAATAAAAATATAAAATGGTAGCTATAGCATAAGTGTACACCTCTTCCCATTCCGAACAGAGAAGTTAAGCCTTATTGCGCCAATGGTACTACACTAAGTGGAAGAGTAGGTCGCTGCCAACGTCCACTAAATGAGTTCGGGACGTAAAGCCAATAACGGTAGAACTCTTTACTTTATAATTCAGCGAAAATGAAAAAAAATTTATTTTTCAAAAAGTAGGTGATTGATTTAAGTAAAAAACTTAGTCAATCCCTACAAGGATTGTCCTCTGACAAGTCTGTGATGATTGTATGTAACAATATAATTCCACTAATTGTCGGACTATTTAATCCAATAGCAGGTATAATAGCTACGGCTGTTGTAATGTGCTATTAGTTGTATAACAGTAAGGATGCCAATAAGAAGGTTGTGATAGTATCTAACAATATGATTCCTCTGATTGTTGGTTTGATAAATCCAATAGCAGGTATAATATCAACAATGATTTTGACTTGCTATTAGTTGTTTAGCAACAAAAAAGGAACAGATTAAGTTTCCGGAGCGGAGCAACGTGTTTGTTCCGCTTTTTTCATAAGATACCTCAATTCCGCAGTATTTTTTCTTGTGAGAAAATTTTATATGTTGAAATGTCTTTTTGGGGCTCTATATGTTGATATGAGGTGCGTCGGTGTTTCTTGGGTCTTTTCTAAGCATACAATCCCCCTCCCAAACCAATGGGGAAGTATGATAACCACAAAGAAATACTGTTTATTCAATGAAGACCTCAGAGTAGTAGGTTTTATTTGTATATAGGTTCAGAACGTTCTGCCTTCCAGTGCGCACCCATTTTGCTGGTACGCTGACAAAATGTAGGATAAAGGCTTTCAGTCTGCTTGTCTTTTTCAATGGCTTGACCTTATCGCTGATATGACGGACGAGATAGAGATAGAAGTTCTTCAGCATGGCGGTAACCATCATGAAAACCATGTTCTCAGCCATAAAGGAAAAGGGCAGATGCGACCATCCGAAGTCATTGTTCTGTATGTCGAAGTTCTTTTCGCTTGCTCCACGCTCATTATAATAATGTAATGATGTCCTTCTCGGTAGATGTCCGGTTATTGGTGAGGATACAGCGGTATGTGTATATTACTCCGAAGATATCTGTCTGCCCCCTGCCATCCTTGTCTTTCAAAGGACTACGCTGTACGACAAGCCTGTATGACTTTCCTTCTATTAAGTTGTCTATGCTGACGGAGGTGACATCGCATCTCTC
The DNA here is from genome assembly GCF_000144405.1 of Prevotella melaninogenica ATCC 25845. Lineage (NCBI taxonomy): Bacteria > Pseudomonadati > Bacteroidota > Bacteroidia > Bacteroidales > Prevotellaceae > Prevotella > Prevotella melaninogenica. The sequence continues at coordinate 907,027 of NC_014371.1, forward strand.
ATAACCAACCTCAACACTCTTCCATTCTTTCAGCTAGCGGAAGTTCTCATTGCGACTGCCACAGTTGGCAGCACGTATGTAGAACGTGTTGCAGTGCGACTCTACGGTTTGGATGATTTTCTTTGAGAACGCCCCACAATCAGCACGGAAACGCTCTATTACCACACCAAGTTCTGAGGTTACACGGTCCATAATGCGACGGAGCGTGTCTTCTTGATGGAATCTCACATTGGTGTTTCCGTCACGATTCTCACCTCCGACTATGATTCCCCCAATGGAAGCCCAACCAGGGAAATAGCCAAAATCCTGCTTGTAAGAATACTTTGCATCGAACTTGTGGGCTGGTGGATAAACTGATGATCAAAGTCTAAGTCAACATGACTGCCCACCTTTATAAGCCCCATTCTTCGTATCATCCGTAAAAGTAAGGTATTCAACTTTTCTGCTGTGTTGAAACTGTAAGACCTGCCGGAGGTTTCGCTCTTATAGACAATATTCTTTTCGGCAAGCTCCTTTAGTCCGCGTCCCACAGTGCCGGCACCAGGTAATAGCGTGTCAGGTCTCTGCTTGAACTGTCCTATAAGCACATTGATGTCCTCAAGGCATTCTCCACCACAAAGGTAACTGAAGAAGAGAGAGCCAAAAATACTTCTATAACAGAATACTTTGCCGCTACTTCCACGTTTGCCCAATACAGATTCGGTAAGTTTTTCAAAGCCCAACTTTGAAAAAATGTCCATAATGTGATAAATTCTACCGAAGGAAGTGATATTCTCGCTTTTAATTGCTACCTTTGCCATGTCAGTTTTTTGCTTACTTATTATGTTTGCAGCACCAAGATAGGTGAATTTTCTGACATATCCAAGTGTTTTGAGAACTTTGTTTCTCAGGCACTTGGAGTTCTTACAAGAATTTATGCTGCGGAATTAAGGAATTTTATGTATTACCATAACTTAATACTTGTTCAAGATAAAATGAATGAAATCATCGAATATATTTTAGGAAAAGAGAATCTTCTTTTGGATATCTTCACCATTGTTTTCACTGTTATGTATTCATTATCTGTAATTCGCTTGTTAGGAAAGCTGAAAGCTCGAAAATTAGAACGGAAAAAGATATTTATTAATACTTTTATCAAGGGTATATCAGATAATACTATTGCAAATTCAACTGATTTATTGAATATATATTCTGGAATAACAAAATTGAGTCCCGAAGATTTAACAAACAGACAGGACTTAAATAAATGGCTTAGGGAGATTCTTGCTAAACTTATAAATAAAGAAGTTGGACAGGATTTAGTACAAGATAAAGTAATAGAAATAAAGGAAAAAATTACGAATTTCATTAAAGAAAACGAAACCACTAATCCTTATACAGACTTGCCAGATACAGAGCGAAGTATAATTAATGATTTGAGTGCATTTAATAAATTAGGTGACCAAAATTCTATAAATAGAAAACTAAGCGAATTGAGTAGTGTTATTATTACTAGACATGAACAACAGAAGAAAATTGAAAATTTGAATAAATGGTCTATTCCGTTAGCAATTATAGGAATGGTTTTGACTATCATATTTGGGATTTTATCTATAATCTAACGTTAGTTTGATTAATTTGAACAAGTCTTGACTATTACAATTAATTCAATTTACCAAATTATTAACAACAATGTTTTCATCGAGTTCACGTCAAATATGTACTTTTTGATTATTGATTAAAGTATTTGGTATGCAAATAGAGTTTTGCAGAGTTCAATATTATAGAGATTTCGTAATCAAATGAGTAGTGATATCCTTGGGTACATGAGAACCACCACAGAAGTAGATACTCATGAGAGAACGGATGATTTCGCTGTACTGATAACCGAACGATCTACACCTTAGACCGAGGGTTGAGTCGATTACAGATGATAATGTGGAGTCAAATTGCTCCATGATTGAAAATAATCCCCCAAAAGGAGTGAGTCTCTCAGATTTAATTTGTATCTTCGCCATGTCTATCGTCGGATCCTCTTGTTTTTTGCAACACTAAGATAAGTGAAAATTCTGACATGGCAAAATCCTGAGCAACTTTTTGTTGCTCAAGTACTTAAAAAGTTTAATTTATAATAGTGTTGCGGAATTAAGAAAAAATATGAATTCACAGTTTCCAATACTTGCATTAAACAGTAACATTACGCAGCTCATCAAAAAAATCCCTTCCGCTGGCATTTTAGAAAATATCAAGGAAGGACTTAACAATGAAATTCGTTTTATAGACCAAGATTGTCCTATTTCAGATGTTGCTAAAATAGTAAAGTTTCCAATGGATGGAAAAAGTTATGTTAGCCTGTCTGCAGCATACTGTCAATATCTATGGCTAATGTGCAGCATAATTATAAGAGAAATCGATTTGTCTGTGGTTATGGAGGAGTGCAAACGATGTGGTGTTACTTTAGAGCAATTTATAGAAGGCACAAAGCAAGCGGTAAGTCTTTCTCAAGAACAATTTTTGGAACAGATTCCTTTAGAATATAAAGGGATAAATATAGAACAGTATATTGATTACTTAAAACGAATTCCTGAACTATTAAATATCGAAGAGTTTTGTAAACTACAAAAATATTATATAAAATTATTGGTCGAATTAATGAGGCAAGAAACGTTTAATTTAGGTGATTTCTCTGCAATTGATGTCAATACACCGTATGGGGAGAAAATCAACTCTGTTTATTGCTTTGGAATTTGTTTTATTCTTCTACACGAGGCATCACATTTTGCTCTTGGGCATCTTGATAAAGTAAGCCCTGCTATACAAGATGAAGTAGAAGCAGACTTTTCATCTTTTGGGAGTATTTACTCTGACATATCTGAAAATGAAAAGTTTTCTGCAAATTGTGGGGTCCTTTGTGCTCTGTTCTCACTTCTTTACCTAAATCCAACAATTGAACCTGATAATATCCACCCCACAGAGGACGAGAGAATTTTTAAGGTCTATGAGTGTATAAAAAATGATAATCCAAAATACATAGTAATATTGGTTCAGTTTTTTAAGTATTGGGCAGAAATTTATCAGATAATCGATTTTCCTCCCAATCTACAAAACACAGAGGATTCCGTAGATAGGATTAAGGATTTTCTTGCAGAGTATAAGAAGATAAAAGCGTGATATTATTGATGTTTCTGCGACTTTCTTTTGCTTCTTTTCTTTGGTCGCCTACTCGTTCAAAGAAAAAGAAAAGAAGCCACGCAAGTTTGAGGTTGCGTGGCTCATTGTGTTAGGATTTTTCAATAGTTTCAATTATCCGTTCTTCGGGGTGGGTATCAAAAGCCCAGTTGATTTGTTCATCGGGCAGGATGCTGTGTACTCCTCTGCCCATCACCATACCACAATCTTCAAGGATTTTACGCTCGGCTTCCTCTCGGTTTGTGGCTGCTACCTCAAATACTCCTTCAAAAATGTATTGGGTGCGTACTCTGTAAACATTCCTTTCCATATCTTCAAAATTCAGCAATGAGTAATCTGTGTTCCATTGGCTCACCATTGTATAACCTACGATGGGTGAGCCAAAAATGGTGCGCTCCGTAACCATAGACAAAGAACTTGTCAAGTTCCGTTTCTTGGGAGATTTGGAGGAGTGCGGTCTGCAACTCCTCCTTGTTCTCGGCTATGCTTATGGCGTTGATAACTCTCACGATAATATTGGGGATTTCGTCTGCCCAATTATGAATAATGTCTTCTATCTGTACTTTCATACTCCTTTATTTAATGGTTCATACTTTATGCTGTCGCTTTCATTCTTCGGCTTATAAGACCTCGATTGGCATTGACAAGGTTTACTATCTGCTCGTGGTATTCCGTATTCTTGTTGCATACCCCACGACTTTGCACCACTTCCAAAGTTCGTAATGATACTTCAATAGTTTCTATTCGCTTGCCTTCAATGGTAGCCGAAAGGATAAGGGAGTCCTCCTTAAGGTAGTATGCATTAGAAAATACGCAATGGTGCATTGATACACCTTCTTCTAAATGTTCCTGCACACTCTCTAATACGTGGACTTGGATAGTGCCGTCCGTGAAACAGATACCGAAAAACTTGGATTTAAGTTCCTTGAAACGCTTTTCGTCTTCCATTGCCTTCTTTTGCTTCTGTTCTATCTCCTCCTTTTCACGCTGCCTGAGAAGTTCCTCGTGTCTGCGGTCGTGTTCGCCTTTAAGGTCTGTGGGGCATAAATATTTTGGATTATGAATATCCTTACCTAATCTTCTAAGTGTATCTACATAATCACTCCAAAGAGAAATGTCTGCTATCTCATAGCCGTTACGGACTGCAATCTTGTAGGACTGCCATAGTTCCTCAAAAGTTCTCTTGTTGCCAAGAAAGTAACGTAAATGGTCTGTGCTACCTGCCTTTAGCAATGTTTCCACACGGCTGTCTGTAAGCAATGCAGGAATAAGATGAGTAGGCACGATGCCATAGAAATTATCCTTAAAACCATTTCTTTGAAGTTTATTTGTAACCTTGAACTTCGGATATATGGGTGAGTAGGCAATATGCTGATAGGCTTCATTATCGTTGCGTATCGCCATAGGACTATAATAGGAAAAGGTATCAACATAGTGTCCCAATACCCTCTGTATAGCAACCACAGCTTTTCGTCCCTGCATATTCCACCAATATTGCCCAATCTCAATTATAGAAGTCTGTGCTTTGTAACCTCTCTCCATACCCACAATAAGTAGGAACATACGCAATACTTGAAACTCTCCACAAGTAGTAAGTATGGTGAAATACTGCTTTTGCTGCAACTTGCGTTCGTAGGTTTCCTTGACCTGCAACTTTGACCTGCAATGAGGGCAGGTGCAAGTTTCTCTATGTTTGTTCATTACCCAACTATGCCCACAATCCATACAAGTGGTGCGACCTTGTGGTAAGCGGTAGGCGAAGTGGTCAATGCACTCACGGAATGCCCATCTGCTTTGTGTCTTGGTTATCGGGCGAAGGTGCCTGCTCTCGGCAAGGACTGCCTTCTCAAACTTGTTTCTCGGTTTCATAGGCTTAAAAATCGAATAGTGATGGTTGTACTTGGGTTGTCGCGTTCTCAGTCTTTTTCACTCGTGCGTTACGGCTCTGTATCTTGGCAAGTTCCTCACGCTGATATTGTTTAATGGCTTCCTGCCTTGCTTCGGCTTTTTCTTCCTCTGTGAGTTCTACAATGTGATTAACGGCTACTTGGCAAGAAATAGCCTTACCCACCTCTATATCGTCCTCATCGTAGTAGTGAACAGCCATAGAGAAAATTTCATCATCATCAAAGCCATTGCAACCGCTTTTCTGCACTTCATTAAGAATGTAGGTGATGCACTCCTCGATATTCTTGTTTGGCTTCAACAAGTTAGGGGCAAATAATGGGTCTGTCATAGCACGCTGATTAAGATACTCGGCTATTGTCCGTGTGAAATGTTCTGTTCCTTTCATTGTCGTATATGTTTTGATGTTGTTAATACTTGGGAATTTCAACTATTTGATTGATACGTCCATACAGGTAGGCTCTTAGGCTTGTTCTATCGGGTGCGTAATACTCTGTCCATTGTCCGTACTGATTGACAAGGTATTTCTTCAGCACGTCAAAGAAGTCAAAGCGATAGCCTTGTAGGGGAACGGCAGTACGGAAGTAGGTATTAGAGTTCACCGCTTCACATAGCCAATTCTTTTCCTCACGGCTCATACGCTCGCCACAATAGAGTTTCACACGTAGGAGATATACTTTGCTATTACAAAGGCTCTCCAAAGGGGGAACGTCCCATTGTACAAACTTAATTGCCAACACTTGCTCACTTTTTCCAACCACAGAGTTAATGCGGTAATGAGAGGAGGAGCTATATCCTTTTCTTTTCATCGAAGATGTTGTATTTACTTTTTGCTTATCCATAGCGACATTTTTTTTATGCGTCCAAAGATCGGAGTATGCTGATTCCTTTTTGTAGCAAAATAGAGGTAGCGGGGCGGGCTTACACAAGGTTTTGGCGGAAAATACAACCCGTAGGTGTGGAGATTTTCCAGACAAACCAAGTGGCTTAGGACCTTGGGAAAGCCACATGCCCCGTACTACCTTTGCGGATAAAAAGGGAACAGCATCCGTCTTCTTCATTTCGCATATTGTGGAGCATTGGAAAGGAAGCGAAAGTGCAACGCCCATAGTGAGAAATAGAAAAGGTGGCTATCTCGAAATGTGAGATAACCACCTAATGAACGATAAATGAAAGGTATTACAGAGCTGTGCTTCTCAAAGCATGCATAGCAGGAAGGCACAGAGAATAGCTAACCAAAATAAAATGCTCAGCAGCGTAATTGTCACTTTTAGAATGACTCTGACGATAAAGCGTAGTATCAGAAAACCTGCAATGACAGAGACGGCAGTTACGACTTGCGGCGTTACAATCTTCGAGATAAGCCAAATGGCACCGATAACGACGGAAAGCAAGGTAGTGAGTTCGATGAAGCTTGTCCAAGAGAAGCGGCGGACTTGCTTGGGAGAAGTCGGCTGCTGCTTGTTCTTATCGGTTTTGTTCGATGCGTCTGCCTTGATGAAGACTGGTGTGTGGACATCTTCATTCATGATGATTGTATTCATATCGGAGCTTTTTATAGTTTCAAGAGCAATAACAAGATACTCTTCCACACAAAGCCAAGTGTTTGTAAAACTATTGGTGTGTGGAGAAGAGTGGTTATCTTGGCTCTTGAAACTACAAAAGCTCCCGATGGTATTACATCAAGTCATGTTCTCACTATCGACAGTTGGCAGACCATTGACCTCAATGAGCAAAACGATTGTCCCTGTCAGTTCGGTGTAGAGTTTCTCATACTCTGGACTTGCACCAAAGTCGTCCGTCAGCTCATACTTGTCGAAAACACTTTGCACAGCCTTATTCTTCAGAAGCATTGGTGTTAGTCTTTCAGGAAGAGGAGAGGGCAGTTCTTTCTCGAACTCATTCTCTAAGACAGAAACAAGGGTGTCGTACTTGGAGAAATGCAGTCCTTGATACAGAACTTCGCTTGCCATCGTCTCCGCCTCTGGGTGAGAAAAGCCTTGTGCTACTGCATCACAGTAGGCAGTAAGGGCTTCATCGGCTCTTGCCGTTATGAATGGTTTGTCACTCAGCATTTCAGGGAAATGCTCACTAAGATAAGTCTCTAACTTCAAACGGAAGTAAGAAAGCTCTTTCTTTGTTGTTGTCATAATTTTCTTGGTTTAGGGTTGTACATTATTTTGAGTTGATGCCCATAGCAACTTTGAACTTGTCTAACTTGCCAGCCAACTGTTCCATATCGTGTTCTATTTTCTTATTGGTAATGCGGGCATATATTTGTGTAGTTTTAATATTGGTATGCCCCAACATCTTCGACACACTTTCCATAGGAACGCCCTTGCTGAGCGACATGGTCGCAAATGTATGCCGGGCAAGGTGAAAGGTCAGGTTCTTCTTGACACCGCAAAGGTCGGCTATTTCTTTTAAATATGCGTTGGTTTTCTGATTCGTTAGGATGGGAAATAGTTTGCCGTCCCGATAGGTCTTATGACTGTACTTGGCAATGATACTCTTGGGAATGTCAAGCAATAAAACATTTGTCTCCACATTTGTTTTCTGTCTCTTGGTCATAATCCACTGCTTATCATCAAGTGTTACGATATTGTCCGGTGTGAGATTGGAAACATCAATATATGCCAGACCTGTGAAACATGAAAAGATGAAAACATCCCTTACTAACTCCAAGCGTTGAATAGCAAGATCCTTGTTGGCTATCTTCATAATTTCCTCATCCGTGAGAAAACCACGATTAACTGGCTCCAAGTGAAAACGATGATTGAGGAAGGGGTCGTGAAGAAGATAACCACGTTTTTGCGCATAGATGGTTACAGTCTTGAGTGCCTTCATTTTCTTGACTGATGTGTTGTAAGCGCAACCAGCCACGGTACTCAGATATAACTCAAAGTCTTGTACCACGGATGGTGTGAACTCTGTCAGTCCTACATCCTTTCTTCCATACTTATGAATAAGAAATTCTGAGAAATGTCTTCTTAAAACGCTGTACTTTTGTAGGCTGTCTTTGCTGATGGTGTGTCCGACGCGTTGCCTGATGTCTTCGTTGAATCTGTCGAATACAGGGAGGAAAGTTATATACTCCCTGTCTTTTCCCACAAAATAAGATCGGATTTTCTCCAATGACATGGAGGAGTCGTCCTCAAATTTGTGATAGATGTTATTCAGGGTAGCAGAAATAGAGTCCAATGCGGCATTGGCGGATAAAGCTTCAGTCGTCCGACCTTTGAGCCGACTTGTGGCATTGTTCCATACAGTCTTGTCCACGAAGATTTTCGTAGATCCGAAATTTGCCATCTCTCCGTTAAGGAATACACGGAGCATTACAGGCGACTTTCCTTCTTTGTTCTCATAGTTTGAGCGTAGGTAGAAGGACACCTTGAAATTTGTTCTCATAATGCATCATTCTTTTGTGTAGCACTCGGCTGCAAAGTTAATATATAACATACTGAAACAGAAAGAATTGATGCCTTCAATTTGGTATTCAAAATCCCGTCACTGCTACATTTTTTGCTGCTACAATTTTTGTGTAGCAGTTTATGTAGCAGAATTTGACCGAATGATGATTGTCAAAACATAGGGTTATGCCGTCAGGCGATAAAGGTATATACAAAGAAAAATCGTTGTAAAACCTTGATTTTACAACGATTATCTAATTTTTGAAGGCTAAAATGAAGACTCTTGTGAAGACCTTTTAAAGCCTATTAGCGGAGAGAGAGGGATTCGAACCCCCGGTACCTCTCGGTACGACGGTTTTCAAGACCGTTGTAATCGACCACTCTACCATCTCTCCAGAAGGTTACTTTGTAGTCAACCTGCTTCCTTGTTGAAAGCGAGTGCAAAGGTATAGATATTTTTTGAAACTACAAAATGTATGGGGAAGGAATTTGAAATTAAAACACTTTTTAACTAAAAGCAAAATGGCAAGATGCTAACTACCTGCAGCACATTGCCCAGCCACAACACCTGTTGTCCATGCAGCTTGAAGATTAAAACCACCAGTAATAGCATCAATGTCTAACACCTCACCCGCAAAGAAAAGATTTGGACAAACCTTACTTTCAAGTGTTTTAGAATTAACAGAGTTAAGACTCACACCACCACACGTCACAAACTCTTCACGAAAGGCACCTTTACCAGCAATGGTGTATTGATCATTGACCAATGTTTCAATCATTCTGTTTAGTGTTTTACGTCCAATCTCAGCCCATGGTTTCACAGCATCTATGCCAAGTTTACTTAGTATATAGAGCCACAGACGACTCGGCAAACCAAATGGATGTAAGGTAGCAACCTGCTTACGTGGATTAGCAGTTTGCAACTTCAGAAGATTCTCCTCCACTTCTTGCCGTGTTAGTTCGCCAGTCCAACTGATTGCAAGCGGTGCTTTATAATCATTTTCAGCAAGCAGACGAGCCGCATAGGAGGAAAGTTTCAAGGCAGCAGGACCACTTACGCCCCAATGTGTCACCAACAATGGACCCTTCGCACGTAGTTTTGTTCCAGGAATAGTCGTCACAACAGGATCAACAACCGTTCCCATAAGGTCGCAAAAAGCACGATCTTTTATATTAAAGGTGAAAAGTGAAGGTACAGGAGCCTCTATTTCATGTCCAAGCTGGGCAAGGTATTGTAAGCCACGTCCATTCGGTGAGCCTCCAGTTGTTATAATAGTACGATGAAACACACGATGTGCACCATTCTCAAACTCCAGTTTTAATCTTCCATCTTCCATCTTATGGATATTCACCAAACGGTGTCGACAACATATAGTCACCCCCAACTCATTAGCCTGCCGCACCAAACAATTAATAATGGCATGAGAATCTTGCGCCTTTGGGAAGACACATTCATCTTCTTGCGTTACCAATGGCACACCATGTTGCTCAAACCATCTATAAGTATCTTCATGGCTAAACGTCTTCATTAACCGTTTCATGAGTTTATGCCCACGTGGGTAAGCCTGCTTCATGTCCGTAATGGCTGCAAAACTATTTGTAACATTACAACGTCCACCTCCGGTTATTTCAACCTTAGCCAACACCTTCTGTGCACGTTCAAAGATTGTCACCTTACTTGCAGGGTTTGTCCTGCGAGCCACGATAGCAGCCATGAACCCTGCTGCTCCTCCGCCAATGATAGCTATATCCATTCGCTAAAAACTAATACTTAGGTCCTGAGAGATGCCGACCTTTGCTATGTGAAACATTTAATGTGTGGTGAATATCATTCTACGAGTATTCCTTTAATCTCCGGTTGGCGTACCTGATGAGTGCACCTTCTTTCGTTTACCACTGAATTCAGAGAAATCAACACGGATAATTTCAACGCGATGAAAACTCATGTGAGCGTATTTGTCGCCAAGCTCTTTGAAGTCAGGTGATAACTTATCTATCAATAGATGCAGTGCATGCATCTTCTCCTCCTCAGAAAGATGAATATGTGCCTCACCAAAGAAGATAGCACTCTCGTACTCAGTGGTGAAATTGCGTGGCAACAAGTTTACTTTACCAATGACACAGAGCGAAACTTTAGGATTCTGCTCAATAGCCACCAACTTACGCCCTTCAGGTGCACAATGGATATAGATACTATTCTTGCCGTCCCAAACAAAGTTTACAGGAATACCATATCCCATATCTTCTGAGACCATACTCAAAACTCCGTATTCTCCATCTCGCAAAAGTTCTATCGCTCTTTCCTCATCCATCAGACGATCTTGTCTGCGTATGCGGTCATTAACATATTTCATATCGTACATAATTAATAAAAAAATGATTAGTTGAAACTGTGAATTATCTGTTATGAGTTAATCTTACCTATACAGGAATCTTTGTATAAGACTTCCAATATATACAAAAAAAGACCTTGACTGATTCACATCACCCAAGGTTTAAATACTAAAACTAAATTAACCACTAAAAAAACTTGATGCAAAGATACGCGTTTATTTTTAAATAACCAAATTTTTGGAGAAATATTTTTTATTATTTAAAAACACTATTAACCTTTATTGTTGATTTTTTGAATGGACATAACTATAAAATTAAGATTATTATTATACGGATAATGTGTATCAATCCATTTGATATAATAGCCTTTAACATTTTTATTATCGTAATTTATTACGTAAAAAATAAGGTTAAAAAAACTTTAGCGCATAATTTACTTCACACGAGTCAGCATCTTGCTTATATAACCAACCTCTATCATTTTACAAACTCATAGCAAGATTATCTTGCATGCCTATCATATCCTTACCTTCAACATAGAGATTCTCATAACTTTAAAACCAACTGTTCAGGCTCTGAAAAATTATTACACAATTCCAAGTAAAAACCTCGGAACAAAGCTAAAAAACAAACACGCAGCTCAAGTTTACAACCATCAAGAAATCAGCAAGTTACAAAAATGTATTTTAAAAGGTGCTTAATTGGACTCCAAAAGGGCGTTAATAAGACCTCAAAAGAGCACCTATTGGAAGCTAATTAAGGCTTAATTCGAATGCAATTAAGCCTTAATTAAAAAGCAACAGAGGAAAAATATTTACATCGAACGGTTCTAAAAGACTTTATAACAGTCCCAATTATCTCCCCTCTGTTAATATCTTTCGCGCATGAAGAACACTTTCCTCCGTAGGCGATTCTACATCTTTGAGTGCGTAAGGAATACCTAACTGCTCCCATTTATAGACACCTAACGAATGATAAGGCAGAATCTCCACACGCTCAACATTGCTTAAAGTATCTATGAAAGCACGAAGTTTATAGAGAGATTCGTCATCATCATTAATACCAGGAATCAAGACATGTCTTATCCATACAGGTTTCCCGATGTCAGAGAGATAGCGAGCACAGTCGAGGATATTCTCGTTTTTCCAACCAGTCAATTGCTTATGGGCATCGCTATCAATATGCTTTATGTCCAACAATACTAAATCGGTATATTTCATTAACTCCTCAAAAGCAGAGAAGCTACTCGACTCCCGATTGAAAGGTTGGGCTGAAGTATCAAGGCAGGTATTGATTCCTAAAGCCTTAGCTTTACGGAACAGTTCCGTAAGAGGTTGTATCTGCAACAGAGCTTCACCCCCACTCACAGTGATTCCACCTTTCGTTCCCCAATAACTCCGATAACGTTGGGCTTGAGACAAGACATCATCAACAGAGCGGAGGTTGCCCCCCGCCCTGTCCCATGTGTCTGGATTATGACAGTACTGGCATCGCATAGCACAACCCTTAAGGAAGATAACGAAACGAATACCAGGTCCATCAACCGACCCGAACGACTCTACAGAGTGTACCCGTAGCATCATTTCGGAAGTCAGCGAATCCGATAAATTGTTATGTTGATTATTCACTTTACATTGAACCATGCGCACGACGTGCAATAACATCCATCTGCTGTTCGCGTGTAAGGTCGATGAACTTCACAGCGTAACCGCTCACACGGATGGTGAAGTTTGCATACTCTTCCTTCTCTGGATGTTCCATACAGTCAATCAGTTTATCTACACCAAAGACATTCACATTCAAGTGGTGTGCACCACGGTCGAAGTAACCATCCATTACACCCACGAGTGTACTGATACGCTCCTCATCATTGTGACCAAGAGCATCTGGGCTAATTGTCTGTGTATTAGAGATACCATCAAGCGCATACTCGTATGGAAGCTTAGCTGTTGAGTTCAACGATGCCAACAAACCATTCTGCTCTGCTCCGTAAGATGGGTTTGCACCAGGAGCAAGCGGTGCACCAGCTGGACGACCATCAGGCATATTACCTGTAAACTTACCATATACCACGTTTGAAGTGATGGTAAGGATACTTGTTGTAGGCTCTGAATTGCGATAGGTATGGTGCTTGCGAATCATATTCATAAAGGTCTTCAACAACCATACAGCGATGTCATCAGCACGATCATCGTCGTTACCATAACGTGGGAAGTCGCCCTCAGTCTTGAACTCGATAGGGAAACCAGTCTCATCACGTATGATATTAACCTTTGCATACTTGATAGCAGAGATAGAGTCAACCACATGGCTGAAGCCAGCGATACCCGTTGCGAAAGTACGACGTACGTCAGTGTCAATGAGTGCAAGTTCTGCAGCCTCATAGAAGTACTTATCGTGCATGTAATGGATGAGGTTCAATGTGTTTACATAGACACCAGCCAACCACTCCATCATATCCATGAAGCGAGGCATGAACTCATCATATGTTACGACATCACCCTCTATTGGACGATAAGCAGGTCCACACTGCTCACGTGTCTTGCTGTCAACACCACCGCTGATTGCGTAGGTAAGACATTTAGCGAGGTTTGCACGTGCACCAAAGAACTGCATCTCCTTACCCGTCTGTGTTGCAGATACGCAGCAGCAGATTGAATAGTCATCGCCCCAGATTGGTCGCATCACGTCATCATTCTCATACTGAATAGAACTTGTAGAGATAGAAATCTTCGCAGCATAGTCCTTAAAGTGCTTTGGAAGACGTGAGCTATAGAGCACAGTGAGGTTAGGTTCTGGTGAAGGACCCATGTTCTCAAGTGTATGGAGGAAACGGAAGTCAGTCTTTGTTACCATTGAACGGCCATCCATACCCAATCCCGCAACTTCGAGGGTAGCCCAAACAGGGTCACCAGAGAAGAGCTGGTTGTATGAAGGGATACGTGCAAACTTAACCATACGGAACTTCATTACCAAGTGGTCGATGAGTTCTTGCGCCTCAGCCTCCGTAAGTGTGCCTTCCTTGAAGTCACGCTGAATGTAGATATCGAGGAAAGTTGAGATACGACCAACTGACATCGCAGCACCGTTCTGTGTCTTAATAGCTGACAAATAACCAAAGTAAAGCCACTGTACAGCCTCACGTGCGTTGTTTGCTGGTTCAGAGATATCATAGCCATAGATGGCTGCCATCTCCTTCATCTCCTTCAAAGCCTTCATCTGCATAGAGATTTCCTCACGCAAACGGATAACCTCTTCAGTCATAGTACCATCACCACAGTTGCGGAGATCCTTTGCTTTTTCGTTGATAAGGAAGTCTACACCATAGAGTGCAACACGACGATAGTCACCCACGATACGACCACGACCATAGGTATCAGGAAGACCTGTGAGGATATGATTGTGTCTAACGAGTTTCATCTCGTCTGTATAAGCATCGAAGACACCCTCGTTATGTGTCTTACAATACTTCGTGAAAATCTCATGAAGTTTCTCAGATGGCTCATAACCATAGGTTGTACATGCCTGCTCAGCCATCTTGATACCACCATAAGGCATAAAGGCACGCTTCAAAGGCTTGTCTGTCTGCAGACCAACAACCTTCTCTAACTCCTTTGTTCCTTCACCAATATAGCCAGGACCATATGCAGTCATACTGGATACCACCTCGGTCTCCATGTCTAAGACACCACCCTTAGCACGCTCCTGCTTCTGTAGTTCTTTGAGCATACCCCAAAGTTTGTCTGTTGCTTCTGTTGGCTTCTCAAGGAAGGAAGCATCACCATCATAACTATCATAATTATCTTGGATAAACTGACGCATATTGACTTCATCAAGCCACTTGGTTCCAGTAAATCCTCTCCATGCTTTTTTCATGACTGTTTATTTGTTATTATGTGAAACGAATTAATTAATATGCTTGTTAATTGTTATACTGATTGAGCATTACTAATTACCGAGGACAAAGATAGACAAAAAAAACGTAATATCAAGTATTTAGAGATACTTATATTTAAAATATGCATATAAATACCTATAAATAGTGAGAAGAAATCTACTCTTGCAAATATTCCAAACTTATAGGTATGAGATTTGATTATTGATAAGGCTAAACAATAAAGGTAGAATGGTAAGTATGAAGCCTCAACACCAAGAGGGAAACGCATACTTACCATTCTACCCGACAAGAATAGCCACAGCCACTAAATACTTTCCGTATCAACTGAAGACCTACGATTTACGAAGTCGGGAATCATCACTGGCATTGAACCTTGTTCAATAGAGCGTTTGGATAGCTCAGCAATGCAACACCACTCCGCTAAATCATACACATCCATATCTAAAGGCAAACCTTGTTGTAGGCATTGAGCAAGCCGTAAGTCCATAAAATAAGACATTCCGCCACGTGCGTCGAGCTCTTTGGCTAAGGCAATTGTTTCTGAAGGGAAAGAAGGCGCATAATGATTGAGTAGCGTCTCTATCTGAGATGCGTCCAAAGGTAGCTTATCATCCTCCATTTCAATACCCGCTTTGGCTGCCATCTCTGGGCTTAACAGCACCTCTGGGACAGGATATTTAGCTGCATAACCCGCTGTTCCGACCGCTTGAAACATACGACTATATGGGCGTGGCGTCATAACATTGTGTTGAATAAGCATCGTCTTCCCTTTTACGGTACGTATCATCGTTGAGGTCTGGTCGCCATTAGCAAAGCTATCACACGCCTTTCCCATTACCGCTTGATACATCTCTGTACCCAGAAAAGCGTTGGTTTGCATGGCTGTGAGGTAGTGCATACGGTCAGTACGATGAATATCAAGCAATCGACAGACGGGTCCGATGCTGTGTGTTGGGTAGACATCGCCAGCATTCAGACGGCTATACTCCATACGCCAAGGTGTCCAACGGTCGCCAATAGGATGAGCATAACCGCCTTCCACGTGTACAAGTTCGCCAAGCAAGCCTTCATGTACCATCTGACACACCGCCATTTCGAATCGGTCGTAGACTGCATTCTCAAGCATCATACAGTGCCGTCGGGTCTGTTCAGCAGTGTCTATCAACGTCCAAATATCTTTTAAGGTGAGGGCTGCAGGTACTTCTACTGCCACGCTCCTACCCTGCTCCATCGCATGAATAGCGATTGGCACATGTGACATCCAATCCGTACAAACATACACAAGGTTAACTCCTTGCTGTTGGCATAATTCTTTGTAAGCCGTCTCACCCCAATAAACCTTTGGACGAGGCTTACCCAACTGCTCAACGTGCCGTGCGACCTCCTCTGCCACTTCCTTTGACACATCGCAAACAGCAGCTATCTCAACCTTAGGAATATGACACCAGCGTGTCACTGCCATTCGTCCACGCGCTCCTACACCCACAAAAGCCACACGCAACAGCGGCATTGGCGGAAGCGCCAACGATAAGACATCACGCTGACCAGCAGCACGAGGTGGCACAAAAGTTTCTAACGGACGCACCGCCGACATCATTTCCATTGCCATTATGATTTAATTTCAGTGCAAATATACCTAAAAAAGAGAGAAGAAAAAAGATGTTCCAAAGAAAATCAAAGGTTCTTCCGTTTATACACTATCGTCTATTAGTGCATAAACAGATTTATTTTAGTTTCGAGCAGACTTACTTGTCGTTACAATAAAAGCGTAATAACAATACCAAATTTCAAGCCCAAACAAGATGACAACAAGAAAACAAGAGACATGTGAACGTCATACAATTCCATTAAAAACAAGAAAACCGCCCTTCGTTAGCTCCATTCTGTAAACTATTTTCACACACTTCAAAACCAACACATGCTCTTTTGGCTTCGTAAAGACGCCCTTTTAGCTTGCTAAAGGTGCCCTTTAAGACCCTTACTAACGCCCTTTTGAAGTCCAATTAAGCACCTTTTGAAAACCACTTTTATAACCTACTGATACTCTGTCGATTACAAACTCGCTTTTTATTCCTATTTTTCGCCATCCTTTTAGGTCAAACACTCTAATCCATGTAATCATTTTTTACCTCTTACTCATTCCATTTTTCGTTGTAACTTGCTATTTGTTAGACCTACTATACGACGCTAAAAACAGCTTAATCCAAATAGAATGAGAAATAAGTAAACAAGCCAACTACACGTGATAGCCTCATAAAGCAATTGAGTTGAACACATATTCTATAACAAAAATGGGCTTTCGGTAATTTGGAGTGATAAGTTTTGCCACTTCAGTTTAGAACTTTGACTTAATGTCACACAGAGAAAAGGAGAGGACGGAGGATTATTAAAACAAAGCAATGGAAGTCACGGAGGCACCGTCGGTGCCATAGAGCGACGGAGCTTGCTTGCACACATTTTTAGTAACTTTATGCCCAAAGCATTTATCCCAAAAGTTATCAAGAATCTGTACGCTATACCTCCGTCGCTCTTTGTGCCGTCGGCACCTCCGTGACATTGTGTTTACCTCCATCCCCTCCGTGACTCCGTGTGCCTATTACATAAGCCTTTTTGTTTATCAACCATATTTCAGAAGAACCACAAAAATGACTTCAGAGAAAACTATTCAGTACCTGCAGAAAATTAACCACAGAATTACTTGCATACTAAACAAAAACGACGTACCTTTGCGAGCACAACCAATAGGTAACGTAAAGGATACATTTCTATATCGCAAAGCAATGATTCTGAAGGGTATTTTAGGAAACACTTTTCTTAATAAGTTTCCATAAAGATGTAACGACAGTTCTGTTTTCTATTATTATAGGATAGGAAAGAGAAAACAGAATGAGTAGATATGGCTACAACGAGTAGTCAAGATGTGTTGGATTAACGCGTTAACTTTTCACTTGTTTTTACGAAAACAAAAAGACCAATTTATGAAGAATTTAATTCATTTGTCTTGTCTTGCAATCATGTTTCTTCTATGTGCGTGTCATTCAAAGAAAGAAACACAAGTAAAACCAGTTTACACTGCAACGACACCACTGGTAGAAAGCATCTCCCTACCACAGTCTTATGTAGCAAACATTGCCTCACAACGTAACATTGAAGTTCACTCTCAGCAAACCGGTATTTTGCAAGATGTGTATGTTAGTGAAGGTCAGTTTGTGAAAGCAGGTCAACCTCTATTCCGTATTGCAATTGTTGGTGCTAACGAAGAGATTGCCAAGGCAAAGGCTGCAGCAGAGCAGGCAAGTATAGACTTGCAGAATGTAACAACGCTAACGGATAACAAAGTGCTCTCAAATAATGCGAAGCGCATGGCTACGGCTAAGTTGAAAGGAGCAGAAGCTGACTATCAGTTGGCTGTATTACATAAGCGTCTGTCTCTTATCCGTGCGCCTTTCTCAGGCATCTTAGGGCGTATTCCTAATAAAGCAGGAAGTCTGGTAGAGCCAAGTGATTTACTTACCAGCTTATCAGATAATAGCAAGGTGTTTGCCTATTTCAATATTTCAGAAACAGATTATTTAGATTTCCGCCTCCATCCAGAACGCTTTTCACAAACTCCACTACAGCTTGTTTTGGCGAATGGCGATGTCTTTCCTGCAAGCGGAAAGATATTAGATATTGGTGGACAGTTTGATAGTTCAACAGGTACGATTGCTGTTCGTGCCGTCTTTAGCAATGCCAACAATCTTTTACGCAATGGTCAGACGGGTACGATAAAACTCTTTATACAAAAGAAAAATGCAATATTGATACCACAAGAAGCTGTCTATGAGCTTCAGGATAAGAAGTATGTATTTGTGGTTGACAAGAATAATATTGCTCGCCAACGTGCTATCAAGATTGATGCTGAGTTTACAGGAGCATACGTTGTTTCCTCAGGGTTACAGCCTACTGACCGTTATCTTCTTGACGGTATACAGAAAGTAAACGATGGAGACAAGGTACGTGTGTCTATGGTTTCTCCACAAGCATCAATGAAGTTGGATAAGTTAAACGCTAATTAGGTATGTTTAAGATCTTTATTCGTAGACCAGTGCTCTCTATTGTAGTATCATTGGTCATTGCCTTTATTGGAATTCTGTCGCTTTCAAATCTACCTATAACGCAGTTCCCATCCATCTCTCCTCCTAAGGTAAACGTGATAGCTAACTATCCAGGAGCAAATAATGAGTTGTTGGTAAAATCAGTTATCATCCCTTTGGAGCAGGCTTTGAATGGTATTCCTGGCATGAAATATATCGAAAGTAATGCGGGAAACGATGGTGAAGCAGAGCTAAATGTCGTCTTCAAGTTGGGAACCGATCCAAATGTCGATGCTGTAAATGTTCAGAACCGTGTGTCATCGGCTACCAATAAGTTGCCTGCGGAGGTTATTCGAGAAGGTGTAAAGATATCACGTGAAGAGCCAAACATACTTATGTATATCAATCTTTACAGTGATGACCCAAAGGTTGATCAGGGCTTCCTCTACAACTATTTCGATATCAACATATCACCAGAGTTGTTGCGTGTCGATGGTGTTGGCGACCTTGATATCCTTGGTACACGTAATTATGCAATGCGTGTATGGCTCCATCCAGACAAGATGATAGCCTACGGATTATCAACAGATGACGTCAGTGATGCACTTGAAGATCAGAATATAGAGGTCTCTCCGGGAAAGTTGGGAGAGAGTGGAGGACAACGTCCACAGGTCAAAGAGTATGTCTTAAAGTATCCAGGACGTTACACAACAGAGGATGAATATAAGAATATCATCATCAAGAGCAATAAAGATGGTAATATCGTACGCTTGAAAGACATTGCTGATGTACACTTAGGTAGCGAGGTATACGATATCTACTCAACCTTCAATGGACGTCCTTCAGCTGCTGTAACCTTGAAACAAGCTTATGGTAGTAATGCTCGTAACGTTATCACCAAGGTGAAGGACGCTATGGCTCATCTGCAAAAAGATATGCCTAAGGGGATGCACTATGAGATTAGCTATGACGTTAGCCGCTTCTTAGATGCAAGTATTGAGAAAGTAATACACACCTTGTTTGAGGCTTTCATCTTAGTAGCAATAGTTGTGTTCATCTTCTTAGGGGATTGGCGCGCCTCTATCATACCGATTATGGCTGTGCCAATATCACTTTTGGGCAGCTTTATTGCAATGATGTTATTCAACATAACGCTCAATATGATATCCCTCTTTGCCTTAGTCATGGCTATTGGTATTGTGGTGGACGATGCTATTGTGGTGATTGAAGCGGTGAATGTTGAGATCTCTCGCAACAAACTTTCACCTGTTGAAGCTACGGAAAAAGCCATGAAGGAGATCAGTGGAGCGATTATTGCAATCTCTTTAGTTATGGCTTCTGTATTCATTCCTGTAGCCTTTATGGGTGGTCCAGAGGGTATGTTCTATCGTCAGTTCTCAATCACAATGGCGTCAAGTATCCTCTTCTCTGGCTTTGTAGCCCTAACTTTGACTCCTGCATTGTGTGCCCTTATCTTGACAAAGGAGCAGGAGAACCATGTTAAATTAGGGTTTATTGGACGCGTCCTGCAACGCTTTAATGCTAAATTCGATAGTGGTAGCCGTAAGTACGAACGCCTCATACAACATACAGTAAAGAAGAAGTCTTTAACAATAATATTGATATTGGTGTTCTGTGGATTAGCATATTGGATCAATATGGGACTCCCTTCGGGCTTCATTCCACAAGAAGATCAGGGTATGATTTATGCCGTAATAGAAACTCCTCCAGGGGCTACTATCGAACGAACTAACGCTGTTGCGCAACAGCTTCTTAAGATAGCAGAGAAAGAAGAGGACGTCGAAAGCGTGTCTTCATTAGCTGGTTTTGAGATTCTTTCTGAGGGAACAAGTGCCAATTCTGGTAGTTGTTTGATTAACCTCAAAGACTGGAAACATCGCAAACGTACCGCAAAGGAGATTATTAGTGACTTGGAACAGAAATGTGAGAACATCACACAAGCAAACATAGACTTCTTTGAACCGCCATCAATTCCAGGCTATGGAGCTGCCAGTGGATTCGAATTACGTCTCTTAGATAAGACTGGTAAAAACGATTATCATGAGATGGAGCGGGTAAGCAAGGCGTTCGTTAAAGATCTAAACAAGCGCCCTGAGATTGGTAACGCGTTCACTTTCTACTCTGCGAGCTTCCCTCAGTACATGCTTCATGTTGATGACGAGAAAGCTTTACAAAAGGGAGTTAAGCCCGGAAAGGCACTGAACAACTTGTCAATCTTAGTAGGTTCAGATTACCAAACAGGATTTATTCTGTTCGGAAAACCTTATAAAGTAATTGTACAAGCTGCTCCACAGTATCGTGATTTCCCTAATCATCTATTAAGTCTTTATAGTAAAAATGAAGATGGGCAGATGGTTCCATATTCCGACTTTATGTCGCTTTCAAAGACTTATGGTATGAGTGAGATTACTCGTCATAACCTTTATAACTCCTCAGAAGTGACAGGAGCACAAGCACCTGGATACTCAAGCGGACAGGCATTGCAGGCTATTCAAGAGGTAGCACAACGCTCTCTCCCTAAAGGATATGACTATGACTGGGCTGGTATCTCTAAAGACGAAGCAGAACAAGGTAATACGGCTATCGTCATCTTCGTGGTTTGTCTCGTATTTGTCTACCTTATTTTGGCAGCACAATATGAGAATTTCCTACTGCCATTACCTGTGATTATATTCCTACCAGTGGGTATATTTGGAGCGTTCCTCTTCTTAAAAGTTTGTGGATTAGAGAACAATATCTATGCGCAGATAGCCTTAGTGATGCTCATCGGTTTGTTAGGAAAGAATGCCGTACTGATGGTTGAGTATGCTGTTCAGCGTAAGAATGCGGGCGAACGGATTTCTCAAGCAGCCATCTCTGCTGCTATTGCACGCTTCCGCCCTATTCTTATGACGAGTATTGCCTTTATAGCAGGTTTGATTCCATTGGTATTTGCCTCTGGTGCTGGTGCCATTGGTAACCGTACCATTGGTACTGCTGCTGTCGGAGGAATGGTCATTGGTACCTTAGGCGGCTTGTTACTCATCCCTGGCCTTTACTATATCTTTGCTGGAATGACTGACAAATTGGTACATTATCAGAAGGAGAAGCCACTGAGTGAAGAGAAAGATAAACGTTATAAGAACAAACAATTAAAAGAAAGTACTCATGACGACAAAGAGTAAACTATATCATGTCATTACTATTCTTGTAATCCTTATGAGCATCGTTGCCTGCAAAACACCGCAGGCTACAATGCCCAAAGATACGCTTAAGGACTCTTTACCAGCCTTATCCAAGGATAGTAGCGTAACCATATCTCCTGCATGGCGAGAGTTCTTCCAAGACCCAATGCTTCAGACACTGATTGAAACTGCCTTACAAAATAATCAAGATCTTAAGATTACATTGCAGGAACTGGCGATAGCAAGAAGTGCGATTAATGCTAAACAAGCTGCTCTCCTACCTTCTGTTACAGCAAATATTGGTGCGGGAGTTTCTAAAGTTGGCCGCTACACAGCTGAGGGAGCTGGTAATGTTGGTACGGAGATGACTCCTGGGCATAAGATTCCAACCGTTATTCCAGACCTCTCTCCATCACTACAAGTAGACTGGACCATAGATTTATGGAACAAATTAAATAGTGGTAAAAAAGCTGCTGTAGAGCGATATTTGGCTTCTGAAGCTGGACAACGTGCTATCAAAAGTCAGTTAGTGGCAGATGTAGCAGAGAACTATTATCTGTTGTTAGCTCTTGATTACAAGTTATCGGTTATGCAACAATACATCTCGCTACAGAAGGATGCAGTGAGAATCGCTCGTATTCAGAAAGAAGCTGATGCTGATACGCAATTAGCTGTCGAGAAGTTCGATGCAGAATTGGCTAAAGCACAGGCTGATGAGTACCTTCTACGTCAGTCTATCGTTGAGACGGAGAATAATCTAAACCTTCTATTAGGTAGATTTCCTCAAACCATACAACGCACAAAAGTTGACTTCTTACAGCTGCCAATGCCTACAACTGCACATTCCTTATCTACTCAACTCCTATTACAACGTCCTGATGTTATTCAAGCTGAGCACCAGCTAAAGGCTGCGAAATGGGATGTGGAGACTGCGCGTAAAGAGTTTCTCCCCTCGTTTAATATCTCTGCGGCTATTGGATTAAATGCTTTTAACCCTAAGTACTTATTCAAACTACCAGAGTCTTTGGCGTTTAATGCCTTAGGTGGACTTACCGCTCCTCTCATCAATAAGAAGGCTATTCAAGCCAACTTCGCTCAGGCTGATGCGTTACAGATAGAGGCTCTTTATAATTACGACAAAACATTGCTTACAGCTTTTATTGAAACAAGTACGCTGCAATCTAAGATTTCTAACATTAAGTTGCTCCAACAATTTAAGCAGAAACAGAACGATGCTTTGGTAAGAGCCGTTTCAGCTGCTCAAAAACTATACCTCAATAACAGAGCTACTTATTTAGAGGTGATAGATAGTGAGCGCGGACAGTTAGACTGTAAAATGGAACTGATTGATGCAAAGTCACAACAGCTCTCAACCCTTATAGAAATGTATAGTGCGTTCTTTTAGCACTAAGAAAGACTAAGGATTCCACTTTCTGCAGCTAAAAACGATGTTTTATTACGCTGCGGAAGGATTGAATTTTCTTTACATTGCTTCTATATATTTACGCTTAAAAAGGGGGAAAAACAAGCTCTAAAATCGATTTTGTAAGTCGTTTGCTATCAATGAGTTACAAAACAGCATTTCAAAAGGTGCTTAGTAAGACTTCAAAAGGGCGTTACTTGCATTGCAAAAGGGCATCTTTTAGAAGCCAATTGGGCGTTAATTGAAAGCCAAAAGAGCGTCTTTTGATTTTCATCCTTTGAAGTTTATTTACAAAATAGAGGAGATTAAAGAGGGATACACATCAACTTGTGCATCCCTCTTTTCGTATCATTCCTCGGCTTCCCATCACCTCATAGTCTTTTACTCGGTCAAAAAATGAGAGTGGAAAAGTTAGTGTGGGAATGTTTAATATGAGGAGGTATGAGCGGATTAGTCGCTCAAACCGAAGAGTTCTTTATAACCTGGGTTTTGCGTTAGCTGCTTGTTGAGCGCACGCTGACTGGTAGGAACCATGCTTAAGTAGTAAGTATCTAACCATCCACCATGTGCAAGTGGACTCTCGTAGGTATAGATCCAGCCACTTCCAGCACTGTTGTTCTCAGCAGAAGCCCTACCACTTCTCATGATTTCCTCGTAGTCTACAAACTGACCTGAGTAGGCATTAGCCTTTGGTGCATAGATATTGTCAGTAGCTGTTGTCCACAAACCACAAGGCTGACGATTGACATAATAGGCAGCCTTTGCCCAACGACGAATGTCATAGAAGGCAAAGCCCTCACCGAACAACTCAATCTGACGCTCGCGGCGAATCTCCCACAAGACTGGGTTTACATTGTAGTTGCCGAACTTTCCGCCCTTACCAGTCCACCAAGGAGCATTGCCCTTGTCACGATTAGGGTCGAAACTGTCGTTGATGTCAGCCACTGTCATATGTGCAACACCAGCACGATCGCGCAGCTTGTTGATAGTCTTATCTGCCACAGCTTGGTCGAACTGCTGCAATTCCCATGCAGCCTCAGCATAGTTCAACAACACCTCTTCAATCTTAAAGATTGGTTTATCAGCTGTACAGAAAGCCGAAGAACCGGTTGAGAACTCCCACATATCATAGTTCTTCCAGAAGTAGTAACCCGTACGACAACGCATGTATGGTACACGAGAGTCGGTCGTGAGGTTAGGGCTCACTGGTGTAAGCGCAGCACCCCAGTTCTGTCCAGGACATCTCTTCATACCCTCACCGCCGTAAGAACCACCACGCAAACACTTCTCGTTAGCACCCATATAGTCGATGTAGTAACGATACTTGGCAGCCTCATCAGCTGTAACGACGTGTCCTTGGTTGTTATCACCCGCTTTCAAGAACTTCCAACTCTTGAAGGTATTCACGTTATCAACCGCCCCTTTATGAGGCGCAACAACGTAAGGAGGCTGGATATTCTGGTAAAGACGAGGGTCACGATCAGCGAAGGTACCCCACATATCTTTGCCCTTACCACCTTGATAGCCTGACGCTGTATTGCCAATAGGCAAACCATTCTTCATCAAGAACATATCCACCGTGTACTGAGGTACATCGGCAGAGTTGGCAGCAATGTGTTCAAAGTCGTTATAACGATTCATCAAAACATTGTTAACAAACTCCTTATAGAAGATAACTCCCGGCTTACCCTTTAGGCTCTCTGTGGTCCACATCTCACCATATCCAGTAGCAGGTTGGTTTTGCTTATCCTCGCCCTTATAAAGGGTTGGATAAGCATCCATCAGTTCCTGCGAAACCGTTAGACACTTCCGTAGATAGGTTTCATAAGGCTCGTTGAGTCCATGATACTTCGCCCATGTACCTTCGCGGAGCAAGAAACGTGACAAAGCTGCCTTAACAACATTTGCATTCACCGTGTTATCACCATCGTTAAAGTTGCCAATGTTTGCCGCAGCATACTCCAAACGCGCCACGATACTATCTGCCACTTCGGCACGCGGGGTACGTGGTCCGTAGCTTTCTGGCGAACTCTCGTCAAGCACTTTGTTCACCCAAGGCACATCACCAAAGCGGTCGATGAGTTCCATATACCAGTAAGCTGAGAAGAAATAAGCCACCGAACGCCAATGAGCAGCTTGTGCCTCTGTGAGCGCACCGTCATTGAGATGACTCAACATAATGTTCACTCGACGGATATAAGAGAAGTCCCAACCTCCACCATCAGCTGTTGCCGTGATGGTTTGATAGGCATATGGGTTGCGAGCATTATCACGATGGGTTACCAATCCACCATACCAATCGCCATAGAATTGCGCATTCATATAGCTGTTGTTGATGCTGGTATGAATCGTGGTGTTCGTAAACATCTCATAACAAGGGTTCATAAACGCCTTGAAGTTATCGTATTCCTTAAACGCATTCTCCTCGGTGAGGTCGGTCAAAGGGTATTTCTCAAGAAAATTATCATTGCATGCCGTTAGCGTTGTTGCTGCAACACAGATAGCTGTTAATATCTTTTTCATAAGTACTTATTATGATTAGAATGTGATACTTGCACCTAAAGAGATAGTGCGGTAATATGGATAGCCCCATGAAATGCCGTTGCTTAGAGCGTTAGCAGTTGAAGAAGGCGCTGTACCTTCTGGGTCATAGCCCTTTGGCAGACTGCTGAATGTAGCGAGATTTTCGATACTTAGATAGAACTTAGCATCTTGTATGAAAGCTCTTCTTACCCATTCTTTAGGCAACGTATAGGCAAGTGTGATATTCTTTATACGCATATAGGCTGCATTCTGCAGATACTTGTCGCTTACACGAGTGTTAGAACCCACATTGTTACCTTGATCATAAATACGGAACAGCTTACTATCTGGATTTACAGGAACCATATAATCGCTGCTTGATGGGTCGTAACTCTTAGCTCTCCAATAGTCGGTTTGGTTCGCATAGAGTGCTTGGAACACTGCATCGCCTGCTCCTGCGCCACCGAATGGGAACATTGCTGGACCGCCAAGCCAGTAGTCTCGCTTGCCAACACCTTGCAAAAGAACTTCTAAACTCCATCCCTTATAAGAAGCACCGAGGCTAATACCGAACTGATAACGTGCTGCGTCATTACCAATTATCTTACGGTCACCAGGGTTATCTACGGTATTATCGCCTGCATTGATTACACCATCAACACGCAAGTCTTTGAACTTCACGTCACCAGGTTGTGGATTATAACCATTGATTTTTACTACACCTTCTTTCAAAGTCCAAGTCTTATGCTTTGCATCATCTACATTGAAGTCGTTGATGGTGTAGTATCCATCCGTCTCATAACCCCATATTTCACCGATTTTTCTTCCTACATAATAGTCTGAAAGCAGGCGAGACTCGTTATTAAACTTCGTGATTTCTGCCTGACTATCATAGATGTTGAAACCTACATGATAGCCGAAGTCACCAATCTTATCGCGCCATGTGACGTTAAGTTCCCATCCTCTGTTCTTCATGTCTGCCACGTTCTGCAGCGGAGCGGCTGTACCTACAACCTTAGGAATCTCTATTCCAGCTGCCAACATACCCGTTGTACGACGGTCGAACCAGTCGAATGTAGCGGTAAGGCGATTCTTAAAGGCATAGAGATCGAAGCCAATATTAAGCGTAGTAACCTTCTCCCAAGTGAAGTTGCGACTTACCAAGCCCGGAGAAGTGATGTAAGTGGTCTTTCCTTCAGCATCCAAGATGTAAGTACCATTGCTATGTAGGCTCATTACAGGTGAGAACTGATAAGGACTGATACGCTGATTACCAACCGAACCGTAGGATGCACGCACCTTAAAGTCGTCCAACCAGCTGCGTGACCAGTTCATAAACGACTCCTGACCTAAACGCCATCCCACACTCACTGATGGGAAGAAGCCGAAGCGATGACTCTTAGGGAACTTAGAAGAACCGTCATAACGACCGTTTAATTCAAGTAAATAGCGGTCCATGAAAGAATAGTTCAGACGTGCAAAACCACTACGGATAGAATACTCAGAGTACTTATCATCAATGGTCTTCTCACCTGTTCCGCCTGCAAATGATGGTACGGTAGGAACTGCCTGAGCAAGTACATTACCATAGAAATAGCGATAGAACGACTTTTCTTGGTTGAAACCAGCCATCGCTTTGAATGAATGTGCACCCCAAGAATGGTCGTAATTAGTAAAGATATTCAACGCATTATACTTTGTTGTAGCATCATACATACGATAGAAGTCCTGACCTTTCTCGGTTGAATACTTAGCAGCCAACTGCACATCAGCAAATCTAAATCTGTTAGAATAAAACTGATAGTGCTCATCAGTGCGGTTATAGGTGTACTCACCAGTAACAGTCCAACCCGGCAACAGCTTGAAGATAGAGCGCAAAGAGATGCGTGGCACAGACTGCTCACTAAAGGCAGAAGGTGCATTGGTCAACATATTAAGAGGTGTCTGCGATGGTAAATCATCTGAAATACCAAGGATATCACCCGGAATGAGTCCTTCTGGGTAATAGTTAATCAAACGAGTTGAATAGAAACCACTCATGTTACCAACGTTCTCAGGCGACTGTCGCACTGAATTAGTATAGGTAAGGGTTGCCTCTTGCGTAAACCATTTCTGCAAATCAGCTGAGACAAAGCCGCTGATTGTCTTACGTCTAAACATATCTTTATCTGTAACCAATGGTCCATTCTCACGGCTCAAACTTCCTGAAACACGGTAGCGTATCTTGTCAGTTCCGCCAGAGATGGTCAGATTATGGTTGGTAATTGAACCTGTTGTAAGGATGTTCTTAGCCAAATTCTTCTCTGACAACCAGTAAACACGGCCATCAGTATCCTTGAAGATACCATCACCAACGGTTGCAACAGATGAAGGATCAGTCTGATACTTCTGCAAATAGTCGCGCCACTTGCTTACATCACCATTACCAGCCCAGTAAGAATTAGAATAACCAGCCTCAAGATAAGCATCCAAATACTGCATCAAAGAAGCCTGCTCCAAATGGTTGAGCGACTGTTCCCATCCTAAACTAAAGTTGTAGTTAGCTGTGAAACGAGCATCGTTCTTCGGATGTTTCAGTGTTACCAATATCACACCGCCTGCTGCACGCGCACCATAAATAGCCGAGCTGGCAGCATCTTTCAATACCGTTACACTCTCTATGTCTTCAGGGTTCAGCGTACTCAGGTCGCCTTCTACGTTATCAATCAAGACTAACGGACCACCACCATTGATGGAAAGCGTACCACGCACGTTCAAAGACTTGGAATAACCGGGTCCTGATCCACCACCAATAGTAAGTCCAGGCATAGCTCCTTGCAGTGCAGCTGCAGCATTCACCACAGGTCTATCACCCAAAACGTCGCTCATCTTCACTTGAGAAACGGAGCCAGTGAGGTTGGCTTTCTTTTGTAATCCATAACCAACAACCACCACTTCGTCAATGGCTTTGACATTACTTTTCAGTGTTACAGCCATATTAGCAACTGCCTTCAACTCTGACTCGTCAAAACCTACGTAACGGAAAACCAGCGTAACGCCAGTTGGCACCTGTATAGAGAACTGTCCGTCGAGGTCGGTAATCGCTCCGTTTGACGTTCCTTTCTGCATAACAGTTGCCCCGACGAGCGGTTCACCTTGGCTGTCTTTTACAGAACCTGTGATTGTTGTTAACGTTTGCGCATCCACACACAGTGGGACAAGCAACAGCATGATGAGCAAAAGCCTGCCCATCGCTTTCATAGTTCGATGTAGATAAATGTTCATTTGTATAAATTTAGGTAAATTGTTTTCAGTTATCTATAGCTTCATTTTAGGTTGGCTATTCGCCATTATGTGCGTTCATATCGCCATCTCTGCGCCATGTCACACACATAGTAGTATGCCTTTTCAGGCGTAACCCTGCTTCTATTTAGTCGACTGCAACAACGTTCAAACTATTCTTTTACTTGTTGTGCGTTTAGGTTTATTCTTGCTTGCAGCTGGGTTAGTAATTGTTTAGGGTTGTAAAGATATATAATTACATCAAATAAAAGGGGTATGCTTAACAATTATTAAGCATTTAAGGCTCTGTACTCCATTATATTTTAGAAACGCAGGTG
The DNA here is from genome assembly GCF_000144405.1 of Prevotella melaninogenica ATCC 25845. Classification (NCBI taxonomy): domain Bacteria; kingdom Pseudomonadati; phylum Bacteroidota; class Bacteroidia; order Bacteroidales; family Prevotellaceae; genus Prevotella; species Prevotella melaninogenica. Next base: position 936,548 of record NC_014371.1, read on the forward strand.
TGCTTTTGTAGCATTATATTAGGCATAAGTTGTTTTCAGACAGAGAATATATTACAAGGGATTTGGTACTCCGCACCATTGGTGCAAAGTATCAACACCAAACGTGCGAAGCATCCGCACCACATGTGCGGAGCATCAACACATCAATAGAAAAGACTATGAGCAAGGCTTAATCATATACTATTAAATACGAATGACAAAGGTTTGTGAGAATTATTGACCTATCAATATTATTTTATTGTAATCATCTTTCTGCAATAACTACCCTACCCTGTCTGCCTGTCTTGATAGTAAGGGGAGAAGTCCCGCGGCAACCTGACATACGGTAAACTTCATAGGAGGTGTTTGGTCGTAAGGGAAGCCGACGAAGAAACAAGGTATCTCCACGTAAAACAACATTACAACAAGTGGGAAGGTTGTTGATTTCAAGGACAGATGGATTGTAACTATCATACCAAAAGGCGTGTACATTCTTATTATAAATGACAGAGAACTCATCTGATGCATCTTCACCGCTAAAGTATAAGCAGCCACCACAGACACAACCTTGCTCCACAACGAAAGCTTGTTTATCTATATCGAAAGCAAGACCTACGCCATCAGAACAGCCTTGTAGGAATACTAAGATGAATTCTATCATCAACGTTGAAAGGAACACTGTGATAAAAAGTATTATATTCCTCGTCTTTAATACTCTTCTCTTCATCACCTAAAAGTTTATTCGTAGTAAGTATTTCATAAACAAAAAGGTCAATATAAACAGCAGTATGCTTACATTGACTTATCGTTAGAGGATATCAATATTCTGTTTTATCCGTCTTTGCTGTCCATTGCTTAAAGACTTCTAACGCTTCATTGCGCAAAAGGATTTCTGATGGCTTCTTGCGATATTGCGGTTGCACGGCTATCTCCTGATAGATGAAATCGTCATCAAAACCAATGTCGGCAGCATCTTTGCGGTCGTTGGCATAGTAGATCTTATCGAGGTGAGCCCAATAGATAGCGCCAAAGCACATAGGACAGGGTTCGCAAGAGGTATAGATTTCGCAACCGCTGAGGTCAAAGGTGTTCAATTTCTGACACGCTTTGCGGATTGTAGAGACTTCTGCATGCGCTGTTGGGTCGTTGTAAATGGTCACACCATTGCTTCCTTCGGCAATAATTTCGCCGTTACGGGCAATGACTGCACCAAATGGACCGCCCCCATTTCGTACACTGTCGGCAGAGAGTTCGATAGCTCTCCGCATTAATTCTTCTTTCGTCATTTCAGTTGTATTTTGTTAGTTCTTTTCGTCTTGTTCACGTATCTGCTGATAGATGCGGTCAAACACCTTTCTTAGCTCCGCCTCACTGTCAATCGTCTTACGGATTGTTTCAAGATTCTTTGCATTCGGTGAGCCTGGAATCCATAGTTTCAGATAGCCAGAACGACCATATTTCTCTTTCATGTGGTCGCGGAAACGCTGCCACATCTGTTCATCATTCTTCTCTGGATAGTTCTCAATACCATAGAGAATGGCACGTGAGAAGACGACTTCTGGCTCAAGGTCACGGTCAGCCTCAGCAACAATCTTACCATAAATGCTGCGTGGTACACGTGAACTACTTGCCCGATGGTCTTCGACAGCCTCCTTCATAATCTTCAACTGCTCGGCTGAGAACCATTTTCGAAGTCGTGCATCGGCAATGAGAATCTTACCACTGGTGATATGATGAATGGCTCGTGGTCCTGCCATACCAAGGTCGTGATAGGCGGCAATGACATATACCATATTCACATCGGCACCCGTTACGGCTGCCAAAGCAAGTGAACTCTTAATGACACGCTGCACGTGTCCGAGTCCATGGCTCTTTCCAAAGTCATTATAGCGTGGGAGTATCTGTCGCTCCACAAAGTTCATTAGTTCGAGGTTGGGTTGGGACATAGGGATTGGGTGAGGGGTGTTGGATGTTGGGTGATGATGAAGTGAGGGATTAGGTGAGAGAAATTAAAAGCGGTTTTATAAACCAACTAATGCAATCGTGGTTGCTATACCATAGATTAGCATGTTCCGAGCAGTTTGCGCCAAGATGATATTTAGGTCCTTACCTTTCTTTATCTTCTTCATCAGCATGGCTGTCTTGTAATGCAAGATATTATAAGGTGCAAAGATGATGACCAAGAGAATAAATGTAAGAAAATTATGCCTATCTTCTAAAGAGAGAAGGAAAGATAACTGAATAAATGCCATAAGCCCCAAAGCTAAATAGAGTTTTTCAGCCTTTTCCTCACCTATTCTCACAATGAGGGTTATCTTTCCATCACGTTTATCATTCTCTCTATCACGGTAGTTGTTGACAACAAGCAGGGTATCTATCACCAAACCGCAAATGACACCCGACATAATAACCTCAAAGCACAGGGCTTGAGAATGGTCAGGAAGGATGACATAGGTAGTGAAAACGACTGGTACAATACCAAAGAAGACCAGCACCAAGACGTCGCCTAAGCCAAGATAAGAAAAGAATGTGGTGTAGAGGAAGGCAAAGAGAACACAAGCTGCACCAACGAGTATCATTTCCCAACCACCAAAGAAGATGAGGGGAATACCAACAAGAGAAGCTAACAACGAAGTGATAACAAGTCCTATGCGCATGGCAGGAAGAGTTATCCAGCCCTCAGAACAAGCCCGCTTCGGACCTAAACGAGTGGCACGATCATCATTACCTTTCAAACAATCGAAGTAGTCATTGATGAAGTTGGAGTCTATCTGCATCAGAAAGGCAAAGAGAAAACAAAGAATGGCAGGGATAACCCGAAAGTTCTCCCCGCCACTTAGCTTCCAAGCCCAACCAGTTCCTATCATTACAGGTACCATTGCACCTGTGAGCGTCTTCGGACGCGCAGCAAGTACCCATGCAGAAAGACTGTTGGTCTTTATCTTGTCATTCTCTGAAATCACGTATTCGAATGTCTAAACGATTAGTTAAAGAAGTTCCAGCTGATACCAAACTGCAATACACGCTGGTTCAATGGGTAGTGAGGCGTATAGAAATACTTACCCCCATCAGCACTGTTTACATGCGTAAACATCACATAGAAGCGAGTATGCTGTAACTGGAAGTTAGCATAAGCATTCAAATGTGGATAGTTACCAATCTTTGTACGGCTCGCATCGGTCTCCTGTATACCAAAAGCACCGATTCCAGGTATGTACTCTGGCGCATAATAACTTGTGAAGTAACGACCGTCAACACCAAGGTCAACATCCAACACACGTGCTATCTTGAATCGTATAAACAGATTACTATATGCGTTAAATGTTGGTACTGGGAGTATTTCTGCCTTACTTGATTTCTGGAATGTCAGTACATTTTGCCAGTTGAAGATACCCAAACGGAAGTCTTGTTGTAGCTGTAAAGTCAGCAAGTTGATAGGACTGCTGGACTGATGAACATTCAAGTTGTTGTGCTGTACAAGGTAGTTATCACCGCTTTGGATGCGGTCGTTTTGTATACCAAAGTAGGTATAGTTCTTAAGAACATCATAACCAACACGCAACTTGGTGCGTGTCTTCTTCAAAGAGAACTCACCCAAGATGCGAGAATGTATCTCTTGATTGAGGTTATTGTCCCACATATAATGCTTACCATAGTACTGACCCATAAAGAAAGATGGAGCAGAACGGTGGAAGAAAGCTGTTGCTGCGAGTTGAACTGTGTCACCCAAAAGAGGGAAACCGAGGTCAGCATGACCATCAACATGAACCTGCCCTGCCCTACTTCCAGCCAACCAAGCCTCAGCACTAACATCATAATGGAAAGTCTTACCGAGTGTTTTCAACAGCTGACCACCGACAGAAATGTCATGTTGGTTCCATGTCTTGTCACCATTATAGAAGGCAACAGTACTCGCACTTGGCGTTATCATTGAAGGAAGAACATAATGGCGCAACTCATAGGAAAGGAAAGCTTTCAGCCCAGCCTTCGCCCATTTGTTGAATCCCTCAAGCAAAGCAACAGCAAAGGTATTCTTCAATGACCAGTGCTTTGTCGTATCATAAATCGAATCATTGGCTGCAGTACCATAGTTAAAGTAGTTCTGCGCATAGAAATCAGTCGGAGTTTCGTATGCTTGATAGATACGACGGTAATTATCGAAACGCACTGTATGAATGAAACTCGTCACAGGAACATACTCGTCCTTCATCCATTTCTGAGTAGAATCCTTAGCCAAAGCATCCTGTTTCTTGAGGTTTGCCATCTGAGTAGAGTCCTCCAAATTAACCGTCATACGCTCATTGCCATTCGCATTGTCCGCTGTTGTCTTCACTTGTGACGCATCTCCAGCAATGACAGCATCATCTGGACGGCCCGCAGAACGCTTCTCCTTATCGTAAGCTTCCTCATCAAACTTCTCGCCCTTTGCCTTTGCACGGCGACGAGCCTTCTCTTTATCCTGTTGTGCTTCTTGTGCTTTCTGAGATTTAAGAGCAAACTGCTTTGCCTTAATCTCCTCTTCCGTCATCGGCACTTTACGGAAGAAACCGAGGCTATAACGGTGATTGAAGAACACATGTTGATTATCATTTCTATTCCAATTCTGCTTCAAAATGGTTGGAATCTCTTCTTCACTATAACTATCACGGAATGACTCTGGATGTGTGATATAGGCATCATTGGCAATACCACCATTCTCTGTAACCTTCTGATGATTCAGAGAAAGAAGCAGATGTGCCTGATAGCGTTCGCCTAAATAGCTTCCCCACATTGAATAGTTAAAGTGAGAAGCACTCTGACTGCTATAATATCCACGTCCATAAAGGTAATCAAACTTAAAGCCAAAACCCCACTCCTTACCCGCATTCACCGCAAAGATTGCCTTAAATCGGTCTTCTCCGTTGTTTCTGTTACCAGCGGTATTATAAGAGAGAACCGTGATTGGCGAAAGGGTTGAGGTAAACTGGAAGTTGTTTGGCTGTACGATAAACATATCATACGGGTCGAGGAAGAAGAATTCTGACGTGGCAGGACGATCAATAAAGATACGATTCTGACGTGGAGAACCCAAGTTTCCTAAGGTGTTATACTCCCCTCGCTTGCCGTAAGTGAGGTTAGAATTCATATACATATACGACAGCGTATCGGGAACAGCAGCTTTGCGGTCACCGAAACGTTCATCAATCGTCCACACCTTCAAGCCACGTGGTATCTCCTTATGCTCACTTTGTATAGAATCCGAACGTCCTATGTTACGATTGTTTCTATAACCATCAGCCGTGAATGTACCATCATCATACGGAGTGGTGCCGTCTGTCTGTGCCATAGCAGCATTAGCCACTAACACAAAAAGGGAAAATAAGATAGTAAGTTTCTTCATTTAACGAATAAAACGGAGTACGCTTTCGACCATCTTAAAGACCATCGAAACAAGAATAATAATTGTACCAGTCGTAGTGTTATCAGTTAAGAAATAGACAATCACACCAACAAGCGCACCTAACATAAAGATGATGTTAAGCCATTGGCGGATAGGAAGAAACCTATCTTCTGTCTCACGTTTATGACGACGACGTTCTGGACGACGTGCCGTACTATTCTGTAGTTCCATTTTCTTTTCTTTATTGTATTAAAAGTGTTTGCCAGTAGCTTTGCTTTAACGCTTTATTCAGCGCATTAGAATAGGCAAAGACCAAACGTACATAAAGGCGTTATCCCAACCCATCACCACTGACACACCCAAAAGTATATCCCTTCTTTGTCTTACTTCAATGCCTGCGCGAAGCCTTCAAAGATACTATTCTTACGGTCAACAGTAGCACGACGGAACTTACCAGATACAGGCAAGAGACGAGTCTGCTTCTTATTGACAGCATACTTATCGGTAATCCACTGCTCTGCCGATAGGTCAGAAACATTGCCTTGAACATCATAACGATAAGTCAAACGATTCATTGTCAATGTTGCCTGACCATCACGACAAGTTGCTTGAAGCACATAGTTAAACTGCGTATAGTCTAATGAGAGGAACGAAGATGAGAAAATCAACTTCTCACGTATCGTTGCCACAATACTATGCTCACCCTTATTCACCAAGGCAACCTTACTACCACTCAACTGATTGTCGCCCTGCGTAAGTTCTGTAAGATAAGCAAACGCCTTGTCATAGAGTTCGTCAGCAGTTGCTCCGGGTACATTGAATGTTTCAGTCCATACCACCTGACCGTTCACCTCTGGTATGATACCCTTCTGAAGATAAAGGTCTTTGTTTGCTTTAGTGTCTGTACTCACGTTCTTATTTGCACGTGCAGCAGCAGTAGCTGGCGTTGTTGGAACAACCCACGCATCTGATGAAGCGTTGCTAACAGCCTTTGTAGTGGTTGCCGCAGCCTTTGTTGCTGGTGCTACTGTAGTCGTCTGAGCTTTATTAGCAGCCTCACTGAGTGCCTCCGCCTCACGTGACAATCGTTCAGCCTCAGCCTTCATATCAGCAATCTTCTTTTCTATATCCTTTGCTTTCGCCTTATCCTCAGCTTCCTTCTTGGCTCTTGCTTCAGCCTCAGCCTTCGCTTTTGCAGCGTTTGCCTTCGCCTGTTCCAAGGCAGCCTTAGCCTCTTCTAACTGGCGTTGTGCCTGTTCCAACTTCTGTTCTGGAGTCAGCGTAGTCTGTGCCGCAGCCATCATTGGAAGGCACATAAACAAGAATATCAAAAATTTCTTCATATGTTCAAACTTTTATCTAATGACAATTTAACAAGCAAAGATACAAATTATTGTTTGCTTTATCGAACCTTTCAGCAAGTTTTTATCTTTTTTTATTGAGACAGGGTAATGGAAGACAAGGTATTATAAATACAAAGTAACAGATGAAACGGAAGACAAGGTATTACAAAGACAAAGTAACAAAAGAACAAAACAGGGTAATGCAAAGACAAAGTAACAAAAGAACGAATGTTTACAGTGGTATAATTTGTCCTATATTTTCATATTCCACTTTCTTAAACATGCTCTTTTGGCTTCTTAAAGACGCCCAATTGGCTTGCAAAAGGTGCCCTTTAAGACCCTTACTAACGCCCTTTTGAAGTCCAATTAAGCACCTTTTGAAAAGCTATTTTATAACCTACTGATTTACTGCCGATTGCAAACCTACTTTTTATTCATATTTTTCATCTATATCAGAAATTCTTTACCTAAAATATTGTAATAGTTTTTCAAAACCTCGTAGCAACTTTTTCACCATGACCCAAACGAACTAAACAAACATTTTTTCGCCCTTCTCTTACCCCTCTTTTTACATTTTACATCTGGGGTATCTCGCATTTTACTCCCCTCCCTTTGGGGGAGGGGTCGGGGGAGGGGCTGGTTGGTTTCGTTAGCTTGGTTTCGTTGGGCTGGATGATTGGCTTTGTTGTCTTGCCTATTTCCCTTCCAACTCCTTCTGCAAACGTATTATCTCATCACGATACTGCGCTGCCTGTAGGAAGTCGAGGTCTTTTGCTGCCTGCTTCATGAGGATAGTTGTATTAGCAATACTCTTCTCCAACTGTGCTTTACTCATCTTCGCAACAATTGGGTCAGCAGCAAAGAGAACACCATTATTTGGTTCAACGTATGCCTGTCCGACATTCCTACCGATAGAAGCTGTCTCTGCGGTGAGATTCGATTCACCACCCACTGGCAGTGTACCCTTAATTGCTTTGACAATCTGTGTCGGAGTAATATTATTTTCCTCGTTGTATTTCAACTGCTTCGTACGTCTTCGCATTGTCTCATCGATGGTCTTCTGCATACTCTCTGTGATGTTATCGGCATACATAATCACCTTTCCATTCACGTTACGAGCCGCACGTCCTGCCGTCTGTGTCAAACTTCTATGACTGCGGAGGAAACCTTCTTTATCAGCATCAAGGATAGCTACCAATGAAACCTCTGGCAAGTCCAATCCCTCACGCAAGAGATTGACACCCACAAGAACATCATAGATACCCGCACGGAGGTCGTTGATAATCTTAATACGGTCCAAACTGGCAACATCACTATGGATATAAGCCGTACGGATATCGTGATTCAGCAGGTATTCGGTCAACTCCTCTGCCATTCGTTTGGTCAGTGTCGTCACCAAAACACGCTCTTCCTTCTCTGCACGGATAACGATTTCGTTCATCAAGTCGTCAATCTGATTCTCTGATGGGCGCACCTCTATCTCTGGGTCGAGCAAACCAGTAGGACGGATAACTTGTTCAACGACAACACCTTCCGATTCAGCCAACTCAAAATCAGCTGGGGTAGCCGACACATAGATAATCTGATGAATCAAATCATGAAATTCCTCGAAGCGAAGCGGACGGTTGTCAAAGGCTGCAGGAAGTCGGAAACCATATTCCACAAGATTCTTTTTTCGGGCTCGGTCGCCACCATACATCGCTGAAATCTGCGGTACACTCACATGGCTCTCATCAATCACCATCAAGTAATCTTCTGGGAAAAAGTCTAACAAACAGTAAGGACGCATTCCCGCCTCTCTACCATCAAAATAGCGTGAATAGTTCTCAATACCAGAGCAATGACCGAGTTCCTTAATCATCTCTATGTCATACTCCACACGTTCCTTGATACGTTGTGCCTTAATGTTATCCCCTATCTCAGTGAAGAAATCAACTTGCTTCACCAAGTCATCTTGTATCTGACGAATGGCTCCTTCGGTCTGTTCCTTAGACGTAACAAAGAGATTGGCTGGGTAAATTTCATAAGCATCGAAGGTAGCAAGGCGATGGAAATCGACAGCATCCACCTCTTCGATAGAATCTATCTCATCATCCCACCACGTAATACGCAGGACATTGTCGTTATAAGCCATTGCAATATCCACCGTATCACCCTTCACACGGAAGTTTCCACGCTGTAGTTCGATGTCATTACGCATATAAAGCGCATCGACCAAGCGTCTTAAAAAATCATTACGATCAATGACTTGACCCTTCTTGATAGAAATGACATTTCCCTTCATGGCTATTGGCGCTCCCATACCGTAGATACACGAAACGGAAGACACAACGATAACATCCTTACGACCTGATAACAAAGAAGATACAGCCGACAAACGCAACTTATCAATCTCGTCATTAATCGCAAGATCTTTCTCAATATAGGTATCCGTCACAGGCATATACGCCTCTGGCTGATAATAATCATAATAAGAGACATAATACTCCACAGCGTTATCGGGAAAGAAAGCCTTCATCTCCTCATAAAGCTGTGCAGCCAAAGTCTTGTTATGCGACAAGATAAGTGTGGGTTTATTGACATTCGCAATCACGTTCGCAACTGTAAACGTCTTACCCGAACCCGTCACACCCAAGAGCACCTGACTCTTATCACCACGCTCTAATCCGTCTGTAAGTTCTCTGATTGCCTCCGGCTGGTCGCCCGTCGGTTTATATTTCGATGTTAATTTGAAGTTCATTTTCTATACGTCAAGTGAATCAATCTTTGATTGCAAAGATACAAAAAAGCGCTGATAGTACATAATTAATAGTGATTTTTTGCTAAAAAAGCGAACCTCCTTTGCGTATTTATAGAATAATATGTAACTTTGCAGTTCAAAGTCAAATTATGAAGAAAAGAATTCTCATTGGCATTTGCGCTGTTTTGCTATTGACAAGTTGCGCACACGAATATAATCAAGTCTACAAGACAACTAACAACGATTATAAATACGAATTTGCAAAGGAATGCTTTGCAAAGGGAAAGTATGGCTTTGCTGTGCCCCTTTTGCAAGACCTTGTGACAATCGAGAAAGGTACTGATAACGCACAGGAATGTCTCTATATGCTCGCTATGGCGGAGTATTGCTTGAAGGATTATCAAGCTGCTTCAGAGACATTCAAGAAGTATTACCAGACTTACCCACGTGGTCAGTATGCTGAAATGGCATCCTTCTACATTGGACAGAGTCTCTTTGAAGGAACCCCTGAGCCACGTCTTGACCAGACTCCTACCGTCGCAGCCATCGCAGCTTTCCAAGAGTATTTGGACATCTTCCCAAATGGCAAGATGAAAGAAACTGCTCAGCAACGCCTCTTTGCATTGCAGGATAAGCTTGTCCGCAAGGAGTATCTCAATGCAAAGTTATATTATAACCTTGGCTCTTACTTTGGTAACTGCACCAGTGGTGGTAATAACTATGAGGCTTGTATCATCACCGCACAGAATGCTTTGAACGATTATCCTTATAGCGACTTACGCGAGAACTTCGCCATCCTTGTTATGAAGAGTAAGTTTGAACTTGCTCAAATGAGTGTTGAGGAGAAGAAGGTACAACGTTTCCAGGATGCAGAAGACGAGTGCTACGGATTTATCAACGAGTACCCAGAGTCAAAGGAACGCAAAACAGCTGAGGATTACATCAAGAAGTGTAAGCAAATTACAAAAGATTAAAGAATAATAGACTTATAAAATATAGACAATTAGAATGGATTACAAGAAGTCAAAAGCACCGTCAAATACGGTAACCCGAGATGTTCAGGAACTTTGGAAAGATACTGGTAACATCTATGAGAGTGTTGCTATCATAGCAAAGAGAGCAAACCAAATCTCGGTTGAAATTAAGCAGGACTTGAGTAAGAAACTTGCTGAGTTTGCTTCTTATAACGATTCTCTTGACGAGGTATTTGAGAACCGTGAGCAGATTGAGATTAGCCGTTACTACGAGAAACTACCTAAGCCAACTTTGTTAGCTACTCAGGAGTTCATCGATGGTGACGTTTATTGGCGCGATCCTTCTAAGGATGCTCTGAACGAGGAAGAAGATTAAATTATGATACAGAGGAAACAAACTGTATTCCTGTTTCTTGCATTGCTTACTACCATTGCGTGCCTCTGTCTACCTGTAGGTGGCTTTGAACCAAAGGGTATGGGTGCAGAGAGCATGTTAATGAATCTCTGGATAAGCGATGCTAACGGTGGTAAGGACTTTAACGTATGGGCGTTGTTTGCTATTCTTTTAGTAACTTGTCCTATCAACCTCTTCGCCATCTTCGACTATCATAACCGCAAGCGTCAGGCTCGTTTCTGTACGTTCTCCATGTTAATGATTATTGGTTGGTATGTGGTTTATGGTGTGTTCAGCCAAGTATTGATGACTGGCTTCGACTTCCACATAAAGTTTGCGGCCTGTCTTCCACTCGTAGCTTTCATCCTCTTGTGGCTTGCACGCCACTCTATCCTTGCCGATGAAGCCTTGGTAAGAGCAGCTGACAGAATCAGATAAAACAAAAGATTCCAACATAAAAGCGACAGCATTAAAGGTTATCCCTTGATGCTGTCGCTTTTTTATTAGATATTCTGATCTATGAAGTGAGAAGAATCAATCTTATATACGAGAGAAAACTATTACAAATCTTACAAGAATAGTTTTATATTATGTTGCTGTCATTTTAACATTTCAAGTTATCTAACTGTAAAATAACAAGTTAGGAGAACACATTGGATGATAGCAATGACAGCAAAACTTGTTTCAAGTAAACTTTCTTGTAAAGAGTGTCGTGATATAGCGTTCAAAACTATTCAATCTTTATATAGAAATCAAAAGGTTCAAGGAGAGATGACACCTAACATTTTAACCCAACTCTCTAAGTTAAGCTTATATATAGTCCTTACTATGGTATTGTTTCCTATTTGGATTTAATAAGGTTATAAACCGCCCAATCGATTACTATCAGCCACTCGCACCATTGGTGTTTACCTTCCGCACCATATGTGCGGAGGCTCCGCACGTTAATAAGAGCGTTTCATCTCTCATACAGAAGATCCACTTTCAGAAGTAAACTTTATAACTTTACATATCGGATGAAGCTTTTATTATTAGGCTTATTAGCCTAATTGGACCAATAAGTCTAATATCCTCAATAAAAAAAGACAGGCAATCGCCTGTCTTTACATATTCTTAATCCGCTGGTATTAAGCCTTCGATATACTTACAGAGGATGTTGATACCCTTTACATTCTCACCTCCCTGTGGGATAATCACATCAGCATAACGCTTAGTAGGCTCGATGAACTGTTCATGCATTGGCTTCAATACTTCTAAATAGCGGTCTACAACCATTGAAACCGTACGACCACGGTCTATCGTATCACGCTGAATATTACGGATAAGGCGCTCATCAGAATCACAATCAACAAAAATCTTGAGATCCATCATATCACGCAGACGCTTGTTGCTCAATGCCATAATACCCTCAACGATGATTACAGGCTTTGGCTCTACATGAATAGTCTCTGGTAAACGATTACTGAGAATATAACTATAGGTTGGCTGTTCAACAGCTTTTCCCTCACGCAACTCATTCACCTGCTTAATGAGTAGCTTCCAATCAAAGGCGTCTGGATGGTCGAAATTGATTGCCTTGCGCTCTTCATCGGTAAGTTCTGTCGTGTCATTATAATAAGAATCCAACGGCACAACAGCCACATAATGAGGAGGAAGACTCTCTACAATTTTCTTCACTACAGTGGTCTTTCCTGAACCAGTACCACCTGCTATTCCTATGATAGTTATTTTATCCTTCATATTGGTTGATTTTATTATTCTTATTATTGGGCTTATTGACCCAATTAGGCTTATTTGCCTAATATCCCTAAATCCCTAAACATCTTTTCGTAATACTCTGCCTTTTTCTCGACCTTCATCGGATAAGCACGACTACTACTTGGCTCACGATAAAGGTATAATGTCCGGTCCTCAAAGCTAAACTCCTTGCGATCTCCCATCTTCATCTTACGTGCATCAATACCATAATGCTCTGTAAAGACCGTTGTTGCTAATTGCCCTGCTGCCAACACAGCCTTACACTCTGGCAATGAACGAAGCATGCCATCAAGGTCAGCATGCTCAATGATTTCTAAGTCTTTATCAGACGCCGTACCTGTTGTACGATAGATACGCAAGGCAGTATCGAAGATAGCTATGCCCTTTTCTTTTAAGAAGGACTTGAGCAAATCAAGCTTATAGGTCTTCTTTTCTTCATCCACAAAATACTGCTTATCACCGAAGAAGATATGACCAAAGATTCGCCACATATCATTCGTGTAATTAGGGTAATACCATTCCATACACCAACGTTTTGGTGCTGGTGGGAAGGTTCCTAACAGCAACAATTTGGCATTGGATGGGAGCCACGGTTCAAAAGGATGGGTTTCTATTTCCATTGTTTTATTATTCTCAATAAGGCTTATTGGACTAATTAGCCTAATAAGCCTAATAATCTTTACTGCTGCTTAGCAAAGTAAGCTACAACTGGTAAGTGGTCTGAATAACCATCGAGCCACACACCACCAGCAGTGGTTCGCTTGGTATTACCCTTATACTTACCTGACTCTTGGAAGAGATAATCACGACGGAAGATTTGGTTCTTCCAGAACTTCAACTCTGAGAAGTCTTTCTTACCGTCTTTATTCAGCAAGTTAGGAGTCATGATAATCTGGTCAAAGAGATTCCATTTGCCCTGATACTGCAAAGTTCCTGTTCCTTCCTTTACAAGGACATTATACCAAGGATTGTACATATCATCTGCACCAACCTCGTTGATTTCGCCCTTTGCTGACAGACACTCATACATACTCTTATTGGTTGGGTCGTCATTCATGTCACCCATTACAAGCACCTTCACCTTTGGGTCTTCACGAAGAAGTGAGTCCTTCAACGCCTTTACCTGCTTACCACCCAACTCACGATAGTAAGAACCTGCACCACGACTTGGCAAATGGCACACAACAATAGTCACGTGTTCTCCTGCCAATGTACCACTTACAGTAAGGAAGCCACGTGTAGCACGAGTGCTGTCCTTTGGTAAATCATAAACATAAGGTACCAACTTTGTATTTCTTACGGTAAAGAGTTTTGGATTATAAATCAAGGCACAGTCGATGCCACGATGATCGGGTCCTTCGATATGTACATACTTATAGCCACGTTTCGCCAACTCTGGCTGGGATGTGAGGTCGTCCATTACATGGTCGTTCTCAACCTCTGCTAATCCTATAGCCGCACAACCAATATTCGGAAGTACATCTGTACCCATCTCTGCCAATACCGATGCCATATTATGCAACTTATGACTATACTTCATTTCGTTCCACTGATAACTACCAGTCGGCGTGAAATCGTGGTCGTTTTTCCCTTCATCATGTGTTGTATCAAACAAATTTTCTACATTATAGAAGCCTATAGCATAAACAGAAAACTTCTTCTGGGCTGAAGCTGACGTACCGAAAAGAACGGCACAGAAAAGAACTAATAGTAACTTTCTCATTATTTTTTATGTTGTTGTTTTTATCAGAGCGTCTAAACAAAGACTTATAGTACCCTGGGAATCAGCAATAATACGAAAATAAAAGCATAAGCTGATATGCACTCGACTTTTAAGTATAGACACACAAAGCCTATAACTGAATCCTGGACACAGTCACGTTTAGTTTGCAAATATCGGTAAATAATCCGACATTTACGCATAATTCTCGAAAAATTCATCAAAAAGACTTTCTATTTCCAAATTTATTTCGTTACTTTGCAGTCTATAGTATAACACCTATTTAATGTAATCAACTATGCAGAAAAAGCTGAAACTTGCCGTTTTAGCACTATGCAGTTCGTCTATTGTGGTCGCACAGAATACCGATACAAAGACGAACCAACAGGCGCAAACGGCCAACGCTATGGATGAATCGGCGTTCACCTTCACTGAAGCGCAGTTAGGTGAGAACAATGACATGAACGAAAATGTAACGATTCTCAACTCAAACAGTAACGTCTATGCTTCACAAGTGGGTTTCTTGTATTCGCCCATGCGGTTCCGTTACCGTGCTCTGAACCAGAAATATAACGATGTTTATATCAATGGTGCACCTATGAACGATATGGAAAGCGGACAGTTCCGCTACTCTATGGTAGGTGGTATAAACCAGCAGACACGTAACGTTGACTATGCACTTCCTTTTGAGAACAATAACTTCTCAATGACAGCTTTGGCTGGAAGTAACAACTACGACTTCCGTGCTGGTTCAATGGCTGGCGGACATCGTCTCACGCTTTCTGCTGCTAACCGTAACTATACCCTCCGTGGTATGTACAACTATGCAAGTGGATTCAACGCTAAGGGCTGGGCTATTGCTGCCAGCGTTGCTTATCGTTGGGCTAACCGTGGTTACGTTGAGGGTACTTTCTATAACTCATTGTCTTACTACTTCGGTGTTCAGAAGAAGTGGAACAATGGTCATTCTTTAGCTTTGTCTACATGGGGTAACCCAACTGAGCGTTCTACACAGGGCGCAAGTACTGACGAGGCTTACTGGCTTGCTAACGACTATCAGTACAACCCATATTGGGGTTATCAGAATGGTCACAAGCGCAATAGCCGTGTTGTAAACGACTTCGCTCCTTCTGCTATCCTCACTTGGGATTGGGATATCAATAAAAAGATGAAGTTGACAACAAGTCTTTTTGCTCAGTATTCTATGTATAAGAGCACTAAGCTGAACTATAACAACAGCGAAAACCCACAGCCTGACTACTGGAAGAACCTTCCAAGTAGCTACTATGACGTGTGGGATCAGAGCAATGCACGCTATCGTACAGCACAGACTTTCTCTGATTGGCAGACAGCTGTCAACTGGTGGGGCAATAAGGAGAACCGCCAGATTCAGTGGGATCGACTTTACTATGCTAACCGCCAGGCTGCAGCCAACGGCGAGGATGCACTTTACTACGTGCAGGCTAAGCACAACGATGCAATGACAACTGCACTTTCTTCTACTCTTACTAACCATCTTGGTAAGAACAAGGTGTTTAATGCTGGGCTTTCACTCGGTCAGACTTTAGCTCGTCACTATCAGACAATGGAGGATCTCTTGGGTGCAAAGAGTTTCCATAATATCAATACTTATGCCCTCGGAACCTACGCTGCAGCTGACCCACGTGTTCAGTATGACCTTAACACAACCGGTACTTTGGGTTTAGGTAAGCTCGTGTATGAGGGTGATACATTCGGTTACGACTATAATATCAACGTACGCCGTGCTAAACTTTGGGCTAATTATGCACAAACTATCGGCAAACTTCACTATATGGTAGCTGGTAGAGTTGGGTATGACAACATGTATCGCGTAGGTAACATGCGCAATGGTATGTTTGCTGACAACTCTGCTGGTAAGAGCAAGGATGCTAACTTCCTTACAGGTGGTGTAAAGTCTAATGCTACCGTTACGCTTGGTGGTGGCAATGCACTCTCTCTCGGTTTGGGCTATGAGCATCGTGCACCAAGTGCAAACACTGCTTTCTCAGCACCAGAGATGAACAATGACTTCGTTCTCAACCTCCACAATGAGCGTATCTTCTCAAGCGAACTTAGCTATCAGTACTCTGGTAGTTGGCTCCGTGCTAACCTCAGTGGCTACTACAACCACATGACAAACGTGACCGAGTGGCAGAACTTCTACTTTGATGATGCTAACTCTTTCACATACGTTAGTATGACAAACATGAAGAAGAATTACTATGGTATTGAGTTGGGTCTTGACTTTAAGCTCACAAGCTTCCTTAACTTCAAGGCTCTCGGTACTTGGAGCGAGGCTAAGAATGCTAACAATGCTGATGTTATCTACTTGATCTCTACTAAGAGCACTTATAACAAGGATGTTGTTTACAATAAGGGGATGCGCGAGGCAAGTACTCCGCTGAGTGTTTACAGCGCAATCCTCAGCTACCACAAGGGTGGTTGGTTCATTGACCTGAGCGGTAACTACTATGATCGTATCTACCTCTCTTACGCACCAGGCCTCCGTAATGGCAACACACTCCGCACAATGGGTACTGCGCTTGGCGGTATGGATGCTAATGGCAACTATACTCCTTACGCACAAACTGAGGGACATGGTGGCTTTATGCTCGATGCTTCTATCGGTAAGAGTCTTTATCTCCGCCATGGAAGTTTGTCTATCAACTTGATGATTACCAACTTACTGAACAACCAGAAGATTGTAAGTGGTGGTTATGAACAGGGCCGCAGCAACTACACTGTCAACAAGACTACTGGAGCTGCTACAACACGTGCTTACGACTTCTACCGCAATCCTAAGAAGTATTACGTGAATGGTATCAATGGTATGTTGAACGTAGCTTACAAATTCTAAAACTAAATACAGGAAACGATTATGAAGAAACTGAAATATTTAATGATGGCAGCTGTCTGCGTGCTCTTTGCATCTTGTATGGGCGATAGCTATGCAGAGCCAGCTGAAACAGGTTCTGCACCATACGGCAACAATGAACTGACCGAAACAAATGTCATTTCTATTGCTCAGCTGAAGAGTAAGTTTGCTAACTATATTGCGACGGATTACCGTGATGGCGTCAGCTACGCTAAGGTTACAGACGATATCAAGATAAAGGCTATCGTTACAAGTTCTGACGTTGCTGGTAACATCTATCAGGAGTTAGCTTTACAGGACGCAACAGGTGCTATTATCGTTAGTGTTGCTCAGGGTGGTTTGCATGGTGCACTACCTATCGGTACGGAGGTCTTGGTAAGTCTGAAGGACCTTTACGTAGGCAACTATGGCAAGCAGGCACAGATTGGTGTTCCTTCTGTGAATGCTGCTGGTGCAACAACCATTGGTCGTATCAGCCGTACTGTTTGGGATCAGCACTATAAGATTCTCTCTTCTGGTAATAAGGTTGAACCTACTGAGTTTGCTTCTGGTACCAACGCAACAACTTGGGACCTCGATACTGATGGCGGCAAGTTGGGTATTATCCGTAACGTAAGTTTCAAGAGCAGCAACAGTAGTAAGGTTACTGATACTTTCGCTGATGCTAATGGCGGTGCGGGTAGCGTTAGCTGGACCCTAAACGAGCAGGACGGCAGAAAGGTTATCGTTTACAATAGCAACTTTGCTAAATTCGCTAATAGCAAGGTTCCAACTGGTAAGGTTGACATCGTTGGTATCTTCAAACGTTTCAACAACCAGTGGGAAATTATCATCCGCTCACTTGATGACATCAAGCCTGCTGAGAAGGTTGACCCATTCAAGGGACTCCCTGGCAAGGGTGATGGTACACAGGCTAACCCATTGGATATCACACGTGCTTTGGCTTATGCAAAGTTGAACAAGAAGGATGCTAACACTTACTATATCAAGGGTATCATCTCACAGATAGATGAGGTTTCAACTCAGTATGGTAATGCTCGTTACTACCTGTCTAATGATGGGACAACAACTGACCAGTTGCAGGTGTTCCGTGGCTTGTACTTGAATGGTAATAAGTTCACTGACCCTTCACAGATTAGTGTAGGAAAGAAGGTTCTTATCCTTGGAACTTTGGATTTTTACGAGGCAACATCAAACCCACAGGTTGGTCGTAACAGTAAGATTATCTCAATTAATTAACAAGACAAATAACTATACAGAATATGAAAAAGATTATTTATTCAATGATGGCGCTGGCTATGACTACAACTGTCTTCACAAGTTGTGAGGATGTTCCAGCTCCATACAGTGTTACATTTGAAGAGAACAACAATAACAACACAAACACACCTACCACTCCTACTGTTGGAACTGGTACAGAGGCTGCCCCATTCAACGTTGCTGCAGCGTTGAAGTATATTGATGCTGGTCAGAACCTTGATAAGGAGGTATATGTTTCTGGTACAATCGTTAGTGTCAAGGAGATTGATGCTGCCAACTATGGTAATGCTACCTATCTTATCTCTGACGATGGAACAACCAACGGACAGTTGACTGTATATCGCGGCTATGCACTTGGTAATAAGAAGTTCACTGCAAGCGATAAACTTAACGCTGGCGATAAGGTTGTTGTATATGGTAAACTTGTAAACTTCAAGGGTACGAAGGAGTTCACACAGGGCAACTATATCTACTCTCTCAATGGTAATAAGGCTGCTCAGCCAACACCAACAGCTGACTTGAATACAGAGACTACTGCATGGACTGTTACTGAAGCTGTACAAAAGATTCAGGCTAACCAGACTGCTACGGGCGAGGCTTATGTAAAGGGTGTTATCTCTGAGGTCGTTTCTTATAACGAGAACTATAAGAGTATCACTTACTATATCTCTGATAACGGTACAGACAAGACGCTCCAGGTATTCTCTGGTAAGGGTCTCAATGGTGCCGACTTCGCTGCTAAGACTGATCTTCAAGCTGGTCAGACGGTAGTTGTTAAGGGTAACTTGAAGGCTTTCACCAATAAGCAGGGCAAGGTTATCATGGAGATTGACAAGAACAATAAGATTATCTCTATCAGCGGTGCTTCTACTCCTCAGCCTGCTGCTACTGGTCTTACCGCTAAGTTTGAGACTGGTATGGATAACTTTACTATCAATAACATTACACTCCCAGCAGACCTTTCTTTCGTATGGAAGCATGATGCAAGTAAAAAATATATGAAGGCATCATCATATAAGAATAATACCAATTATGCAGCACAAAGTCGCTTAGAGTCACCAGCGTTTAGTCTTGTTGGAAAGACATCAGCAACCTTAACTTTCCAAGTTGCAGCAAACTTCTTCACAACAGCAGCTGACAACTTCAAGGTTCAAGTATCAACTGACGGAACAACTTGGCATGATGTCCCTGTTTCTACATATCCTGCTAAAGATTGGAAGTTTGTTACTTCAACATGTAATCTTTCTGCTTATGCTGGTCAAAGCAATGTCCGCATAGGTTTCCTCTACACTTGTGATGGAACATCAGCAGCTGGTACATGGGAAATCAAGAACGTAGAAGTTAAGTAAAGTTCCCTTATCTTATCTACGTGCAAAAGCCCCGCACCAATGGTGCGCATGGTAAACACCAATGGTGCGGAGGCTCATGACACACGGAGTTACTAAGTATAAGGAAACTTTGGGGTTACGAAATGACCTAAAGGGAAGCAAAAGTTTATAACGTAGATATTTTTAGTTGTATCACTCGAAATGACGAATGAGCCTAAAAAACAGCTTAAAATATTTGGCTACCTACAGAATTATTCGTAATTTTGCACCCTGTAAAGTGTCTAAACCCTTTTTGATAAAGGAAAGACTACAACAAGTATATTATTAACAATTAGATAACAATAAAATGAAACAAGGTATTCATCCAGAAAACTATCGCCCCGTCGTATTTAAGGATATGTCCAACGGCGATATGTTCCTTACAAAGTCTACATGCAAAACTTCAGAGACAGTAGAATTTGAAGGCGAAACTTACCCAGTGGTAAAAGTCGAAATCTCAAGCACCTCTCACCCATTCTACACTGGTAAGAGTAAGCTTGTCGATACAGCAGGTCGCGTTGACCGCTTCATGAGCCGTTACGGTAAGTTGAAGAAGTAATCGATAATACCCTTCGACATTATTACATACAAAGTGCGGACAAACGTAGTTGCATATACGTTTGCTCGCACTTTTGCTTTCAACAGAACAGAAACGAATACTGCTCTGTTTACAGATTGTATAAGATAAAGGATAAGGCTTCATAGGAAGCTAAAGATTGGGGATAACGCAGAGAATAGACGTCTACTCATAACCCGTCTGTTTCAAACAAGCTAAAACTTCATAGTCAACCATCCAAAGACAAAAAATGAATAAGATAATACGATACACAACTGTGTGGGGCTTAACACTCCTTACAGTTAGCACAATCACATCATGTAGCAAGGACGATGATAATTCTAATAAATCAGGAATTGCAGAAACTATAACCAATAACACAAACTCAAATCTCAAAGATTTGCGTACAGCAACGCACCGCCTGGAATTTCCTAAGCTAAAGGGTGGGCATAGTACTGTCCTCACTCATAAACTAAGCAATGGTGAGATTAATTACAGCGTTGAATGGGACATTGAAAAGATGTCCAATCGTTGGACCTGCTATCAGATTTACGCAAGCAATGCTCAACAAACTGTAAAGAGAAAA